>DASWIE010000001.1:0-4753 GCA_036397815.1 Candidatus Limnocylindria bacterium
GGCGGCCGGCCGAACGTCTACGCCCTGGGCGACGCGACCGACCTGCCGCTGTCGAAGGCGGGCTCGACCGCCCACTTCGAGGCGCCGGTCGTCACGGAGCGGATCGTGGCCGCCGTCGAAGGCCGCGAGGTCGATCGCCGGCGCGGCGACTACCTCGGCAAGGTGATGTGCTTCTTCGAGATCGGCGACGGCAAGGGCACGCTGCTCCAGTTCGACTACGACCATCCGCCGCGCCCACCCAAGCCGAATCACCTCTGGCACTTGGGCAAGATCGTGTTCAACAAGACGTACTGGCACACGGTTCCCAGGGGCCGCGTCTGAGGCCGATCTACTCCCCGACGCAAGGCTCCGGGGTTTCCCACCGCTGCGCACGTTCACGGCCTGGCATGGCGGCCGAGGCCCACTGGGAGTGGAAGCCTGACCATCCCGATGGCGCGCGTCGTCATCGGCTCAAGAGCGAAGGCCGAGGACCACGACTGCGCCAACCACGAGGGCGATGATCGCCGTCAGCGCCAGGACGAGCACGGCCTGGCGCGACAGGACACCCTGCCAGAGCCGATACGCGGTGCTTACCGCTCCGCCCAACAGGACCAGCCCGAGCAGCTCCCAGGAGGCTGTCCCATCCACGAAGCTGCGATAGGCGACGACGGCCAGCAGCCCGAACGAGAGGACGATATAGGCGAGGCGATCAGCGGCGCGGTCGACGCTCACCTCGCGCTCGTCACGCACCAACAGTCGATCCATTGCGTGCTCCTTCCAGCCAGAACAGTTCATCGAACGGAGTGGCCAGAGCGTCGGCCAGACCCAGGGCCAGCACGGTCGACGGGCAATACTGCCCGGTCTCGATCGAGCTGATCGTCTGGCGGCTCACGCCGACCGCCCGCGCCAATTCCGCCTGCGACACGTCCCGCTCGGCACGCGCGACGCGCAGCCGGTTGCGGAGGACATGCGAGCGGCTTCTCATACCACCACGATCGCGCGAGCCCAGGCTGGGTGACAGGTCCACTTGTCACATTGCCAAGGGTCCTTGGTCATCGCGCCTGGCAAGCGTGCGGCAGGAGCTTGCAGCTCCGCGCCGGGCGGGACTGAGTTCCCTGAGCCTCGTCGACCGGCTAGGGAGGACCCGAACAGCATGAGAAGCGCGGGGACGGCCGATCGCACGCTGGTACTCGAGATCGTCGTGGCCTCGGCGGACCCCCGTTAGTGGGTCAGCGTCGGGATCGGTTCGGGGATCCTCCATCCCCAGATCGCGAGCCAGACCAGGAAGACGAGCTCGCCGAAGAACGCGGCGAAGACGAAGCCGATCTCGGCGTCGGGATACAGGTACGGCCGGAGGTTGTAGACGACGTAGCCGATGCCGGCGATGGCGAGCGCGACCCCGACGAGCCTGGGGATGTAGCCGGACCGATACACCAGGTACCCGAGCAGGCCAAGGTGGATCCCGAAGATGACCAGGGCCAGGCTCCACTCGTAGCCGAACGAGCTCAGGAGCACCAGCACCTGGGCGTGCAGCTGATCGGATCCCAGGGCCGCCAGTGACTCGGTCTGCAGCAGGCGGAAGGCCGTGAACAGGTTGAGCACGGCGCCGATGGCGATCACGGCCTGGACCGCCCTGAATCCCGCCGTTGAGTCGCCTGTCTGGTGGGCTGAGGATGGAGTTCGGGTCCGACGACGGCCTGACCATTGAGGCGGTCCCGTCGTACAGCGTCCCCGACGTGACCCTTGAGGAACGAATCGCGCGGTTCGGGGCGGTGCGGGGGCCTCGCGACCAGTTTCCAACTGCTGGTCCGCGACGGACAATCGGTGCGCGGAGGAATCTCTTCATGCGCCCGAACCGCGCCGCCCGAGCTTCAATACTGCTGACCCTCCTGGCCCTGGTCACGGGCCTGGTCACCCCTGCGCTCACGCTCGGCGTGTCGCCGTCACCGGATGCGGCCGGCGAGGCCGATGTGCTCCTGGCCGACTCGTGGATCGTCATGCTCGTGCCCGGAGCCGATGCGGGCGCCGAGGCGCCCGGTCTCGCCCGCGCGGCGGGTGGTGAGGTCGGGCACGTCTACCGACATGCGCTCACCGGCTTCCAGATGCGCGGCTCGGCGGTCGCAGCCGAGGCGCTGCGCAACAACCCGCGGGTGGTATCGGTCGAGCCGGACAGATCTCTCGAGCTCACCGAGACACTGCCGTTCGGCGTCAAGCGCATCTCGGCGTATCGCACCGACGGCGGCGGTGCCTACCAGGCAGGCTTCCGCGGCTCGGGCGCGCGGATCGCGGTTTTGGACACCGGGATCGACCTCGACCATCCGGACCTCGTGGCCACCATCGACGGCGCGCTGGGCCGCAACTGCGTCGACGGGACCCTGCCGCCGAACGACGGGTACGGTCACGGGACCCACGTCGCCGGGACGGCCGCTGCACCGCTCAACGGGGTCGGCGTCGTGGGCGTCGCGCCCGAGGCGCGGCTGGTGGCGGTCAAGATGTTCACCGACTCCGGTGCGTCGTCGGAGGCGCTCGCGCTCTGTGCTCTGGACTACATCACGGGGCTCAACCTCGACGCCGATCCCGCCAACGACGTCGACGTCGCCAACATGAGCTGGGGGGAGGAGCGAGCGTGGGGTGATTGTGCCAGCGACGCGCTGCATGCGGCGATCTGCGGTGCCAGCGCCGCGAACATCACGCTGGTGGCGGGCGCGGGCAACTCGGCCGTGAACGCCGGGAACTTCGTGCCGGGCGCGTTCCCGGAGGTGATCGGAGTGTCGGCGCTGGCCGACTTCGACGGGAATCCAGGCGGCCTGGCGGGCTGTGGCTTCGTGCCCGATCTGTTCTGGACCGAGTGCGACGACACGATGGCTTTCTTCAGCAATTACGGCGCGTCGGTTGACGTGATCGCATCCGGCGTGCAGGTGTACTCGACCTGGACCGGTGGCGGTTACACGACCTCGAGCGGGACGAGCATGGCGACTCCACACGTTGCCGGCGTCGTGGCGCTGATGGCCGCTGTCGATCCGTCGCTCACCCCGGCGCGCGCGATTGAGGTGCTGCGGCTGACGGGCGAGTGTCCGAACGGCCAGGCCGCGGACGCGGACGGCACCGCGGGCTGCGCCGGGCAGGGGACCTGGCCGGACGACCCGGATGGCATCCCCGAGGTGCTGGCCCACGCGCTGCGCGCCGCCGAGGCGATCGGTGCGCCGCCGCCTCCACCGCCATCGGAAGAGCCGACTGCTCCGGGCGCGCCGATCCTGACCAGCGCCACCGGCGGCGTCGACAGCGTCACGCTGGCCTGGGACCCGCCGGCCAGCGACGGCGGCAGCGCGATCACCGGCTACGAAGTGTGGCGTGGTCCGTCCTCGGACAGCATCAGCCTGCTGGCGACCGTTGGGATGCAGGAGGGCTACGTCGACTCGACGGTGGAAACCGGCCAGGCCTACTGGTACCAGGTCGCGGCGGTGAACGCGATCGGCACAGGCGCGCTCTCGAACGGGCTGACCGCTGGACCGATCGAGCCGGCATCCGCGCCGACTCTGCTCGGCGCGGCGTCCGATGGCGCGGCCGTGCTCAGCTGGACGGTCCCGGAGGACGACGGCGGCAGCGCGATCAGCAGCTACGACGTCTACCGGAGCGTGGCGGCCGGACCCGAAGCGCTGCTCGCCTCTACGCCGGGCGACCAGACGTTCCACATCGACTATGGCCTTGCGAATGGCACCGCCTACACGTACCGGGTGGCGGCGGTGAACGGCGCCGGCATCGGCGCCTTCTCGAACGCCGTGACGGTGACGCCGACTTCGGAGACGACGGCCCCTGACGCGCCCCTAAACCTCACCGCGACGAAGGCGAGGGGCGCGGCGAACGCGATTGATCTGGCGTGGTCGGCGCCCGTCAACGACGGCGGCAGCCCGATCGCCACGTACTTCGTCTATCGCCGCGGGCCGACCGAGACGTCCTTCACGTTGATCGGCAATCCGGACGGGACGACCACGACGTTCAGGGACACCACCGTCGCGCGCCGCACGACCTACACCTACTACGTCACCGCCTGGAACGCGTATGGGCCAAGCCCGCCATCCAACGAGACAACCGTCCGCTCGAAGTAATCGGAGCTGGGGGGCGGTCCCCGCGCATCGGTCTGCCGTCCCCGTTGCCCACGAAGCAGAACGTGGGGACGTAGGCGAACCTCCGCCGCAGGATGGGCGAAGATACACCCGATGACCGACATCTCCCGGAAGGCCGCCTCCTTCACGGAATCCGTCATCCGCGAGATGACGCGGCTGGCCATGGCGCACGACGCGGTCAACCTGGCTCAGGGCTTCCCGGACTTCGCCTGCCCCCCGGAGCTCAAGGAGGCGGCGTGCGCGGCCATCGACGCCGATATCAACCAGTACGCCATCACCTGGGGCGCCCGCGACTTCCGTCAGGCGATCGCCGCCAAGACGGCGCGCCACTACCCCGGGTGGCTGGTGGACCCCGAGACCGATGTGACCGTGACCTGCGGCGCGACGGAGGGAATGATCGCGGCGATGATGGCCGTGCTCGATCCGGGCGACGAGGTCATCGTCTTCGAGCCGTTCTACGAGAACTACGGTCCCGACGCGATCCTCTCGGGCGCGGTGCCGCGCTACGTCACCTTGCACGAGCCGGACTGGAGCATCGACGGGTCCGAGCTGCGAGCGGCGTTCGGGCCGCGCACCCGCGGACTCGTCCTGAACAGCCCGCACAACCCGACCGGCAAGGTCTTCGGGCGCGACGAGCTGGAGCTCATCGC
>DASWIE010000002.1:0-13883 GCA_036397815.1 Candidatus Limnocylindria bacterium
GAGGATCTGCTGGTAGGTGGCCGCGCGCGCCTGCTCGTCCACCGCGCTGCGGTCGCCTTCCGGGCCGGCGATCAGGATCATGTATTTCATCGATTGTCAGGCCTCCACTGCTCCGGTCGGGCGGGCCGGTCGCCGCCATCATTCTGACGACGAACGGATGTCCGGGGAATCGACCCGTCTCACATCGCGGTCAAGACCGCACCTAGGAACGCCCTGCGATCCTATCGGCCAATTCGGACCCGATCGGGGCGGGACGATGCCCGTACGGAACGTCTGATGATCCCCGCGGCCAACTTCATGCGCCAACTTGGCCGATGTGATCGCCGCGTGTTCCCCGGCCGGAACGGCGAGTCTGTGGCACAGCCACAGCCGATCCGCCAGTCCGGCACAATGCGGCCATGACCCCCGCCGCCTCCCGCTCGTCGCTGCTGCCCGTCGCGCTGGCGCTCGGCACCGTCTACATCGTCTGGGGCTCCACCTACCTGGCGATAGCGTACGTGGTCGAGACCCTGCCGCCGCTCCTCTCCGCGGGTGCGCGGTTCCTGGTCGCAGGTGGGCTCCTGGTCGCATTCCTCGCTGCCCAGGACCGATGGCGGCGGAGGCGCGACCCGGAGGCGCCGCGACTGGAGCGACCCCGTCTCGTCCACTGGCGCACCGCCCTGGTCGTGGGCGGGCTGCTCCTGCTGGGCGGCAACGGGATGGTGATGCTCGCGGAGCAGACGATCCCCTCCGGAATCGCCGCCGTGATCATCGCCACCGTCCCTATCTGGATGAGCGTCTTCGACGCGCTGCTCACCAGGCGGGCCCCAAGCATGCTCGCAGTCGGCGGCCTGGCGGTCGGCCTGGTGGGCGTGGCGATCCTGCTGCTGCCGTCGACCGAGCTCGACGCGCTCGACCCGGTCGGGATCGGCCTGCTGGTGGTCGCCGCCATCGCATGGGCGGCAGGCTCGCTCTACGCCCGACGTGGACCCCTGCCGTCCAACGCCCTGCTGGGCACCGGCATGGAGCAGCTGGCGGGCGGCATGGCTCTTGTCGCGGTGGGGCTGCTGATCGGGGAGCTCGGCCGCACCGACCCAGCGGCGGTCTCGGTGGCCTCGCTGGTGGGGCTCGGGTATCTGATCGTCTTCGGCTCGATGCTGGCATTCACCGCCTATGTCTGGCTGCTCAACCACGTGCCGATCACGACCGTGGCGACCTACGCCTACGTCAACCCGGTGGTGGCCGTCGCGCTCGGCCTCCTGTTCCGGAACGAGTCGTTCTCCCCACGCACCCTGCTGGCGGCGGCCCTCATCATTGGGGCGGTGGTTGCCATGGTCAGCGGTCGGCCGCGCGAGGCGGAGGTCCCGGGTCCCTCGCCCGAGGCCGCGCCGCTCGAGCCGCGCGGCCCGCGGCCCACAGACCGGCCCGCCGAACCGTTATCGCCTGACGGCTCGTGACCCACGCGCTCGACGTCCGCTGCGAGCCCGTCGGTGCCGGGTGGCGTTGCGAAGTGACCGTGGGCGACGACCCCGGGGCCACGACCCACGAGGTCGCGGTAAGCGCCGCGACGCTCGCGAGCCTGGCGCCGGGCACCGCAGATCCTGAGGCGCTGGTGCGGGCGTCGTTCGAGTTCCTGCTGGAGCGCGAGCCGCGCGAGTCGATCCTGCGTCGCTTCGACCTGATGGTGATCCGGCGCTACTTCCCGGACTGGGAGGGGGAGATCCGCCGCCGGCTCAGTACGTGACGTCGCTGTTCTCGAAGATGCGCTGCAGGACGTAGGAGCCATCGGTCTCGGGGCGGGTCAGGTTCGTCTGTGCCTGGTCGAGCATGATGTAGGGGTGCAGCCTGGCCTGTATCAGTGTCGTGTCGCGGAAGGCGAGCTCCACGATGACGCCCTCCTGGGTCTGCTGGCTCCAGCCCTGCCCGAACAGGAAGTTGCCGTGGCTCCCGATCGTGAAGTGCGGCCCACCCTCGGTGCGGGGCACGAAGTCGATCGGTCCAGACCAGTGCGTGCCATGACCCAGGATGTGGTCGCACCCCGCCTCGAACAAGAGATCCTGCTGGGCGAGCTGCGAGGCGGTGAAGTCGCCGTGGTACTCGGCGCCGCCCCACCACTGCGGCGAGCAGATCACCACGTCACCGGCCTCGCGGGCGCGCGCTACGGCGTCACGGATGTTCGCCTCCGTCAACCACGCCACGCCGGGCTGGCCGGGCGCGGCCGCGAGTGAGCCGGGCACCTCGTTGAAGCCGACCAGCGCGAAACGGAGGCCATTCACCTCTAGCACCGCCGGTGTCAACGCGTCGTTCAGGTCGACCCCGGCGCCCGTGCGCGGGATGGCTGCCGCCGCGAACTTGTCCAGCGTCTCCAGGAAGCCGGAGGTGCCACGGTCGAAGAGGTGGTTGGCTGCGAGGGTGACGGCGTCGACTCCGTACGTGTCGCGCAGCCGCGGCAGCACTGCCGGGTCGATGCTGAACACTACGCCCTGGTTCACCGTGAACCCGTCGACCACTGGGCACTCGAAGTCGTCGAGCGTCACGTCGGCGCCGCTCACCAGGCGTGCCACCGCGCCCGCGTCGCCGTCCGCCACGGCGTCCACGATGAGGTAGCCGTTGCCGACCTGCCCGGCCGGCGCCGGGTTCGGATAAACGCGCAGGTAGCGTGCCCGTCCGCCGCCGAAGACGTAGTCCCAGCCCTTGCCCAGGGTGATCGCCTGGAAGGCGACGCCGCGGTCCGGACAGGAGTCGCCCAACGAGATGAGGGTGCGAACCTGCTCCGGGTCATAGTCGGTCCATTCCTCCGGCAGACCGATGGCGTGCCCGACAAGCGGGTAGTCCTGGCTCCTGGCGGTCGGCCCACCGAAGAGATCGGCGCCGTCGAGGGGCAGCACTTTGGTCGCTGGCTCCACGAGGCCGGGTGGCAGGAGGGCCATGGCGGCAGGGTTCGCCGCCAGGTGATTGGCTATCTCATCGGCCGGCAAGCAGTCGGGGAGCTCGATGAAATCCTCGAACGTACTTGCGTCCGTGTCACAGGGCCTGATCACGCCAGTCGTTGCGCGCAACTCCTCCAAGGTGATGGTCGCCCTGAGGTTCGTGTAGCCGGTCACTACCACTAGCGGGAACTCGACCACCGGTTCGGGGGTGGGAGAGGGGGTCGGGGTCGGTTCAGGTGTCGGGCTTGGCATGGCGGTCGGCGTCGGGCTGACGGTGGGGGATGCGCACGCAGAGAGGGCCAGCGCCAGGGCAAGGAGGGGGGCGCGGCGGCGCAGTCGCCAGATCAGGTGCATCGGCCGGATGGTAGCCGACGTATGACTCGCCCATGCAGGACCAACGAGGCTGAGATTCCCGGTGCGTCCACGCAACGAAGCGCAACCGATTCCGTACTTAACTTGATATAGGCGCGTTTCGTGCTGCCCCACCGTGCCCGAAGCGATTCACCGCAGGAGGAACGTTCCCATGATCCGCAGGACACTCGTCGCAATGCTCGCTGCACTGACCCTGCTGCTTGGCATCACTGTCGGGGCTGCGTTCGCGGCGCGACCCGTCTGGGTGTTCAGTACCCAGCTGACCGGCGAGGCGGAGCGGCCCAATCCCGGGGACCTCAACGCTGTCGGCCACGCGACGATCCTCATCATGCCCGCCACGGACACGATTTGCTGGTCCGTCTCTTGGGCCCGCGTGGATGGGACGGTCGTCGCCTCGCATATCCACGGGCTTGCAACCACGGAGCAGGCTGCCGGGGTTCTCGTGCCGCTCTTCGTCGGTGCATCCTTCGACAGTCAAGGGAATAATCACGGCTGCGTCGTCGACTCCGACGCCGGCGCCATCGCTGCGAATCCGGCGATGTACTACGTCAACGTCCACAGCACGCCTCTCTTCGGGGCGGGTGCGATCCGAGGTCAGCTCGACTGACACCTCGTCGGGAGCGAGCATGGAGCCGTGGCCACGGGCCGCGGCTCCGTTGCGTCGGCGCCACGCCCCGCGGAATGATCGGCGTATCATCCGCGTCCCATGACACGCGACCGAGCTGCGGGGGCCATCGGTTTCGGCTCCGGTATTTCTGACGACCACAAGGACGGGATCCGCTGGGTCGACTACTCGAACATCAGCTGGAACCCGGTCTTCTGCAAGCGCTGCGACATCTGCGTCGAGATCTGCCCCAAGGACACGCTCGTCCTGCGCAACGACGCGATCATCGAAGAGGAGAACTGCATCCTCTGCGGCCTGTGCGAGCGCTACTGTCCGGACCTGGCCATCGAGATGCTCCCCATGGCCGTCGCGGCCCACGCGGCCAAGGGCGAGAGCGCCGGGGACTAGACCGATGACCCGCAAGCTCACCCAGGGCAACGAGGCCGTCTTCCGCGGCGCCATCGCGGCGGGCGCCGACTACTACGCCGGCTATCCCATCTCGCCGTCGACCGAGATCCTGAACATCGCCTCCGGCTGGACCGCCGAGCACCCGGAGTTCCGCTTCCTGCAGGCCGAGGACGAGATCGCCAGCGCCAACGCGGTCATCGGCGCCAGCCTGGCGGGGGCAAAATCCTTCACCGCAACCTCAGGCCCGGGCTTCAGCCTGATGCAGGAGGCGATCGGCTACGCCCAGAAGGTCGGGGTGCCATCGGTCTTCGTGAACGTCCAGCGCGTGGGTCCCGCGACCGGCATGCCGACCATGCCAGGGCAGGGCGACATCATGCAGGTGCGCTACGGCAGCACCGGCGACTACACCCCGATCGCCTTCTACCCGAACGGCGTGGAGGAGGCGTTCCGGGTCACCGTCCAGGCCTTCAACGCCGCGGAGGAGTCGCAATCACCGGTGGTGGTCCTGAGCGACACCTTCGTGGCCCACCTGAACGAGGTGGTCGACCTGGACGAGCTGGCCGGCAGCGTGCCGGTGGTCGAGCGCAGCATTCCGCCGCTCGGCCGCCACGAGCCAGGGAAGCCGCGCTTCTTCGCCGGGGTGCTCATGTACGAGCACGGCCCGAATGCCGGCGAGCCGGCCACGGCGGACGCCGACGAGTACCTGCGCCAGTACTACGACGCCAAGCACCGCCATACCGAGGTGGCGGGTCGCTACCCGCTGTACGAGCACGGCTGGAACGTGGATGCCAAGGTGCTGATCATCTGCTACGGCATCGTCAGCCGTGTGGCGGCGCCGCTGGCTCCGGAATACGCGCTCTTCCGCCCGATCCGGATCCACCCCATCCTGGCCGACGAGCTGGCCGCCATCGCCGACCGCTACGAGGCGATCGTCTGCATGGAGGCGAACGACGGCCAATACGCCGACATGGTCGAGCTCGCCCTGCGCCGCGAGGTGAAGCGCGTCCCGCTGCTCGGTGGCCGAATCAGCCTGGAGGCCGTTCGCGACGGGCTCGAGCGCGTGCTGGGCGGCGGTCCCGCGGAGCCCCCGATCCCGCTGGCGCCCACCGAGCGCGCCGACCCCTCGCCCCTGGGAGTGGGCTGAGCATGGCGGTGATCCGAGCGTCGGGTAGAAGGACCAGATCCTATCTCTCAGCAATGGGGTTACTGGTAAGCGACCCGGGACGGGCCTGGCCGGCCCGCGAGGGTTGCCGACACGCTCAGCAATCCGCGTCGAGGGCCCGAATATCAGCCTCGCGCCCGCTTACCAGTAACCAGGTTACTGGGCGACAGGACGCCGGTCTCGGGGACGCAAAACTCGCGGAGGCATCGGTCCATGCCTGAGGCGTCCTTCGCCGAGCTCGGCTTCAAGCGGCACCTGAAGCTGGACCTGTTCCCGACCATCTGGTGTCCCGGCTGCGGGATCGGCACGATCATGATCGAGCTGGCCATGGTCCTCGACGAGATGGGCCTGGACGAGACGAACACGATCGTGGTGACGGGCATCGGCTGCACCGGCCGCATGGGCAGCTACCTGAAGTACGAGAGTGTCTACACCCTCCACGGCCGCACGCTGCCGGTGGCCGAGGCGATCAAGACGGTGCGCCCGGAGATGAACGTGATCGTCGTGGCGGGTGACGGCGATACCGCCAGCATCGGCGGCAACCACCTGATCCACGCGATCCGGCGAAACGCCCAGGTCACCGTCTTGTGCAACAACAACGAGATCTACGGCCTGACCGGCGGCCAGACCGGCCCGACCACCCCCACCGGCACCAAGACGCTCTCCAGCCCCGCCGGCAACCCGAGCACGCCGATCAACCTCCAGGGCCTGGTCCGCAGCTCGCCGCACGCGATCTATGCCAAGACCACGGTATACCACCAGCTGCACATGCGGAACGTGATTCGCGAGGCGATCGAGCACGACGGCTTCAGCTTCGTCGACATCACCAGCCAGTGCATCGAGAACAACGGCCGGCGTATCGGCTTCGCGAGCGCGAACGAGATGCTCAGCTTCTACCGCAAGACCTACAAGCGCGCGGGGAAGGACGCGGTCCGCCTCAACCCGTTCGAGATCGGCATCCTCTATCCGGAGACCGATGGATCGGCGGCCACCACGAACGGCAACGGCTCTGGGACGACCGCAGCTCCAGAGCGGCCAGAGGCATTGCCGGAGCAGCCCGCCGGACCAATGACCTCCGCCACCGCGTCCCCCGGGGCTTCTGGGGCCACCGCCGCGGCGCCCGCGACCACCGATGACGAGAAGGCGCGACGGCGAGCCGAGTCGCAGGAGCGCGCCGCGCTCATGGCCCAGCTCCCGGCCGAGGTGAAGCTGCAGGTCGCGAAGAAGGAGCTGACCCTGGTCGAGGCCTTGACCGCGGCAGGGCTGCCGATACCGGAGTGGCTGCGCACCGGTGCAAGTGCGCCCGGGGGCGCTCCGGTGGCGCCCGGCGAGGTCGAGATCAGCGCCACCGGAGCGGACCTTCACACGCAGGATCAGCCGACCGAGCTGGATGCGCAGAAGGCGGAGGCCGCCGTCGAGGGGCGCAACCTGATCGGCGGGACGCTCGGCAGGGACACCCAGCCGGCCGCTCCGCTCACCGCGCACGACGCCGCGCCGCCATCGGACCCGTCATCGACTGCGTCGGACCCGAAGGAGGCAAAGCGTGCGGAGGCGCAGCGAAAGCTTGCGCTCATGCAGCAGCTACCTTCCGAGCTGAAGCTGCGGGTGGCGAAGCGCGAGATCAGCCTTGCCGACGCCCTGCGGGAAGCCGGCGTCGACGATCCGGAGGCATCGGCCTAACCAGATGACCACCCGCATTGCGCTCGACGGAGTCGGCGGCCAGGGCGTGCGGCTGATCGCCGGGGTGCTCGGCGCGCTGCTGGCCCGCATGGGCAAGCACGTGACCGTCCTGTTCGACTACGACTCCAGCGTTCGCGGCTCCATGTCTGACGCGTTCGTCATCTTCGACGACGTGCCGATCGCCAACCCGGTGGTCGAGGAGGCGGACATCATGCTGAAGCTGGCCGACAAGGGGCACCTGCGCATCAGCGGCCGCAAGGTGGTGACCGATCTCGGCCTCGGCCGCTCTGGCGACGAGCAGATCCCGTTCGCCACGCTCGGCAGCGAGCACTTCGGCAAGGAACTGTTCGGCAACATGATCGCCCTGGGTCGGCTGCTGCGGCTGGCGGCGATCGACTTCGACGAGCCCTCGATCCGCGACTCGCTGCCGCGCCGGTTCGTCGAGGAGAACGTGGCGGCCATCCGGTTCGGCTACGAGCTCACGCCCGAATCAATCGCGCGCCTGGCCGCCGCCGCTCCGCCCAGCCGCTTCGAGATGAACGACGCGGCCACCGCACCGCACCACCGGGAGACGGGGATCGCCACCGGCGGCCAGATGGCGGTGGCGGGCGATCCGGGCGAGACCGGCTGAGGCGGGTGAGCGGCGACCTCCTGGGCGAGGCACGCCGGCGTGTCGATGCCGGTGACCCGCGATCCGCACAGCGGCTCGCCGAGCGTGCCCTGGAGGTCAGCCGAGCGGCCGGAGCATCCCGGGAGGTCGCGGCTTGCGCGCAGATCCTGGGCGAGTGCCTGTACATCATCGGTGACGTCCCGGCCGCGCGCGCCCTGGCGGAGGAGGCACTGCGGCTCGACGAGGCCGATGGAGACCCCGCCCGTCTTGGCGCGGATCTCAATTTGCTCGGCGTGGTGGAGCTCACGCTGGGGCGGACGGAACAGGCCCTTCCGCACCTGCGACGCTCGTACGAGCTGCGGGCGGAAGTTCTCGGGCCGGACGACGAGGAGACGATCGAGAGCCTGAACAACGTTGGAGTGGCGTTGTGGCGTGGCGGCGATCAGGAAGAGGCCATCGCCACGCACGAGGACGCGCTGCGCCGTTGCGAGCGCGCGCTTGGCGACGCCCATCGCCGGACCGCCGAGACGCTCAATGCGCTGGCGGTGAAGCTCCAGTCGCTCCCTGAATCGAGTGCTCGCGCCCGTGAGCTGTACGAACGCGCGCTGGTCGCGGCGGAGGCCGCGCTTGGCCCGGACTCCGAGCTGGTGGCTCGCCTGCTGACCAACGTGGCGATGGCCCGCGTCAACGATGACGAGATGGACGGCACGGCCGAGATGCTCGAGCGGGCGCTCGAGCTCCACGAGCGTCATTTCGGACCGATGAGCCGCTGGACCGCCTACGTGCTCACCGCCCAGGGCAATCTGGCCGGGGCTGAGGACCGCTGGGCGGATGCACGGAGACCCTTCGAGCGGGCCTTCGTGATCAGCATGAACGAGCTGGGGCCGACCGACCCCGAGACGCTCGACAACGCGCTGGGGCTGGCAAGCGCGCTGAGCGCCGGAGATTTTGAGGGCATGAACGAGGCGACGGCGATCTATCTGCCAGTCATGGCGCTGCGACCGGGCGAGGACACGGGCGAGCTGCCTCGCAGCGCCCTCCCCGGTCCGGACCGCGCGGTGGAGCAGCTTCGCCAGATCGCCGCGCGCATCACGCAGCGCATCGCGCCCGATCCTGCCCAGGCGGCAGCCGCCGCCGAGGCGGAGCGACTCACGGAGGAGGCCGACGTTGCGTACCTGGCCGGCGACGTCGGCGCGGCTGCCGACCAGTTGCGCGAGGCGATCGCGCTGCTGGAAGTCGCGCGCGGGCCATCGGACCCATCCCTGGTCGAGCTGCTCCACCGGCTCAAGCTGGTGACCCGCGTGGGCGGAACCGAGAGCGCGGTGATGCTCATCCTGGAGCGGATCGCGGCGATCCTGTCCGACGCGTACGGCGCGACGCACCCGATGGCGATTCGCGCGCTGGGCGAGATCTATTGGCAGGAGCGCCGCGAGTACGGTCCGGCGGGCGGCCGCGAGACCGCGGACCGGATCGAGCGGTTGGCGCAGTCCGCCCTTGGCGCCGGCAACCGGGTGGCGCAGATGATCAGCGACGTGCTGTCGGCCGCGCGCGCCGCCGTCCCCGCCGGACTGGAGCCGGAAGCGGAGGCGCTCTCCATTCGACGAGAACGGATAATCGCCGAGCCAAGCCCGCTGGCGGACGAGCTGCTGTCGGACCTGGGCGCGACGCCCTGGCCGGCCCTCGACCACGCCTACGGCCGTGCGATCGACACGCCGCGCCATCTGCGCCTGCTGCTGACCGAGGACGAGCGCGTCCGCGACGACGCGTTGGACCTGCTGGGCGATTCGCTCCTGCAGGAGGGATTGGTCCCTCCTGCCACCGTCCCGGCGGTGCGGCTGATCCGGCGCCTTGCCGGTGACGCGCGCGTACCGGGCCGGCCTCGGCTCATCGCGTTTCTGACCGCGGCGGCGGTCCAGGCGGCCAGCGTCGAGGGGCCACCGGGCGACGAGCTGCGCGCCACAATGGTCGACCTGCCGTCCTTCCTTCGCTACCTCCTCTCGACGGAGCCGGAGACCGCGGTGGGGCAGGCCGCGGTCCAGGCGCTCGCCGAGATTGAACGCTAAGCGGTTGCGGGAACGGCGCCAAGTCGATCGAGGGCCTCGTCCAGGCTTGCCGCCTCATCTGCCGTGAGGGGTCGCAGCGGCGCGCGCATGTCCGGTCGTACGGGGACCCCGCGTCGAGCCAGCACGTGCTTGACCGATGCGATGAATGGCTGCGCCTCCATGGCCGCGCGCAGCGCGCCGAGCCGGGCCTCCGCATCGGCGTCCGGACGGTCGAGCGCTGCCCGCACCACGTCGGGGAAGGCAGCCGCCAGCCCGGACACCGCGCCGACCGCTCCGCGGGCCATCACCGCCGGCAGCAGGGGCTCCGAGCCGATGAGCACGGGCAGGCCGAGCTCAAGGAAGGACGCGGCGCGCTCCAGCGGCGCCTCGCTCACCTTCAGGCCGGCAAGGTTCGGCGCATCGGCCCGCACCCGCTCGACCACCTCGATCGAAACCGGATAGCCACTGCGCGCGGCGAACGCATAGATGAAGAAGGGAAGCGGGGCGCAGGCGGCGGCGACCGCCACGAAGTGCGCCGCCAGCGCCTCGTCGTCGAGCGGGAAGTAGGGCGGCGGGATTACCGCGACTGCGTCGGCACCGATCTCGGCGGCGTGTGCGGCCAGCTGCGCCGTGTCACGCGTCGACTGCGCACCGACGTGCACGATCAGCCGGCCGCGGACCGCGGCGCGGAAGATGACCGCCGCGCGCCGTCGCTCCTCGAGCGAGAGGAGGATCCCCTCCCCGGTGGTGCCGCAGGCGAACGCGCCATCGGCCCCGTGCTCGGCGAGGAAGGCGACCATCGGCCACACAGCCTCCTCGTCCAGGCGCTCGCCATCATCGGCGAGCGGGGTGGCGGTGGCTACGATCAGCGGTGGCCGCTCGAATGGCCAGGGGAGCTGTGGCATGGGCGCAGGGTAGCGCCTCTCCTTGTCGGCGGTCGGCCCGAACGTTAGGCTGCCCCCCACCATGAGCAGCATCATGCGGCCCGCCGCCGTCCCGCGCCGGGCCGTGGACCTGGCCACCATCCGGCGGGCGCCGAAGGTGCTGCTGCACGATCACCTCGACGGCGGCCTCCGGCCACGCAGCGTGATCGAGCTCGCGGCGGAGGCCGGCTACCGCGAGCTGCCGACCACCGACCCCGACGAGCTGGCGCGCTGGTTCACGAGCGGTGCCGACCGCAAGTCGCTGGAGCTGTACCTGGAGGGCTTCCGCCACACCCTGGCCGTGATGCAGACGCGCGAGGCGATCGAGCGGGTGGCGGCCGAGTGCGTCGAGGACCTGGCCGCCGACGGCGTGGTCTACGCCGAGATCCGGATGGCGCCCGAGCTGCTGACCGATGGCGGGCTGACCCTGGACGAGGCGACGGAGGCCATGCTGGCCGGCCTGCGCCGCGGCGCGGAAGGCCGCCCGATCACGGTCGGGCTTCTCATCACGGCGATGCGCCAGGCGGCAAAGTCGGTAGAGATCGCGGAGCTCGCGGTCCGGCATCGGGACGAGGGAGTCGTCGGCTTCGACATCGCCGGTCCCGAGGCGGGCTATCCACCGACCCGCCACCTCGACGCGTTCCACCTCATCGCCCGGGAGAACTTCCACTTCACGATTCACGCAGGCGAGGGCTTCGGGCTGCCATCGATCTGGGAGGCGCTGCAGTGGTGCGGCGCGGAGCGGCTGGGCCACGGCGTGCGGATCGTGGATGACATCGTGGTGCGGCCGGACGGTCGTGTCGCCCTGGGGCGTCTCGCCGCCTACGTCCGCGACCGGCGCGTACCGCTCGAGATGTGCCCGACCTCGAACGTGCACACCGGCGCGGCGCCCAGCATCGCCCAGCACCCGATCGACCTGCTGCGCCGCCTGCGCTTCCGGGTCACGGTCAACACCGACAACCGGCTGATGAGCGGCATCACCCTGTCGAGCGAGTTCGCCACCCTGGCCAGCGCCTTCGGCATCGGTCTCGACGACATGGAATGGCTGACCCTGAATGCCATGAAATCGGCCTTCTGGCCGTTCGACGGGCGGCTGCGGATCATCAACGAGCAGATCAAGCCCGGGTTCGCCTCACTCCATGCCGCCCAGGCAGCCGCCGAGCTGACGACCGCCTGACCACTCTCCCGGCCCCGAGCACGCGGCGGCATCGGTGTATCCTCAACCTCAGCTGATCAAGCGTTGTGAGCCCGACGGAGTCCGCGCATGACCTACGTGATCACCGAGCCATGCATCGGCGTCAAGGACGCCAGCTGCGTCGACGTCTGCCCGGTCGACTGCATCCACGCAACCGATGACGATTCGATGTTCTTCATCGACCCCGAAGAGTGCATCGACTGCGGTGCCTGCGAGCCCGAGTGCCCGGTGACCGCCATCTTCGCCGAGGATGCAGTGCCCGACCAGTGGCAGAACTACACACAGATCAACGCCGACTATTTCGCGAACAAGTAGCGTGCCCGTTCGCCTGATCGCCCTCTACAGCCAGCCTGACGATCCGGACGCCTTCGACGAGCATTATCGCGACGTGCATGCGCCCATCGCGCGGCGCTACCCGAAGATCCGCGGCATTCGGCTTACCAAGACCGATGGGGTCGGCGGCCGCCTGCCGTCCTACTACCTGGTTTCCGAAATGACCTTCGATTCGCGGGCCGACCTCGACGAGGCGCTCGCCTCCGACGCGGGCCAACAGAGCGCGCGTGACCTGCGCAACTTCGCGACCGCGGGGGTCACGCTCCTGGTGGCCGATGACGCGGCTGCCACCGATGCCACCGGCGACGCCGGCGCAGACGCCTCCGACGCCGATCCTGATGCCTGAGCCCGACGCGCCGATTCCTTCCGACCCGGCCGGCCTCGGCCTCGAGCGGATTCGCTATGCCAAGGACGCGGCGACCGCCGTCGCGACCGTGACGATCGACCGACCGGCCGTCATGAACGCCTTCGACTTCCAGACGCTGCGCGAGCTGGGGCGCGCCTTCGAGGACGCTTCCTGGGACGACTCGATAGCCGTGGTGGTGGTGACCGGGGCCGGTGAGCGCGCCTTCTGCACCGGCGCCGATCTCGACGAGCAGGCTCAGATGGGCGCCACCAGCGGCCAGTACTGGCGCTGGATGGGCGCCTTCATCGAGATGCATGACCGGCTCCGGAACATCGGCAAGCCGACGATCGCACGCATCAACGGCATCTGCGTCGGCGGCGGCAATGAGCTCCAGCTGGCGTGCGACCTCTCGGTGCTGGTCGAGGATGCCTACATCCGGCACGTCGGGCCGGAGCACGGCTCGGTGCCGGCCGGCGGCGCGACGCAGTGGCTGCCGTTGCTGGTGGGCGACCGGAGGGCGCGCGAGATCGTGATGCTATGCGAGGAGATCCCGGCGGCCCAGGCGCTCGACTGGGGCCTCGTCAGCCGGGTTGTGCCGCGCGCCGAGCTGGACGCCACCGTTGCCGCGCTGGCCGAGGGGCTGCGCCGCAAGCTGCCTGAGGCGTTGCGCTACACGAAGACGCAGCTGAACTGGTGGCGCGACCTGGTCTGGGCGCAGACCGTCACCCACGCCCGCGACTGGCTGGCGGTCCATTCCACGTCGGACGAGACGCGCGAAGCCGTGTCAGCCTTCCACGAGAAGCGCGCGCCGCGCTACGACGAGCTGCGCGCCGCCGCGGCCGGACGGACGTGCCCCTCCTGCGGCGAGACCGGCATCTCCGCGCGCGCCGCCTACTGCCCGGGCTGCGGCGCCAGTCTCAGCGCGCTGGCCGAGGGCATCCCGTGAGCGAGCCGCTCGTGCTCGTCGAGCACCAGGCGGAGCAGCGGACCGCCCTGCTGCGCCTGAACCGGCCGGAGCAGCTCAACGCCCTGAACGGGCAGCTGATGGACGAGCTGTGCGCCGCGCTCGAGGAGCTCGACCGAGACGACTCGGTGCGGGCGATCGTGGTGACCGGCAACGAGCGGGCGTTCGCCGCCGGCGCGGACATCGACGAGATGGCGAACGCGACGCCCGTCGAGATGCTGCGGTCGAACCGCATCGGTCAGTGGGATCGGGTTCGGCGGATCGGCAAGCCGGTCATCGCGGCGGTCAGCGGCTGGTGCCTGGGCGGTGGCTGCGAGCTGGCCATGACGCTCGAC
>DASWIE010000003.1:0-70131 GCA_036397815.1 Candidatus Limnocylindria bacterium
CCCTGGACCCCACGACACGCGAGGCGCTGGCCGAGCTGCTGCTGGCGCTGGCCGACGACGAGTTCGTGCTCGGCTTCTGGGACTCCGAATGGACCGGCATCGCGCCGATCCTGGAGGAGGACGTGGCGATGAGCTCGGTCAGCCAGGACGAGATCGGGCATGCTAAGGCCTGGTACGAACTGCTTGCCGGCCTGACCGATGACGACGCGGACCGCATCGCATTCGGACGCGAGCCGGCCGGCTACCGGCACGCGGCGCTGATGAATCACGCGCGCATCGACTGGGCATTCACCGTGGCGCGTCGCTACCTGTACGAGCACGCCGACGCGGCACGCCTGGAGTCGCTCGCCCGCTCGACGTACGCGCCGGTCGCCGAGCTGGCGGCCAAGATGCGGCGCGAGGAGACCTATCACCTGCTGCACTTCGACCTCTGGCTGCGCCGCCTCGCGGACGCCGGTGGCGAGGCCCGCGAGCGGCTGGTCAGCTCTCTCGAGCGGCTCTGGCCTGACGCGCAGGCCGTCTTCGCGCCGCTGGCGGGCGAGGTCATCCTGGTGAGCACGGGGATCCTGCCCGACGACCTCGAGTCCCTCCGCCGCCGATGGCTCGAGCGGGTGGTGCCGGTCCTGGAGAGCCTCGACCTCCCGGTACCGGCCCAGGCCGAGCGCGCCGCGCCGCCGGCGGGCGACGGCAGGACGCGGCGCAGCGACGACTTCGCCTGGCTGCACAGCGAGTTCACGATGGTCGCCCGCTCGGACCAGGGGGCGACGTGGTAGCCCGCGCCCCGGCACGCGACACGCGCGAGGCGGCCGTCTGGTCGGCGCTCGCCGAGATCGCCGATCCGGAGATCCCCGCCATCAGCGTCGTGGAGCTGGGCGTGATCGGCAAGGTGGCCTTCGCGCCAACGCAGGGCGGCGGCGAGCGACTGAGCGTCGAGCTGCTGCCGACCTTCATCGGCTGCCCGGCCATCGACATCATGCGCGAGCAGATAGGGGAGCGGCTGCGGGCCCTGGAGATCGCCGACGAGGTGGCGGTCGAGGTCAGCTTCGGCGAACCCTGGACGTCGGAACGGATCACGCCGGCTGGGCGCGAGAAGCTGCGGGGCAGTGGATTCGCGCCACCGGTCCGCATCGGTCCATCCTTCGGCGAGGACCAGCTGTTGACCATGCTGCCCGTTGCGGAGTGCCCCTACTGCGGCTCGCGCAACACGACGCTGGAGAACCCATTCGGCCCGACCCTGTGCCGCGCCATCTACCACTGCGCCGACTGCCGTCAGCCGTTCGAGCACTTCAAGTCCGTCTGACGCCGGCCGTGCGCTACTCTTCGCCGCATGGCGATTGACTCAGACGAGGTCCGTACTGAAGCATCCGAGCTCCTCGATGCGGGTGCGCACGACCCGCTCGACACGATGCGTCACTCCGCGGCCCACGTCATGGCAGCCGCCGTGCTCTCGCTCTTTCCGGGGGCCAAGCTGGGCATCGGTCCCGCCATCCGGGACGGCTTCTACTACGACTTCGACCTCCCTCGGGCGCTGACTCCTGCCGACCTCGAGGCGATCGAGGAGGGCATGCGCGCGCAGGTGGCCGCCGACCTGCCGTTCGAGCGGACCGAGCTCGACCGCCCCGCCGCGCTCGAGCAGCTGGCGAGCGACGGCCAGGACTACAAGGTCGAGATCGTACGCGACCTCCCTGAGGAGGACGCGCGGGTCGTCAGCTTCTACCGGCACGACGGCTTCAGCGACCTGTGCCGGGGACCGCACGTGGCGTCAACCGGCAGGCTGGGACCCTTCAAGCTGCTCAACTCGGCAGGCGCCTACTGGCGCGGCGACGAGAAGCGACCGATGCTGCAGCGAATCTACGGCACGGTCTGGGAATCCCAGGAGGACCTGGATCGATACCTGTGGCGCCTGGAAGCGGCGAAGAAGCGCGACCACCGCAAGCTGGGGCGCGACCTGGACCTGTTCAGCTTCCATCCCGAGTCACCGGCTGCGCCGTTCTGGCATCCGCGTGGCATGGCGCTGTGGCGGGCGCTCGAGGACTGGTCGCGCGAGGTCCGCCGCGACGGCGGGTTCTCTGAGGTGCGTACTCCGATCGTGGTGCGCAAGGAGCTGTGGGAGACATCGGGCCATTGGGAGCTGTACCAGGACAACATGTTCGTTCTGGACGACTACGATCACGTCTCGGGCCTGAAGCCGATGAACTGCCCGGAGGAGATGGTCATCTATAAGACCACCTCCCGCTCCTATCGCGACCTGCCCATGCGCTTCTCCGACTACTCGAACCTGATGCGTCGCGAGCGAACCGGGGCGCTGGCCGGCATGTTCCGCGTCCGGCAGCTGACCCAAGACGACAGCCACGTCTTCTGCCGCGAGGACCAGGTGGTCGACGAGGTGAACCTGGCCCTGTCGCTCGTTCAGAAGCAGTACGCCCCGTTCGGGCTGAAGCCGACCTTCAAGCTGGCCACGCGGCCGGAGAAGCGGCTCGGCTCCGACGAGTTCTGGGAGATGGCCGAAGGGAAGCTGCGGGAGTCGCTCGAGGCGGGCGAGATTCCCTACACGGTGGATCCTGGCGGCGCGACCTTCTACGCACCCAAGATTGACGTCTACGTCGAGGACGCGCTGGGCCGCGAGTGGCAGATGCCGACGATTCAGCTCGACTACCAGCTCCCGCAGCGCTTCGACCTGGAGTACCGCGCGGCCGATGGTGGCTTCGAGCGGCCGGTGGTGATCCACTACGCCATCTACGGCAGCTTCGAGCGCTTCATCGGGGTCATCACCGAGCACTACGCGGGAGCGTTTCCCGCCTGGCTGGCGCCGGTGCAGGCGATGGTGATCCCGATCGCCGACCGGCACGTCGAGTACGCCGCGCGGGTGCGCGACGAGCTGATCGCGGCCGACCTGCGCGCCGAGGTAGACGACCGCTCGGAGCGGATGCAGGCCAAGCTGCGGGACGCCCAGGAGCAGAAGATCCCCGTCATGCTGGTGGTGGGGGATCGGGACGTCGAGGCTGATGCTGTCAGCCCGCGGCTGCGGACCGGCGAGTCGATGCAGGGCGTGCCGCTGGGCGAGTTCGTGGCCGACCTGCGACGCCGGGTCGCGGCGCGCGAGCTCTGGCCCTACGCCGAGGATGGGGACAGCGGCGATAGCGCCGGCGTTGCCGCCACCTAGCAATGTGGTTACTGCTAAGCGGCTATTTCGGGCGGGTAGTCACACTTCTACGGCCTACTCACGCTCAACAAATACTCATGCGAGACGCCGCGCGCCCGGTTGTGTCGCTTACAACCAACGTGGTTACTGAGAGACGGGAACTGGGCCGAAAACGGGGCTGGCGCACGTGAGAAAGATGCGTGGCGTTGGGCAGCTGGCCCTGGCGTCGACCGATCCGGGTCGCGTCGCCGAATTTTACGAGGCGGCATTCGGATTCCGCCGCCGCGCCGGCGACGAGACCGGCGTCGACCTGGAGCTGGGCGGCTTCGAGCTCAGCTTCCGCCGCGGCGAGCGTGCCACGCGCGAGGGCATGCAGATTGGCTTCCGGGTCGACACCGCCTCCGAGGTCGACGCCTGGGCCCAGGAGCTGGGCCAGCGCGGGTTCGCGCTGGTCGGGCCACCATCGGGCGACCGATGGGAGGGAACCCGCTCCTTCCGGGTGGCGGACCCCGATGGACGCCAGGTGGCGGTCTTCTACGACTATCCGAATTGACGATGTAGACCGATGACCGTCGCCGAGCGCGCCTGTCCCAGCTGCGGATCCGGCAACCCCGAGCGGTCTCGGTTCTGCTGGTCTTGTGGCACGGGGTTGGCGGTCGAAGGCACCGCTCCAGCCGAGACGCGGAAGACGGTGACCATCTTGTTCTGCGATGCCACCTCGTCCACCGCATTGGGGGAGAAGCTCGACCCCGAATCGCTGCGGAACCTGATGACGCGCTACTTCGATGTGATGCGCGCGGTGATCCAATTCCACGGCGGCGTGATCGAGAAGTTCATCGGCGACGCGGTCATGGCCGTATTCGGAGTTCCAACCCTTCACGAGGACGACGCACTGCGCGCCTGCCGGGCAGCGGTCGAGATCCGCGAGCGGCTGGCCAGTCTCGACGCCGAGATCCGCGCCGACCAGGGCGCCACCATCGAGTGGCGGATGGGGGTCAACACCGGCGAGGTCGTGGCCGGAGACGCCAGCGTCGGCCAGCGGATCGTGACCGGCGACGCGGTCAACGTCGCGGCGCGCCTGGAGGCAGCGGCGACGCCTGGCGAGATCCTGCTCGGCCCGGACACGCATGCGCTGGTCCGCGCGGCAGTCACCGCCGAGGCGCTCGAGCCGCTGCCGCTCAAGGGCAAGGCCGAGCCAGTGCCCGCCTGGCGGCTGATGGAGGTGCTCGACACCACCTATCGACACGTCCGTCCGCTGGAGGCGCCGCTGGTCGGACGGCGCCGGCCGCTGCGCCTGCTCGACGAGGCCTTCCGCGAGTCTGTCGAGGAGCGGATCTGCCACCTGTTCACCATCCTCGGCGTGGCGGGGGTGGGGAAGTCGCGGCTGGTCGACGAGTTCACCGCGTCGCTGGGGGATCAGGCCCGGCTGGCCACCGGTCGCTGCCTGGCCTATGGCCACGGCATCACCTACTGGCCGGTGGCCGAGGCCATCCGCCATGGAGCCGGCATCGCCGAGGGTGACCCGCCGGAGACGGCGATCGCCCGGCTGCGCGAGGTGCTTGGCGCGGAGCCGGAGGCCGAACGGATCGCGGCAATTGTGGGCGGTCTGCTGGGCATCGAGGACAGCCCGCCGGCGCCGGACGAGATCTTCTGGGCCATCCGCAAGACGTTCGAGGCGCTGGCCCGCAGCCAACCGCTGGTCCTGGTCTTCGATGACGTGCACTGGGGCGAGCCCACCTTCCTGGACCTGGTCGAGCACATCGCCGACTGGACGCGCGACGCGCCGATCCTGCTGATCGTGATGGCCCGCGCCGAGCTCCTGGAGAAGCGGCCGGCGTGGGGCGGCGGCAAGCGGTGGGCAACCACCATGTCGCTCGAGCCCCTGTCGGAGGTGGAGAGTGAGGAGCTGGTCGCCAGCCTGCTGGGACGCACCGAGCTGCCGCCCGAGATGCGAGGCCAGATCAGTCGGGCAGCGGAGGGAAATCCGCTGTTCGTCGAGGAGCTGCTCGGCAAGCTGATCGACGACGGCTTCCTGGTGACGGCCGGTGACGGATGGTCCGCCCTGGGTGACATGCATCAGCTGGTCATCCCGCCCACGATCCAGGCCCTCCTGGCGGCCCGCCTGGATGGGCTCAACGGCGAGGAGCGGTCGGTCATCGAGCGCGCCGCCGTGGAGGGCAAGGTCTTCCATCGCGGGGCCGTGACGGAGCTGGCGCCGGAGCCGATGCGCGGGCAGGTTCGCGAGCGGCTGGCGAGCCTGATGCGCATGGAGCTCGTCCGTCCCGACCAGGCGTCGTTCGCAGGCGAGGAGGCGTATCGGTTCCGGCATCTGTTGATCCGTGATGCCGCGTATCAAGCCCTCGCCAAGCAGACTCGCTCAGAGCTGCATGAGCGGTTCGCCGCCTGGCTCGAGCGCGTCGCCGCCGATCGCCTGTCCGAGTACGAGGAGATCGTGGCCTACCACCTGGAACAGGCCTATCGCTACCGGATCGAACTCGGCCCGGCCGACGCCCGCGCGCAGGAGCTGGCGCGTCGAGCCGGGAGCCTGCTGGCCGACGCCGGTGAGCGGGCCGACGCGCGCGCGGATGTTGCCGCAACCATCGACCTGCTGGGCCGAGCCGTCGAGCTGTTGCCGGAGGACGTGCCACGACGACGCCGGCTGCTCGTCACGCTCGGCTTCCGGTATTACGACGGCGGCGATGCGCCGCGCGCTGAGGAGATCCTGACCAGTGCGATCGCGGAGGCAGACCGCGCCGGTGACGAAGGCGCGAGCGCGCTGGCCGCGCTTGTCCTGGCCGCGGTGCGGATGTCGACACGTTCTCCCGAGATGTCGGAATCGTTGCGAGAGGTGGAACGACTTACCGCGACCCTGGAACGCGTGGGCGATGAGGCCGGGGCACGCCTGGGACAGGCCTGGGCCGCGTTCGTGCTGTTCGGAATGGGTCGTGCGGGCGAAGCGAGGTCACGGGCCGAGGCCCTCGTCGAGCTGGGCGAAGGGGACGAGTTCTGGCGCTCGGAGGCTCGGATGGCCAGGGGCGCGGCAATGGTCTTCGGTCCCACGCCGATCGACGAGGCCATTCGCGAAATTCAGGCAGCCTTGGACCGCGCCGCAGCGCGCGGGCCGTCACTCGGAGCCTATATGGGCCTCGCGCGGCTGCAGGCTCTCCAGGGTCGCCTCGCTGAGGCGCGCGAGCTGCTCGCGCGCGCGCAGGCGGCATCCGAGGAGCTCGGCAACCGACAAATGCTGGCGTCGATCGCCGAGGTCGCGGGACGACTCGAACACCAGGCGGGCGACCTTACCGAGGGCGCCAGACTCCTGCGTGAGTCATATGAAGCGATGACCGCGCTCGGGGACCGGTCGTTCGCGTCGACGATTGCTGTGGGGCTGGGTGAGGTTCTCCTCGACCTCGGCGACGATGCCGAGGCGATGCGGTTTGGGACCATCGCGCGGGACACCTCTTCGACCGACGACGTGGCCTCCCAGGCCGGCGGGCGATCGGTGCAGGCGCGGGTCCTGTCTCGGCGTGGTGGGCACGACGCCGCGGAGGCGTTGGCCCAGGAGGCGGTCGCGATCAGGGCCAAGACGGACTATCTCGATCAGCACGGCGGAGCCCTGGTCCACCTTGCGCATGTGCTCCGCGATTCCGGCAAGGCGGACGAAGCGTTGGCTGCAGCTCGCCAGGCACTGGCCCTTTACGAGCAGAAGGGAGCGACCTACTACGTCGACAAAACCCAGGGCCTGATCGACGACTGGACGGCCGATGCTCGTTGACCGGATGTTCGAAATCGGTGTAAGATCCGCGGGCGTTTTCGCGTGATGTGGGCCACCTGCCCGACTCGGCCGGTGGCCTGTCTGTTGAAGGAGCGACGACACCATAAGTAGGGACCTGAGAATCAACGAGATGATCCGCGTTCGTGAAGTGCGGGTCATCGACGATGAGGGGCAGCAGCTGGGCGTCTTGCCGACGTCTGAGGCGCTCGCCCTGGCCCAGGAGAAGGGGCTCGACCTCGTGGAGGTCGCGCCGACGGCGGTCCCACCGGTGTGTCGAATCCTCGACTTCGGCCAGTACAAATACGAGCTGCAGAAGCGCGAGCGCGAGGCAAAGCGAAAGCAGAAGTCGCAGACCTTCAAGGAGATTCGGCTCCGGGTCAAGATCGACGTCAACGACCTGCGGACGAAGCTGCGACGGGCCGGGGAGTTCCTGGACGAGGGTGACCGGGTCAAGGTCACGGTCCAGTTCCGAGGCCGGGAGATGAGCCACGCCAACCTTGGCCGCGACCTCCTCGACCGGGCGGCCGGGCTGCTGACCGAGCACGGCATCGTGGAGCGACAGCCGCTCCTCGAGGGCCGGAACATGTACATCGTCATGGCGCCGCTCGAGAAGCGGATCGAGAAGAAGACCGGCAACGGCGAGGTGGCCGCGGCCGGGCCGCAGGGGACCGGCGAGGCGCCGGCCGGCGGACAGACAATCGGCGACGCGCTCACCGCCAAGGGGATGGCTCCGACAGCGACGGTCGAGCCCGAAGCGGCGGATGAGACGAAGTCGGCGGAGCAGGGATAAGACCAGTGCCGAAGATCAAGACACACAAGGGAACCGCCAAGCGGTTCAAGAAGACCGGATCCGGGAAGTGGGTCCGGCCGAAGGCGTGGCGCGGCCACCACCTGGAGATCAAGTCGAGCCGCCGCACGCGCCGCTACGCCGGCAAGGCGGTCGTCTCGCCCACCCACGCGAAGCAGCTCGAGCGGCTGCTGCCGCACGCCTAGGCTGGACCGATGCCTCGAGTCAAGCGCGGCGTCGCCGCGCACAAGCGTCACAAGCGGCTGCTCGCCCAGGCCCACGGCCGGCGCGGCACGCGCTCAACGCTGATCCGTCCGGCGCGAGAGGCGCTCTTCCACGCGCTGGTCTACGCCTACCGCGACCGCAAGGCCCGCAAGCGCGACATGCGCCGCCTCTGGATCGAGCGCATCAACGCCGCCTCGCGACAGCACGGCCTGCCATATGGCCGCTTCATCGCCGGCCTGAAGTCCGCCGGCGTGGAGGTCGACCGCAAGGTGCTGGCCGACCTGGCCGTGCGTGAGCCGGCAGCCTTCGGCAAGATGGTCGAGACCGCCAAGGCCTCCTTTACCACCTAGCCGGCGTCCTCGAGACGCCGGCGCCCATCGGCCCTGCTCCAAATCGGAGCGGGGTCGTTTGTTTTCCCCGATCATCTGAGGGACCGATGCGATCAAGACCGCGTACCAGCGCCAACGCCACCGCAGCCAGGGGTCTCTGTGCTGCTGTGCGAGTGTGCGGCCGTGCCGCACAACCGGCCTCTGGTAATGCGAGGGCCGCGTCGTGAGCGACCTCTCGGGGCGGCTGGAGCATCTGCGCGAGGAGGCGCAGGCCGCGCTGGCCAAGGCCAGCGACGCCGAAGCCGTCGAGGCGCTGCGCATCGGTCTACTCGGACGATCGGGCGAGCTGACAACGCTGCTGCGAAGCCTGAAGGAGGTCGAGCCGGCGGATCGCGCTGCGGTGGGCAAGCTGGCGAACGCCGTCCGCGACGAGGTCGAGGGGGCGATCCGCGATCGCCTGCAGGCGCTGCAGGGAGGCGCACTGGAGGCGCGGCTGGCGGTCGAGACGATCGACATGAGCGCCCCGGGACGGCCCGTGCGCCTGGGCCACCTGCACCCGACAATGACCGTCGAGCGCGACCTGCGTGAGATCTTCCACGCCTTCGGCTTCGAGGTATTCGAGGGGCCCGAGATCGAGACTGAGGCGATGAACTTCGAGGCGCTCAACATCCCGCCCGACCACCCGGCGCGCGACCTGTGGGACACGCTCTACGTGGCCGAGCCCGGCAGCGATCCGCCGCGGGCCAGCGAGGACGGCACCATCCTGCGCACGCACACCAGCCCGGTGCAGATCCGCGCCATGCTCGCGCTGCCGCTCCCGATTCGGGTCATCACCCCCGGTCGCTGCTTCCGCTACGAGGCGGTGGACGCAAGCCACAACTTCGAGTTCTTCCAGGTCGAAGGCCTGGTCGTCGACCGCGAAACCTCGCTCGCCGACCTGAAGGGGATGCTGGAGGAGTTCGCCCGCGCCCTCTACGGCCGGGAGACGCGCACCCGCTTCCGGCCGGGCTACTACCCATTCACGGAGCCATCGGTCGCCTTCGACATCGGTTGCCTGGTCTGCGGGGGAGATGGGTGCCCCGCCTGCGGCCGGACCGGCTGGATGACGATCCTGGGCGCCGGCATGGTACATCCACTTGTCCTGCGGGCCGGCGGGATCGACCCGGACGAGTTCCAGGGCTACGCCTTCGGAATGGGGCTCGACCGCATCACGCTCCTGCGTCACGGCATTCCCGACCTGCGGCTGCTGATGAGCGCCGACCTGCGCTTCCACGAGCAGTTCCCGGGAGGCCGGTAGACCGATGCGGGTGCCGCTCTCCTGGCTGCGCGAGTACGTTCCGGTCGAGCTCGCCCCCGAGGCGCTCGCCGAGCAGCTGACCCTGCGCGGGATGGAGGTGAGCGGCATCGAAGTTTCGGGCGCGGACTGGACCGATGTCGTGGTCGGGCGGCTGCTCAGCGTGGATCGGCACCCGAACGCCGACAAGCTGTGGCTCACCACGGTGGACGCCGGCGGTCCTGAGCCGCTGCGCATCGTGTGCGGGGCTGACAACGTGCGACCCGGGCAGCTCGTGCCGGTGGCGCGGGTGGGGGCGATGCTGCCCGGCGGCCGGCGCATCGAGCGCAGCAAGATCCGCGGGGTCGAGTCGGAGGGGATGCTCTGCTCGCCGATCGAGCTGGGGCTCGGCGACGACGCGGAGGGGATCCTGATCCTGGGCACCGACGACGAGCATCCGATCGGGGCGGACCTGGCGCCGCTCGTCGGCGAAGTGGTGCTCGACGTGGACGTCAAGCCGAACCGCGGCGACGCGCTCTCCATGGTCGGGCTCGCGCGCGAGGTTGCGGCCTTCACCGGCGGACAGCTGCGCGTGCCGGAGGCATCGGTCAGTGAGGATCCGGCGCTGGATGCCTCCGACAGGGTGAGCGTCACGATCGAGGACGCGGTCGGCTGTCCGCGCTTCGCCGCCCGCTGGTTCGAGCGCGTCGCCAACGGGCCGTCGCCGGCCTGGATGCAGCAGCGACTGCTTGCGGCCGGAATGCGGCCGATCTCCGCGGTAGTGGACGTCACGAACTACGTCATGCACGAGCTGGGACAACCGATGCACGTGTACGATGCCGGTTCGGTGCCCGATGGCCGGATCGTGGTGCGGCGGGCACGCCCTGGCGAAGAGCTCGAGACCATCGACCACGAGAACCGCGTCCTGGACGACCGGATGCTGGTGATCGCCGACCGCGAGCGGGCGATCGGCCTGGCGGGGATCATGGGCGGCGCCTCGACCGAGGTCACCGCCGCCACGACGCGCGTGATCCTCGAGTCGGCGATCTTCCACGGGCCGACCATTCGCAACGCCGCGCGGCGGCTCGGCCTCCGATCGGAGGCGAGCCTCCGCCACGAGAAGGGGATCAGCCACTCGCTGCCGCGATACGCGGCGGACCGCGCCGCACGCCTGATCGCCGAGATCACCGGCGCGGCGGTGGCCACAGGTATTGTCGACAACGATCCCGCTCCGAAGCCGGCGGACGTGGTCGAGCTCGAGCTGGCACGGACAACGCGGCTGCTGGGGATCCCGCTCGAAGCCGGGCAGGTCGGAGAGCTGATCACGCCGTTGGGGTTCGAGGTCAATCCGCGCGGCGCGGACGGCGTCAGCGTCACCGTCCCGAGCCACCGGCTGGACGTGGTGGCGCCCGAGGACGTGGCCGAGGAGATCGCGCGAGCCTACGGCTACGATCGGATTCCCGGCCGCCTGCCCGAGCCGCAGCTGCCGCCATTCCGCGCCGATCCCTCCGAGCCGCGACACCGGGTGCGGCGGATCCTGGCCGGGCTGGGGCTGGACGAGGTGGTGACCCACGCGCTGATCGGGCCAGCGGACCTCGAGCGCAGCGGCTACGACCCGAACGACGAGGGCAACGTGCGGGTGGCGAATCCGCTGGCCGAGCAGCACAGCATCCTGCGGCCGGCCCTCTACCCGTCGCTGCTGGCGGCGCTGGCGGAGAACGTCCACCAGCGGCGGACCGATCCGTGGATCTTCGAGGTCGGCAAGACGTACTGGATGAGCGGCGCCAACGGCCCGCCCTGGGCGGAGACAGCGGGAACCGGTCGGTACGAGGCCTGGCACGTGGGTATCGCGCTGCTCGGCCCAAGGCTGCCGCGCTCGCTCGAGGTGCGCGGTGAGGCGCGGGACGCGGACGTGGCCGAGCTGAAGGGAATCGTGGAGGCGCTGCACGCGGCGCTCGGCGCGCCGCCGCCCGGATTCCGCGCCGAATCGGCCGAGGAGCGCCACCCGCACCTGCACCCCGGCCGCGCGGCACGCCTGGTGAACGCCGCGGGTCGAGCCTACGGCAGCGTTGGCGAGCTGGACCCGCGCATCGCCTCCGCCTGGGACCTGCCGGGCCGGCCGGTGATTGCCGCTGTCAACCTGCCGCAGCTCTTCGAGCTGATCCGCCCCGAGGTGCGCCTCTCCGCCCTACCCGCCGCCCAGCCGATCGACCGCGACCTGGCGGTCGTTCTGGACGAAGCGACACCGCTCGGTGAGCTGCTGCGCATCGTGCGGGCCAGCGCCGGACCGATGCTGGTGAGCGCTCACGCCTTCGACGCCTACCGAGGGCCGCAGGTCGGGGCGGGATCGGTGTCCTACGCGATCGCCCTGCGCTTCCAGCCCGATGAGCCCGCGGACGAGAAGGGAGTCGAGCGCGCCATGAACCGCATCCGCGGCTCGGTCCAGCACCACCTGGACGCCACCATCCGCTGAACGGCTTGCGGCTTTCCCGCTGCGACCGGGACTGCTACGCTTCCGCCGCCCGAGCCGCCGGTGCCCCCGGCCTCGGATCAGCGTTAACCAGGAGGGTGGGGCATGGAGTTCTTCGCGAAGCTGAGCCCGATCGACCTCTTCATCGTCGCGAGCCTGGCTGCAGGCGTCTTTGCCGGATTCACACAGGGCATCGTCCGATACGCGCTGAACGCGGTGGTGGTGGTGGTCGCCTTCGTGGTCGCCAGTCAGCTGAAGGGACCACTCTTCGAGCTTCTGAGCGCATGGCAGGCCTTCACGCCGGAGCTGCGGGAGCAGATCATCTTCCTGGTGCTCTTCGTCGGGCTCGTGATCGGCGGCTGGTTCCTGGTGCGCGCCTTCTACAAGCGTTCCCGGCTCCCGATCGCGAAGCAGCTCGACGAGCTTGGCGGCGCGGTGCTTGGCCTGCTCTTCGCGGCCCTTACGATCGTCTTCCTGCTGTTGGTGATGGACGACTTCTTCCTGCGGGTCTCGGAAGGCGGAGCCGTCAGCGCCGGCCCGCTCAAGGGCTTCTACGACGCCATGGACAGCTCGGTCCTCGTCGCGTTCTTCCGCGAGACCCTGATCCCGACGGCCGGCTTGCTGGCGCGCCCGTTCGTCCCGAGCGAGATCGCCGAACTCCTGGATCGGCAATGACCGCGGCGGCCGCCGAGGCGCCGGACGAGGCGCCCTCCGGCGGCGAGCGGATCACGGACCGCGCATGGTTCGACCGACCAGCGGCCGAGGTCGCGCCCGACCTGCTGGGCGCCCTGTTGATCCACGACTCACCTGACGGCCGGGTGGCCGGGCGGATCGTCGAGGTCGAGGCGTACCAGGGTCCCGAGGATCGCGCGGCGCACTCGTCGCGCGGTCGGACGCCGCGCAACAGCGTGATGTTCGGCGCACCGGGCCATCTCTACGTCTACCTGATCTACGGCCTGCATCACTGCGCCAACATCGTGTGCGGGCCTGGCACCAAGCCCGAGGCGGTGCTGCTGCGCGCCGCCGCCGTCACCGAAGGCGAGGACCTGGCGCGCAGCCGGCGCGGCACGGTCCCGACGACTCGGCTGGCGTCCGGGCCTGGGAATCTGGGTGTCGCGTTCGGCATCGATCGCCGCCTGAACGGCGCCGACTTGATCCGCGGTCCGGTTGGGGTCGCGCTCGGGGCGCCGGCGCGACGGTTCGCCCGAACGCCGCGCATCGGAGTCGCCTATGCCGGCGCCTGGGCGTCGCGACGGCTGCGCTACCTGATCCCCGATGACCCCCACCGCTCAGGACGCTGAGCCGGCGCCAGGCGCGGCCGCCGACGCGAGCACCCTGCGCGCCCTCGAGTTCGCGGCGATCGTCGACGAGCTCGCGGCGCTGACAGCCTTCGCCCCCTCGCGCGAGATGGCGGAGGCGACGCTGCCGATGGCCGATCCGGTCCACGTCGGACTGCTGCAGGACCAGACCGGCGAGGCCGCCCGCCTGCTCGACGAGCAGGCGCAGGCCACCATCGGTAGTGCACGAGACGTGCGCGGTGCGATGGAGCGCGCCCGTCGCGGCGGTCGGCTCACCGCGGCCGAGCTGCTCGACATCGCCGAGACGCTGCGCGCCACGGGACTCTTCGCCGCCCGACTCCAGAGCTGGCGTGGGCGCCACCTGTCCGGGGTGCGCGATGAGCTCGACGCGGCCCCGGCCCTGCGCGAACGGATCGAGCGCAGCGTCGACGAGGCGGGCCAGATCCTGGACTCGGCCTCGTCGGAGCTGGCCGCCATCCGGAAGCGGCTGCGCACGGCGCAGGACCGCGTTCGGGAGCGCCTGAACGCGATGCTACGTTCAGCCGATCTGGCGGGCGTCATCGGCGAGGCGATCGTCACCGTGCGCGCGGGACGCTACGTGATCCCGATCCGGGCCGAGGCCAAGGGACGGGTCAAGGGGATCGTCCACGACCAGAGCGCGTCAGGGGCGACGCTCTTCGTCGAGCCACTGACGGTGGTGGAGCTGAACAACACGTGGACCCAGGCGACCCTCGACGCCGAGCGCGAGGAGGAGCGCATCCTCGACGAGCTCTCGCGCGAGGTGGAGGCTCGCGCCGAGCCGCTGCTTGCATCGCTCCGGGCCCTCGCGCGCGCCGACCTGTGGATGGCCCGCGCACGGCTCGGCTCGCAGCTGGACGCGGTGCGACCGCAGGTGACCGATGACGCCGCCGAGCTCCTATCCGCGCGCCATCCGCTTCTCGGTCCCGGCGCGGTGCCGATCGACCTGCGTATCGGTGAACGGTTCGGCTATCGGGCCCTGATCGTGACCGGCCCCAACACCGGCGGCAAGACGGTCTCGCTCAAGACGCTGGGCCTGCTGACGCTGATGCACCAGGCCGGCCTGCGGGTGCCGGCCGCCGATGGCGCGCGACTGCCGGTATTCACCCGAGTGATGGCCGACATCGGGGATGAGCAGAGCATCGCGCAGTCCCTCTCCACTTTCTCCAGCCACCTTCGCAACGTGGTGCGCTTCGTGGCTGCCGCCAGACCCGGCACGCTGGTGCTGCTGGACGAGGTTGGGGCGGGCACCGATCCGACCGAGGGCTCGGCCCTGGCGATGGCGATCGTCGAGCGGCTGCTGGCCGCCGGCGCCACGGTGGCGGCGACGACCCACTACGCCGAGCTGAAGGCCTTCGCGCAGGAGCACCCGCTGGTGAGCAATGCCAGCGTTGCCTTCGACGTCGCCACCCTGCGCCCCACCTACCGGCTCGAGATCGGGCTGCCCGGCAAATCGCAGGCCTTCGCCATCGCCGAGCGGCTGGGCCTCGCGCGCGAGATCCTGGATGACGCGCGGTCGCGGCTGGCCGCCGAGCACGTATCGATGGAAGAGGCGCTGTCCGCGATCGCCAGGACCGAGGAGGCCCGCAGCGCCGAGCTGGACCTGGCCCGCGTCGAGCGGGAGGCCGCGCTGGCCGAGCGCGAGCTGGCGCGGACCGGCGTCAGCCGCGCCCGGCGCGAGGCGGCAACAGTGCTGACCGACGCCCGGCGGGCGGCGGACGAGCTGCTGGCCCGCGCCGAACGCGAGGTGGCCGAGCTGCGGCGCGAGCTGACCCGGCAGCGGAATCTGGCCGGCAGCCGGGAGCGGAGCGCGCCGACGGCCACTGCCGCCGCCTTCGACGAGCTGACCGCGCGGGCGGCGCGCGCGAGGTCCGAGGCGGCTGGCGCGGACGCCGAGGAGCGGTCCCCCGACGACGACGGCCCAGCGCCGGCGGGAGATGCCCCGCAGCCGCGCGTCGGGCTGTGGGGCCGCAGCCGGACGCTCGGCAGCGTTGGCCGCATCGTCGAGATCAGCGGGCGGACCGGCCGCGTCACGCTGGAGACCGACGACGCACGCCTGGTGGTACCGGCCGACGACATCGAGGTCGTGGCCGAGCCGATCCGCGGTCCGGCACCGCGCGACGCCGCCGACGACGAGCTGCGGCGGCGCGCCGCCGGCAGCATCGCCCCGCGCCTGGACCTGCGTGGCGAGCGGGTCGAGGCCGCGATCGAGCAGCTCACCGCCTACCTCGACCAGGCCCTGCTGGCCGGGCTCGAGGAGGCAGTCATCGTCCACGGCGCGGGGACCGGCGCGCTGCGCCGCGCGATCCGAGAGTTCCTGGCCGAGCATCCCCGCGTGCGCGGCACGCGACCGGGCCGCCGCGAGGAGGGAGGCGACGGCACGACCGTCGCCCAGCTCTAGCTAGGGTGGGCCCTCCTGTGGATCGGACGCATCCGTACACCCCGGGTCGAGAAGGTCGACCAGCAGGTCACCGTCATTGTCGATCCCATCGGCGCACTGTGTGACCGGCGGCGGGGTGGGGGTCGGCCCGGGTGTGGGGGTCTCCTCCGGCGTGGGGCTGGGCGTCGGTGAGGGCGTGGGCGATGGGGTGGAGGTCGGTACCTCGCCCGGCGTGCACTCCTCGGTGGGCGCCAGCGGAGCGTCGAGCGGTGGCGCCGGCGCGCGGCGCAGTGACGACTCGTTTCCGCCTGCATAGCGCTCGATCCAGGCGCGGTTGGCGGCTTGCCAGGTCGGGAAGTTCTCCTCGAGGTCGTTCAGGTCGATGAGGACCTTCTCGTCCGCCTCCGGCGGCGCCGGTGCGGCGCTGGGATCGGGGCTTCCCGACGGCACGACCGTCGCGAAGTCGCCACAGCCCTCCTGCCAGATCTTGCCCGTCTCGACCTCGATCCGCAGCTCGCGGTGGACGTTGTCCTCCTGCGACGGCTGGTTCGATTCGGCGAACACCTCGGTAAACGTGGAGATGGTGTGCTCGCCGGGTCGCATGCCGCTGATCGTGTCGACCTGGGCCTCGACGATCCCGGCGGGGCGCGGGAAGTCACGGATCTTGATGCCAAGGTTCCCGATCACTTCGGCCATGTAGTCGTGCCAGATGAAAGTGGGACCGTCGGCGGCGAAGACGTCCGCGATTTCGGTGAAATCGCTGTTGCCGACCCATACGCCGGTGACGATCGCCCCCTCGTCGATCGCCGGATCGACGTCGGGTGCCAGGTAGCCGACGGCCTGCAGGTCGCGGAAGTCGTTGGTGGTGCCGGTCTTGAGCGTTGCCGGGCGGCGACGGTCATCGGTCACCAGCTGGAAGCGCCGGCCCCAGATCGAGTTTTGGGCCGGGTCCGTGTTGTCGGCCAGGACATCGGTCACCAGGTAGGCCGCCTGCTCCGAGATGACGCGCTCCGGCTCCGGTGCATCCTCGGCGCGGTCGTAGATGACGTTCCCGTCGCGGTCGGTGATGGTCTGGATCAGGTACGGCTCGGCCAGCAGGCCACCGTTCGCCATCGCCCCGTATGCCCCAGTCAGGTCGAGCATGTGAACGCCGATGGTGCCGAGCGTCAGCGATGGGACCCCCGCCTCCTCGGCCTGTACCGGATCCCATTCGAGCCCGAATCGTTCGGCCGAGGCGACCAGGTTCTCCGTCCCGATCAGCTGCTGCGCCTTGGCGGCCGGAATGTTCATCGAGTACTTGAGCGCGTCGCGCATCCGAACCGGCCCGCGCTCGCCGCCGTCGGCGTTCGGGACCTCGTAGCCGTCGACGATCTCGCCCTTGACGTCCATGAACAGCGAGGCAGGGGTGAGGACCCCGCGGTCGAAGCCGGTGGCGTAGGTGATCGGCTTGAAGGCCGAGCCCGACTGGCGGAAGGCCTGCCCGATGACGTCGAAGTTCGGCTGGTGCGCGGGCGTCGCCTCACCGTAGAAGTTGGCCGAGCCAACGTAGGCCAGCACAGCGCCGGTGCGGTAGTTGAGACTCACCAGCGCGTCGTTGTTGATGTTGCGACCCTGGAGCTGCTTGATCCAGGCCAGCGCCGGCTCGCCGTACTTGGCGATCAGCTGCTCGTCGTCGAGCCGGTCCAGGTCATACGCCACGCCCGCCCACTTCTCGGCGAAGACCTGGTAGTTGTTGTAGTCGAGGGTGGTGACGATCTCCAGCCCGCCGCGGTCGAGCAGGTCCTCGCTGCCGAGCAGCTCACCGGCCGCGCGCCGCACGGCATAGACGAAATGCGGGGCCTTGTACTGAAGTGCACGTGGGGGAGCGAGGACGATCTCCTCATTGGCGGCCGCCTCCGCCTCCGCCTCGGTGATGTAGCCCGAATCGACCATGTTGGCGAGGACGAAGCCCTGGACCCGCTTGGCCCCGGCAGTCTCGGGCACGACCAGGACGGTGTTGCCGTCGGCGTCGGTCTGCTCGACCGCCTCCGCGGTCGGGTCGAGCGTCGAGGGCGCCCGGACGAGGCCCACCAGCAGGGCCGCCTCGCCCACCGTGACCTGCTGCTCGGGGTCGGTGGAGCGGATGTCCTTGCCGTAGTACGCGTTGGCCGCGGCCCAGATCCCGTACGCCAGGTTGCCGTAGTAGACCTGGTTCATGTACATCTCCAGGATCTTCTCCCGGCCCTCCTCCCCCCCGTACGCGTCGCCGACGCGCAGGGCGAGGATCGCCTCCTTGATCTTCCGCTCGAACCGCCGATCCGCAGACATCAGGTCAGAGTCGAAGAGGCGGATCCGGACCAGCTGCTGGCAGATGGTTGAGCCGCCGGAGACCTCCTCGCCGGCGGTCAGGTTCTGGATGGCGGCGCGCACGATACCGCGGAAGTCGATGCACGGGTTGGTCCAGAAGGTCTGGTCCTCGGCGGCGACCTGCGCCTCGATCAGCAGCTGCGGTATCTCATCGAACGTGAGCGCGCGTCGGTCCTCGGCCGCAAACGTGGCCAGCTCGACGCCATCCGCCGAGGAGACGGACGACCCTTCGCTCAGCGGGAAGTCCTCGAGGTCCGCCGGGCTGGGAAGCCCGGTGGTGAATGCGGCATACACGCCCATCAGGCCGATGAACAGTGCAGCGGCGAGGGCGACGGAGGCGCCAAGGATGACGGCGGGCAGCGAAACGAACCCACCGGCTGGCCGTCGGGGTGCCGCCCGGCGGGCACCGGGCGGGGGAAGGGTGCCGCGTGGCGGCAGCGGACGTCGCGACATCGGTCATCCGACTGTAGCACGCGACGTGCCGGAGCTCCGGGAGGCCGGCGTCCGGCGACGTGTACTCTGCGACGCATGAGCGCGGAGATCATCGATGACCTGGATTGGCGAGGCCTGATCGCCGACAGCACCGATCTGGACGCTTTGCGCGCCACCCTCGCCGCCGGCCCGATCACCTTCTACTGCGGCTTCGACCCGACCGCGCCGAGCCTGCACTTCGGCAACCTCGTCCAGCTGGTGACGATGCGACGCTTTCAGCAGGCCGGGCACCGTCCCATCGCGGTAGTGGGCGGGGCGACCGGCCTGGTGGGCGACCCGAGCGGCAAGTCGGCGGAGCGAGCACTGAACGAGGTCGCCGTGGTCGAGGCCTGGGTCGAGCGCATCCGGCCCCAGATCGAGCATTTCCTGGCGTTCGACGGCGACAACGCGGCAAGGATGGTCAACAACCTGGAATGGACCGGGCCGATGACCGTGATCGAGTTCCTGCGCGATATCGGCAAGCACTTCAGCATCGCCCGCATGCTCGCCAAGGAGTCGGTCAGCGCGCGGGTGAGCGATGAGGGGATCAGCTTCACCGAGTTCAGCTACCAGATCCTGCAGGCGATGGACTACCTGGAGCTGTTCCGACGCTATGGCTGCGTGCTGCAGAGCGGGGGATCGGACCAGTGGGGCAACCTCACGGCAGGCGTCGACCTCATCCGACGCGTCGAGGGCGCCACCGTTCACGCGCTGGCGACGCCCCTCGTGACGCGCTCCGATGGCCAGAAGTACGGCAAGACCGAGGCGGGCGCCATCTGGCTCGACCCGGACAGCACCTCACCCTTCGCCTTCTACCAGTACTTCCTCAACCAGGCCGATGCCGACGCCGTCCCGCTGTTGAAGGTCTTCAGCTTCCGCTCACGTGACGAGATCGAGGAGCTGGCGCGGGCGACCGCCGAGCTCCCGGAGGCGCGGGCGGCGCAGCGGGCGCTGGCCCAGGAGCTGACCGAGCTGGTGCACGGCGCCGACGAGGCGTCCCGAGCGATCGCCGCCAGCGCCGCCCTGTTCGGCGACGGGGAGCTGGCGAACCTGGACGAGGAGACGGTGCGAGCCTCGCTGCGCGAGGTGCCCCGGGCCGAGATCCGTGGCGACCTGCCGCCGCTGCTCGACCTGCTGGTCGCCACCGGGCTCGCTCGCAGCCTGTCCGATGCGCGCCGCACCGTCTCCGATGGCGGGATCTACCTGAACAATCGCCGCGTCACCGATGCGGCAACGGTGCCCGCTGCAGAGGACCTGATCCATGGCCGCTGGCTGGTGCTGCGCCGTGGCAAGCGACAGCTGGCCGCGGTCGAACGCGTCGACTGAAGGCCGCGGCGGTACCCATTGGGCCTGGGAGGGAACGCGCCGCCCTCCCCAGTACTCACAGGCCTATAACGGGCGGAGTTCGCGCGATCCGGGTCGTAGGTAGGCACGACGCGTACTGCCACAGACACGATTGCGCGAAGTTCCGCGCCTTACAGCACTCACAGTGCTGGGACCTCGAGTCGGAGCGCGTAAGGTCACGACTCGGACGGGACCACGCCCGAGCGGTTGGGCCAGCGAGCTACGAGCCGGGCATCCCTGCTTCGCGCGACGGCACCCAGGCGGCAGCCAGCGCCACGACGCCAACGACCAGGTGCAGCAGGTTGTCGGACGGGTTCTCCAGGTTGGCGACGCCGAACGTGTTCGGCTCGGCAGCGCCGGCCTGCAGGAAGCCGTAGACGGCGAAGAAGAGCGCGATCAGGCCGACCAGGATGACGATCCAGCGGTAGTAGGGCGCCAGGGCGGTGTTGAGCCCCGGGACGAATACCGCGGCCAGCGCGACGATTCCCAGGACCGTGTGCGCCAGGTTCTCGCCACCGTCGAGCCAGAACCATGGAGTCGACGACTCCGTGAAGACGTTGAGGTAGCCGACGATGCCTAAGAGCAGGAGGACGGCACCCCCGACCGTCAGGAACAGCTTGGGATACAAATGGTCACCTCCCTCGGAATGGGCTCAGACGTGGTCCCGCTGCGGACCATACGCCGGGCGTCAAGGGTTGCATCACCCGTTAGCCGAGGGTCTTTGGCGGGAGGTCTAGTGCTTGTCGCCGGCGCCGACCTTTGCCTGATGCTCGGCGATCACCTTGTCCGCGACGTTGTGCGGCACCTCGGCGTAGTGATCGAGCTTCCAGCTGAACCGGCCGCGGCCCTGTGTGATCGAGCGCAGCTCGGTGGCGTAGTGGAACATCTCCGACTGCGGGACCTGCGCCCGCAGGTGCTGGGTGCCATCGGCCGAGTCCATGCCCAGCACGTGGCCGCGCTTGGCGGTGATCTGACCCATCACGTCGCCCATGTACTCGTCCGGAACGATGACCTCCACCTCCAGGATCGGCTCCAGGAGGGTGGGATCCGCCTCCGGGAAGGCGCGCTTGAGGGCCTGGGAGGCCGCCACCTTGAAGGCCATCTCGGAGCTGTCGACCGTGTGGTAGCTGCCATCGACCAGGATCGCCTTGAGGTCGACCACCGGATAGCCGGCCAGCACCCCCTCGGCGAGCGCCTCGCGCAGGCCCTTCTCGACGGCCGGGATGTACTGCTTCGGTACCGAGCCGCCCACGATCTTGTCGCCGAACTCGAAGCCGGACCCGGTGGTGAGCGGCTCGAACTCGATCACCACGTGGCCGAACTGGCCGTGCCCGCCGGTCTGGCGCTTGAAGCGGTTGTCGATCTTGGCTGGCTTGCGGATCGTCTCGCGGTAGGGCACGTGCGGCGTCCCGGTCTTGACCGATGCGCCGAACTTGCGCTTCAGGCGCTCGACCAGCACGTCCACGTGCGCGTCGCCCATGGCGGTCAGGATCGTCTCGCCGGTTCCATCCTCGCGATGGACGCGCGCGGTCGGCTCCTCCTCGAGCAAGCGCTGAAGCGCCTGGCCGAGCTTGTCGAGGTCCGCCTTGCTGACCGGCTCGATGCTCACCTGCAGGGTCGGCTCCAGGAAGCCGAAGCGCGGCAGCTCGACCGAGTGCGCGCGGTCGCCGACCAGGGTGTCGCCGATCTGGGTGCTGGTCAGCTTGGCGACCGCCACGATGTCGCCGGGTCCGGCCTGGGCCACGTTCGACTGCTCCTTGCCCATCAGGGCCAGGATGTTGCCGATCCGCTCCTCCTCCTTGCGCGTCGCGTTCCACAGGTGCCCCTGCGCGCGCAGGGTGCCGGCAACGACCCGGAAGTAGGTAAGGCGGCCCACGAACGGGTCGGCGGTGGTCTTGAAGACCTGCGCCACGAACGGGGCGTTCGGGTCGGGCTCGAGTCGCTTGCCGTCCACCGTCGTTCGCGCCCCAACCTCGGCAGCCGATGGCACGTGCTTGGCGATCATGGCCGTCAGCTCACGGACGCCGATGTTCTTCAGGGCCGAGCCGACGAAGACCGGCACCACGCTGCCCTCGCGCGTGCCCTTGTGCAGGGCGGCCTCGATCTCCGCATCGGTGAGCGGCTCGCCGTCGAGGTACTTGGTCATCAGCTCGTCCGACGCCTCGGCCGCGGCCTCGACCAGCGCCTCGCGACGCGCCTCTTCGCCGCCGCGCATCTCGTCAGGGATCGGCACCTCCTTGGGCTTGCCGGCCTCGTACACGTTGGCGTGCTGCTCGATCACGTCGACATAGCCTCGGAAGCTCTCGGCCGTGCCGATTGGCAGGTAGACCGGCGCGATCTTCGGTCCGAAGCGGGCCTTCAGCTGGTCGAGGACGGCGTCGTAGTTGGCGTTCTCGCGGTCCATCTTGTTGATGAAGATGAAGCGGGGGAGCTTTCGCTCCTCCGCCATGCGCCAGACCTCCTCCGTCCCGACCTCGACCCCGGCCGAGGCGTCGATCACCACGATCGCGGCATCGACCGCGGCCAGCGCCTCCACCACATCGGCCTGGAAGTCGGCGTAGCCCGGCGTGTCGACGATGGTGATCCGCGCGTCATCCGCCTCGAGCGTGCCGATCGCCAGGTTGATGCTCTGCTTCCGCTTCTGCTCGTCGGGGTCGTGGTCCAGGGTCGCCGTCCCGGCGTCCACGCTGCCCAGCCGCTGGATCGCGCCGGCGTCGAAGAGCATCGCCTCGGCGAGACTCGTCTTGCCGGCGCCGCCGTGGGAGATGAGGGCGACGTTCCGGATGTTGTCGGGGCTGGTCGGCTTCATCGGTGCTCCTTGAGGCGCGAATGGAAGGGCGCCGAGAGCGCGCTCAGCGCGTCGTTGGCCGGAGTGAACCCTAATTATAGGAACTGGCAGCGATTCGGCGGCCAATCGGCTGGCCATCACGTCTCCCGGCGAGGCGTAGATGTCGCCGTGGTGTGCACTAACTGGCCTGCGGTGTCGTGTGAGCTGCCTACGCAGGCGGCGTGTGCGCTACGGCCTTCCTGACCGAGCGGACGCGAATAGTGCCTCCACGGTGTGCGTAAGGGAGGGCGCGGAAGGTCATCGGCCCACTAGGCGCGTCGCCGTAGTCTCGCGGACGTCGGAGCCACGCAAGCGCCGCACCTCGATCGGACGCGAAGCGTGCAAAGAGGTCCGGGTGCGTGCGCACGTGACGCCGCGACGTCGATGAATCCGCCAGCACTAGGAGTGGCACCACTGTCCTTCGGCGCCAACCTTGCTCGCGTGCAACGCGACCCGCCACTCGCACCTTCACATCCAGCCGGCCCAGCAGATCCTGCATCTTCGGCCCGACTCGACCGGCCATGGGCCGATCGTAACAACGACTCCTTATCGGTCACGTAATCGGTCATTACGCGCGCAACTCACGTGCGGCGGCGGAGCTCCAGGCCGAGCCAGAGGTAGAAAGCCGGGCTCAGGAGCAGCCCCGTCGCCGCGGCAGGGACGGCGAGCAGCGGGTTCGTGGGCGTGAGGACGATCAGGCGCCCGAGATAGACCACGATCAGCAGCACGCCGACCAGGGCGCCCAGGCCGGCCAGGTTCGCGGGCAGCACCGCGCTGCGCCGCGCCTGGAGCATGAGGACCAGCAGGCCCAGTCCGGTGATGCCGAAGGTGAGTAGCCCGCGCGGGTCAATCGGATGCGGCAGCTCGGCCTCGGCGAGCACGTCGGTCACGGGTGGGTTGATGGCGTTCGCCAGGTCGTAGCCGCCATGGACCATCGCGCCCATGGCACCCACCGCCACCAGCATCAGGCCCAGCAGGCCGACCGCCGCCGCCGTGTCCAGCAGGCGCCGGTAGATGGCCACCAGCACTGCAACGCTCAGGATGCCGCCGACCATCAGCGCGACCGATGCCACCACGATCCCGAGCTGCGGCGCCGCGCCGGCCACCACGCCGCCGAGAAACGCGACCGAATAGACGACCCCGCCGATGCCGGCCGCGATGGCAGCCGCGCCGGCCATGCGCTCATAGGCGAGGGCGGGGTCGCCGGGCGCCGCACGGCTCGTCATTGCGACCGGAGAATGACAGGGACGGCGCCGCCGGACAAGACCATCACGCCAGGCTCAGCCAGGCGGCCGCCAGCCACGCGGGCTCTCGATCGTCGAAGCGGCCGAAGACCCAGTCCGGACCGAAGGCGACGGACAGGTCAAGCGTCCCGCCACTGGTCCGGAAGGTGTGCACCACCTCGGCGCCGGCCTCGATGGCCGAGGCCCGGTCGCCCGGCAGCAGGCGCACCGCGTACTCCGTCCCGATCCCCACCGCCAGGACGACCCCGCTGGCGGGTTGGACGAGCGCCGGCCCACCGTAGATGAGGCAACTGCCGCGCTCGGGCAGGGCAGCGTCCAGGACGTCCCAGAGACGCTCGACGACGTCGGGATGCGTGCCCAGGTGCCATCGGTCGGCCGCGTCCGGTGCCTGGCCGACCGGCAGGTGCGCGAGCCCGCGCCCCGGACCCAGGTAGGCGAGCACGCCGGCGTTCTCCGGCCGATCCAGGGCGACGTGCAGCACCATCGGTCTGATCCTACAATCGGCCGGTGTCCGGGCACAGCAAGTGGTCTCAGATCAAGCGGCAGAAGGGCGCCAACGACGCCAAGCGTGGGGCGCTGTTCACGAAGCTGACCCGCGAGATCATCACCGCCGCCCGCCAGGGCGGGGGAGACGTGGACGGCAACTACCGCCTGCGCATGGCTGTCGACAAGGCACGCGCCAACTCGATGCCGGCCGAGAACATCAAGCGCGCCGTCGAGCGCGCATCGGGGACCGGCGCCGACGCCGAGCAGTACGAGGAGATCACCTACGAGGGCCTGGGGCCCAACAACGTGGCGGTGATCGTGGCGGCCATGACCGACAACCGGAACCGCACGGCGTCGGAGATCCGCAGCATCTTCAGCAAGTCCGGCGGCTCGCTGGCGCCGGTCGCATGGCAGTTCGAGCAGCGGGGCGTGATCTCCCTGCCGCTTCGGGGCCGTGACCCGGACGAGGTGACGCTGGCGGCGATCGATGCCGGCGCGTTGGACGTTGGGTCGCCGGAGGGCGGCGCGATCCTGGTCGTGACTGAGCCGGCCGAGCTGGAACGGGTGCGCGCGGCGCTGAGTTCGGCCGGTTACGAGGCGGAGTCCGCGGAGCTTTCCATGGAGCCGACGACGCGCGTCGAGATCGGCGACGAGAAGGGGGCCAAGGCGGTGCTGACCTTCGTCGAGCGGCTGGAGGACCTGGACGACGTCCAGAGCGTCTACGCCAATTTCGACATTCCCGACGCGTTGATGGAGCGCCTCGAAGCATCGCTCGTCTGATTGCGGTAGCCATGACCCTCGGCCTCCTGCTGGTCGGCTGCTCAACGGGACGGATCGTGCCGCACGACACGCCGCCACCCCCTTCTGAGGCCGGGCCGCAGGAAACGCCGACGATCGACGTTGCGACGCTCGATCCGTGCTCCCTGCTCGTCGCGACGACGGCCGCCGAAGTGCTCGGACCCGAGGTCGGGCCGGGCGTGCCGGATCCAGAGTCCGCCGCTGGGACCGCGGGCTGCACGTATCAGTTGGACGCCGACGGCACCTCCCTCTTCGTAATCGTCATGCGCGAATCCGCCTCCGGTCTGGTAGGCGAGGAATTGTTGGAGAGCCTGCCGCCCGACTCCGGGGCCGAGGAGTTGCACGGCGTTGGCGACGTCTCATGGTTCGGCCACTGTCCGGTCTGTCCGCGGCAGTCGACCACTACCCTCACGGTGATCGCGGCTCCGCTTCAGTTCAGCCTTGCCTTTGCGGATGCCGTGCCGTCACCTGCCAGGCGAATCCAGGCCGAAGCAATGGCGCGCCGGGTCATCGAGGAGTTCGGCCTCTAGCAACTGCGCCCGCGGCTACGATAGCCGCGTGATCGCCATTGGCATCGACCCAGGCACCGCCGTCTGCGGCTTCGGAGTGGTCGCCCTGGAAGACGGCCGGCTCCGGCTGGTGGACGCCGGCGTGGTGAGGACCGCCCAGGGCGAGACCGATGCCGAACGGCTCCGCCTGCTCCATGCCGCCCTGACCGCGCTCGTGGCGGAACACCGACCCGTTCGAGTGGGGGTCGAGCGGCTCTTCTTCCAGCGCAACGTGCAGACCGCCATGGTGGTCGGACAGGCACGCGGCATCGCGCTGCTGGTCGCCGCCGAGGCCGGGCTGGTCGTCGACGAGCCGACGCCGAACGAGGTGAAGCAGGCGGTCTGCGGCAACGGCGCGGCCGACAAGGCGCAGGTGGCCGCCATGGTCGCCCGTCTGCTGGGCGCGTCGCTCGACGGCGTGGCGGACGATGCGACCGATGCGCTGGCGGTGGCCATCGGCTGCGCCTACCGCGCGATGGCCATGCCGCGCGTGGCCGCGACGCGATGATCGGCTCGCTCCGCGGGCCGGTCACCCACGCTGGCCCCGAGTTCGTCGTGATCGAGTTGGGCGGGGTCGGGTATCGGGTCATGGTCGCACCCGCCCTGCTCGCGAAGCTGCGGCCGGACCGCGAGGCGCATCTCTTCATCCACCACCTGGTGCGCGAGGACCAGCAGGCCTTGTTCGGCTTCGGCACCCCGGAGGAGCTGGCCTTCTTCGAGCTGCTGATGACGGTGACCGGCGTGGGGCCGCGGCTGGCGCTGGCGATCACCAGCGCGTACCCGGTCACCAGGCTTCAGCTCGCGATCGTGACCGACGACCTGGACCTCCTCACCTCGGTCAGCGGCGTGGGGCGCAAGACCGCACAGCGAATCGGCCTCGAGCTCAAGGAGAAGATCCACGCCGCCGGGATCGCCGCGAGCGGCGGAGACTCGACCGATTCGGACGTGGTGGCCGCGCTGGAGTCGCTCGGCTATACCGCTTCGGAGGCACGACGCGCGGCCGGATCCGTGGCGGCCAGTACCAACGGCGAGCTGGACGCTCGCATTAAGGCCGCCCTGCAGGAGCTCGCTCGCTCGCGATGACCAGCGACCGACCTCGAGGGCTCGTGCGCGCCATCGCGATCGGCGTGATTCGCGATCGCGACCGCGTCTTCGTGGCGGAGGGGCATGACCTGGTGACCGGCGAGACCTTCTACCGGCCGCTTGGCGGCTCGATCGAGTTCGGCGAGACTGGCGCGGAGACGGTCCAGCGCGAGTTCACGGAGGAATCGGAGCTGACCGTGACGCGACCCACCTACCTCGGCGCCCTCGAGAACCTGTTCACCAACGACGGGCGGCCGGGCCATGAGATCGTGCTCGTCTACGAGACCGCGTTCGAGGACGATGGCTCGTTGGGGATCGAAGCGGTCGCCTGCCGCGAGGAGAATGGAATGCCGTTCACCGCACGCTGGATGCCGCTCGCGACCTTTCGGAGCGGTGACGCCCCTCTCTATCCGGACGGTCTGCTCGAGATGATCGAGCGCACCACGGCGCCGATCGCATGATCGATCCCGCTCGCTGGACCGATCCCGAGGTTGCGCGTCGGATCCTGACCGAGTTCCACGTCTGGGCGGTGGTTGGCGCCTCCCCCGACCCGACACGCCCGAGTCACAGCGTTTCACGCTCACTCATGCGCTTCGGGTACGAGGTGATCCCGATCTATCCGCGCGAGACGACGATCCACGGCCTGGCAACCGTGCCGGACCTTCGGACCGCCGCCGCCCAACGGCCGCCCGACAGCCCGATCGAAGTGGTCGACATCTTCCGCGCCTCGCACCGCGCGGGCGAGCACATGGACGAGGCGATCGAGATCGGCGCCAAGGCGGTCTGGGTGCAGCTCGGGGTCTGGGACGAGGCCGCTGCCGAGCGGGTGGCTGCTGCGGGCCTGCTGGTGGTCATGGACAGATGCCCGGCGATCGACTACCCGGCGCTGCTCCGCCGCTGATGACCGTCGACCTGCGAGGTGGACGACAGCTTTACCTCATTGGTGCAGGCGCCGTTGTCGTGGATCCGGAGGAGCGAGTCCTCATGCTTGAGCAGGAGCGTGAGGGCAGGATCGAATGGGAGGGACCCGGAGGCGCGCTGGAGGGCAACGAGTCACCGGCCGACTGCGCCGTTCGTGAGACCGCCGAGGAGTGCGGTCTCAGGGTTCGAGTCGAGCGTCTCCTTCGCGTCAGCGAGTACTGGGAACGTGGCCAGTTCGTGGGCATCGGCTTCCTCTTCCTCACACGGCCCGACCCTTGGCCCCAGGAGGTCCGCCTCCTCGCCAAGGATGGCAGCACCCGCTTCCTTTCCTACCGTTGGTGCACCCGGGCTGAGATCGAGAGGCTGGAGCATCGCTGGGCGTATGACATCACTCGCTCGGCATGGCCACCCGAGATCACCACACCAATCTTCGACCGCCTCGACCTCCCGGCATGACGGTCGTCATCCGCCGCGCCAGACCGGAGGAGGCGCCGGCCCTGCGCGAGCTGGCGCATCGGTCCAAGGCGTATTGGCCGTACGACGCCGAATTCCTGAGGGCCGTCGCGCCGATGTTGATCCTGGAGCCGCGCCATGTCCGAGCGCATGAGGTCCACGTGCTGGAGCTGGACGGAGGCGTGGCCGGCTGGCATCGGGTCACCTTCCACGGCGAGCGGGCCGAGCTGGAGGACCTCTGGCTGGAGCCCGAATGGATCGGCGGTGGGCATGGCCGCGCCCTGTTCGAGCATGCCGTTCGGGTTGCGCGCGAGGGTGGGGCCACTCGCCTGGAGTGGGACGCCGAGCCGTACGCGGAGGGGTTCTACCGCGCGGTCGGCGGGGAGGAGATCGGACGCACTCCATCGGCGGCCGAGCCCGGACGAACGCTGCCTCGCATGCGACTCGCGCTCAGCTGATCATGCCCCCGAACGACAAGCCGTCAGTTCCCGTCAGCCAGTACCAGGGTTACTGGTAAGCGACTGCTCAAGCCGTCATCGGGCGGGTCGGAGCGTGAGATTGGACCCGGCGACGGTGCGTAGGCGCCATTTTTCTGCTTAGCAGTAACCCGGTTACTGAGCGACGGGAAGCCGCTGCTTCTTAGCGCCGCATGACGAGGCCGATGCGTCCGAAGGGCGGGCGCGGGTCGGCGTAGGTCTTCACCCGGTCATCGGTCTCGCTCGCGGCGCCAGCATCCCACAGCCGGTTCGTCGCCTGGAAGCTGACCTCGGCGAGCTGCGGCCAGCGTTCCAGCATGCGGCTGCCGATCTCGTTCACCAGGTGCTGGATCGAGAGGCTGACGAACTGGTGGAAGACCGATGCCGCCAGGTCAGCCACCTGCTCGCCGGCCACGTACCGGACAGGATCGGTGCCGAGGGCGTCACCAGGATCGGCATAGCGCCAGCCGATAACGGTCCAGATGTAGAGCGGCCGATCACGACGCTCGGGGAGGGTGGTGTGCTCGTCGCGCGCGAAGTCGGCAAAAGCGCTGCCGGTGATCTTGATCAGCTGCAGCTCCTCGCGGCCGCACCCATGGCCGGTGATCCGGACGCCAGCGTCCTCGTCTCGTTCCAGGTCGAGCGAGGCGGTAGAGCGGTCGTTGCGATCGCGACCGAACACGACGTCGGATGCCGCGAAGCCGTCGCCGTCGGCGGCCGGGACGATCGCGGCCGGAAAGGGCAGCTCGCGCCCCACCATCGTCAGCCGCTCCATGTGCGGGTACGTGGCGAGGAACGAGCTCCCGACGTGGTGCAGCCAGCCCTCGAGCGTCGCCGCCGGGCATTGGAGCGAGGCGGCGTGGATGAAGTTCTTCATCGTGTCCGTCGCGACGACCAGGCGGTTGTCGCCCAGGGTGTAGGCATCCAGGAAGGCGGTGCCGCGCACGACGACCTCGATCTCGGCCGCCATCAGCGTGTTCTCGCGCCCCGCGAACGGCGACTCGGGGATGGGGGTGACGCCCCGGAGCGGCGTGCCGTGGGTGCGGTAGACCTTGACGTCGGCCTTGCCGTAGCTGATCTCGTAGGTCATGGGCCGGCCTCGTCCGGGACCGATACCGCCGGATCGGATACCTCAGGACCGGCTGCCTCCTCGCGCAGGCGGGCGAGCCGATCGGCGGCGATGTCGAGCGTCTCGTCCAGCGCGCGTCGCAGCTCGGCCTCGCGATCGTTGCGCAGCGCATGCTCCAGCAGCGGGACGATCTCCGCCTTCGATCGGCCGGCCACGAACACCACGTAGCGGAAGCCGAACTGGCGCTCGTAGATCTCGTTCAGCATCGCCAGCTCCTCGTAGGCGCGGGCGGTCTCGGCGTCCTCGTCGCTCTCCTCGTCGTAGCCTTGCTCGTCACGCGACAGGTCCGAGACGGTGTCGACGTCCGCCCCGATGCGGGGATGCGCCTCGACCAGCTCCACCCGCTCGTCCTCCGGCATCGAGATCGCGACCTCGTGCGCCGCGGCAAGGAGCTCGGCGTCGGACTCGAAGGGGCGTTCCTCGGCCACGCGGCGCAGGAAGCGGGTAGCGCCCTCGAACAAGGGAGCGAGCGCTGCCACGAACGCGTCCGCGGAGAGCGCGTTCAGCTCCGCGACCTCGGGGATCGGCGGTGCGTCAGCGCTGGGCATAGCGAAACTCGTCGTCCGGAGTGTGTGGCGATGCCTCGGACTCGAAATAAGCCACCAGCTCATTCGTCGCCGGCTCGCGACGGTAGACCATCCAGCGTGGGTCGCCGCGCATCATGAAGACGGCCTCTCCTTTGCCGAGCCGCACGAGGTCGAGCGTCACCGCCGCGTCCTTCTCCTCCCAACCGATCAGCCCCGGCTTGAAGTGCTTGATGCGCCAGACCAGGCCGTCGTCCTGCGGCTCCACCGTCAGCAGCTCGTAGAAGCGCACTGCGTCGCCCCGCAGCCAGCGGAACATGCCGACCATCGTGCCGCCCGCCGGCTCGGCCCACCACTCCTCGAACCGGTCATCGCCACGCCCACCCGCCCAGCGCCCCACGATCCAGTCGAGCGTCTCGATGGGTGCCGCGATCGGCTGAGTGGGGTGCATCGGTCCGGGTGGATCAGCTGCCACGGTAGGTCGACAGGCCGAAGGGCGAGAGCAGCAGCGGCACGTGGTACGAGCGCTCCGCATCATCGATCCGGAAGCCCACCGCCATGTTCTGGAAGAACGCGGTCTCGGCGTCGGCCGACCAGGCGTAGGCCGCCACGTCGAAGACGAGCTGGTACTCGCCGGGAGTCAGCTTGCCGCTCATCAGGGCGCGCACGCGCCCGTCCCCATCGGTCTCCGCCTCGGCCAGCAGGGTCGGGGTGCCGTCCTCGCCCAGCCGGAAGAGCGCCACCGGGAAGCCAACCGCGGGCTGGCCGGTCGCCAGATCCAGGACGTGCGTGCTGATGGTTGGGCCGGAGCTGGCCACTGCTATCCTCCGCGCATGGGCGACCTGCGGATCCGCGTCGGCGACCTCCACTTTAGCGCCCGATGGGAGGAGGCGGCCCCGCTCACGCGCGAGGCGCTGCGCGGCTGGCTGCCGATCGACTCGCAGCTCATCCACTGCCGATGGAGCGGCGAGGGAACGTGGATCCCGTTCGGGGACCGACGGCCGGCGGTCGGCTACGAGAACCACACCGCTCATCCAGCCCCCGGCGAGCTGCTGATCTACACCGGCGAGTTGTCGGAGTGCGAGATCCTGGTCCCGTACGGGGCCTGCGCCTTCTCATCCAAGGTCGGGCCGCTGGCCGGCAATCACTTCGCCACGATCACGCCCGATGAGGGCTGGCGCGAGCGGCTCCGCGAGCTCGGGCATCGCGTCCTGTGGGAGGGCGCCCAGGAGATCGTGCTCACGGAGGAATAACGCGTTGGTAGAGAGAGGCCGCCAGTGGCAGGCGCATCGCTGCAAAGGGCTGAGCACTGAGCGTGCTGCTACCGACCTGGAAACGGTCGAATGGTGCACTGGCAGTACTGTCACTGCCTACGCGCGACATAGCCACGCTGAATCCAGTCAGTTGTAGCACTCGACGTTCTGAGGACGTCCCCGGTGGCTGATCTCGTCGTCAGCGGTGGCACGGTGGTGACCGCCGAGCGGTCCTTCAGCGCCGACGTGGTCGTGGCCGACGGCCGGATCGAGGCGGTGGGTGCCGGCCTCGCCAGGCGCCATCCGGATGCACGGGTGCTCGACGCCACCGACCTGCTGGTGCTGCCCGGGTGCGTCGACGTGCACACCCACACCCGCCTGCCGACCGACGACGAGCCCGATCGCTTCCACCAGGATTCGGTGGCGGCGGCGCACGGTGGAACGACCACCTTCCTGGCGTTCAACAACCCTGGCACCGGGATCAGCGAGGCTGGAGCGCAATCCCTGCTTGCCGGGCTGAGCGAGTTCCGGCAGCGGACTGACGGCGAGTCGGCGGTCGACTATGCGCTCTCGGCGGTGATCACCGGCCAGCAGGACGACCCGATCGCCGAGCTCCCCGAACTGATCGAAGCCGGCGTGCCGACCGCGAAGGCGTTCATGGTCTACGACTTCCGCCTGCCCGATGAGCGCCTCTTCGCGGCGCTCCAGGTGATGGGCCGGCACCGCGGCATGCTGCAGGTCCACTGCGAGAACGCCACGATCATCGACGCGCTGACTCGCGGCGCCCTCGACGCCGGGCACACCGGCTGCCGTCATCACGCCGAGTGCCGCCCCACCTTCGCGGAGGCCGAGGCGACGCACCGGGCGATCGCGCTGGCCCGCGCCGCGGACGCATCGGTCTATGTCGTCCACCTGTCCTGCGCCGATGCGCTGGCCGAGGTCGTCGCCGCCAAGGCGAGGGGTTGGCCGGTCTACGCCGAGACCTGCCCGCACTACCTGGCCTGGACCGATGCGCGCTACGAGGGCGACGACGAGGCGGAGATGATCAAGTCGGTCATCTCGCCGCCGCTGCGCTCGGACGCCGATCGCCAGGCGCTGTGGCTGGGACTGGCGCGCGGCGGCCTGGACCTGGTCGCCACCGATCACGTCCCGGACCGGCTGGCGGTGGAGAAAGCGGTGCCGGCGCCACCGTTTCCCCAGATCAGCAACGGCGCGCCGGGGATCGAGACCATGCTGAGCGTGGTGTACAGCGTCGGTGTCGCTGCGGGGCGGATGCCGCTCGAGCGAATGGTGGATGTGCTCGCCACGACTCCGGCGCGGCTGTTCGGGCTGTCGACCAAGGGTGCAGTGGAGGCGGGACGCGACGCGGACCTGGTGCTCTTCGACCCGAACGCCTCCCGGATCATGGGCCAGGAGGAGCTGCACCACACCAGCGACTTCACGCCGTACGAAGGGCTCCACGTCCGCGGGCAGGTCCGGACCGTGCTCCTCCGTGGTGAGCCGGTTGTCCGCGAGGGCCTCTTCGTCGGGCGGCGCGGGCGCGGCCAGTTCCTGGAGCGCGGCCTGTGAGGATAGGCACTGGCGTGCTTCTCATCGCGCCGCCTATCCGAGCCGGCCGTACGCGCCCAGGGTCAGGAACTCGGCGAACTGGTCGGACAGCACCAGCTCGTCGAGCAGGGAGGCGGCATCGGTCCAGGGGAAGTCGGGGAGCGATGAGCGCAGGGTTGCCAGCTCTTCGTCGCGAATCGTCGCGTAGCGCTCGGCGGTCATCGGTGAGCCGTCGTCGAGCGGGACAGCGTGCGTACGCCACTGCCAGAGCTGCGAGCGGCTGATCTCGGCGGTTGCCGCGTCCTCCATAAGGTTGTTGATGGCGGCCGCGCCATTGCCGGCCAGCCACGAGGCCAGGTACGAGAGGCCGACCGATACGTTGCCGCGCACCCCGCGCTCCGTGACACGGCCGTCCGGGATGCGCACGTCGAGCAGGGTGGCCGCGTCGACCGAGACATCTGGACGCAACTTGCCCTTCTGGTTCGGCGCGTCGCCGAGGACGCCGTCGAACACCTCCCGCGCCACCGGCACGAGGTCAGGATGCGCGACCCACGTGCCGTCGAAGCCGTCGGACGACTCCCGCTCCTTGTCCTCGCGCACCTTCGCCAGCGCCTTCTCGTTGACCTCGGGATCACGGCGTGACGGGATGAATGCCGCCATCCCACCCATGGCGTGCGCGCCTCGACGATGGCAGGTCCGAACCAGGAGGCTGGTGTAGGCGCGCATGAACGGCACCGCCATCGTCACCGCGGCGCGGTCGGGCAGGACGAAGTCGGGTCGGGAGCGGAACTTCTTGATGATGCTGAAGATGTAGTCCCAGCGCCCGGCGTTCAGGCCGGCGGCGTGGTCGCGCAGCTCGTAGAGGATCTCGTCCATCTCGAAGGCGGCCAGGATGGTCTCGATCAGGACGGTGGCTCGAATGCTGCCCTGTGGGATCTCCAGCGCTTCCTGGGCGGCGACGAAGACGTCGTTCCAGAGCTCGGCCTCGAGGTGCGACTCCAGCTTGGGCAGGTAGAAGTAGGGGCCGGAGCCGCGGTCGAGCTGCTCCCGCGCATTGTGGAAGAAGACGAGGCCGAAATCGAAGAGGCTGGCCGAGATGGGGGAGCCATCCACCAGCACGTGCGCCTCGTCCAGGTGCCAGCCACGCGGCCGGATGACGAGCGTGGCCAGGCCGGATGGATTTAGCTCGTACGCCTTCTCATCGGTCTGGAAGGTCAGGCTGCCTCGCACGGCCTCGCGCACCGCCCATTGGCCGGTGACCACGTTGTCCCAGGTGGGGGAGAGGGCATCCTCGAAGTCCGCCATGAAGACCCGGGCGCCGGAGTTCAAGGCGTTGATCATCATCTTCGGCTCGGCCGGGCCGGTGATCTCGACCCGGCGGTCGTCCAGGTCCGGCGGCGCGGGCGCGACCCGCCAGCTCTCGTCCTCGCGGACGTGGAGCGTGTTCGGCAGGAAGTCCGGCAGCTCGCCGGCGTCGAATCGCGCCTGGCGCTCCGCGCGCTCGTCCAGGAGTCGCAGGCGCCGGGTGTTGAAGGACCGATGCAGCTGCGCCACGAAGCCGAGCGCCTCGGGAGTCAGAACCTCGCCGGCATGGATGGCGCCGGGAGCGGTTATCTCAATGCCGGAGGCGACGCTGGCCATGCCGAGGATTGTCGCAAACCTCGGGTCGGCTCGGCTAGTTCGCGTCGCGACGCCGATCACGCTCCTCGAACGTGCGCAGCCCGGCCGCGTGCATCCGGCCGGCGGCTTTCAGCTCCGCCACCTTGGCGATGTTGGGCGCGCTCCAGTTGCTGCCCTTGCGGCGCGGTGTGAAGCGGGTGGCGTACACCTCGTCATCGATGCGGCGGGTGATGCCGTCGATCCAGCCGAAGCAGAGCGCCTCCTCGACCGATTCCGCATAGCTCACCGACTGCTTCGGCACGCCCTTCTTGTAGTACCCGACCCAGAGGTGAGTCGCGCTGGCGTGGTTATTCTCCAGCCAATCGCGGAAATCGGCCGGGCCGGGAAAGATCCGTACGTCACCAGCTCTCGGAGGCTGAACCGGCATGCGCCGATGATCTCAGATCAGCGTCATTCGAGGATTTCGAAGGCGCCCGTGCGGAAGTCGTAGCGCGTCCGACGCGGAAGCTCGTTCTCCCTACCGGGGGCTGGATTGCGCTCGAGCATGGCAATATCGACGACGGTGGTGGGAAACACGGCGTTCAGCTCAAGTGGCCCGCTGCCGACATTCGTCGTTCCGTGCGGCGTACCGGCCGGAACGAAGACCGCCGTACCAGCAGTCACGCGCCGGCTTCCTTCACCGAGGCGGACCTGCCCCTCTCCATCGGTGAACACGATGAGCTCGTCAGTCGGATGCGTGTGGAGCGGAATTCGATCGCCGACCGCAATCTGCTCGACCAAAAGGGCGAGGCCGTCAACCCGGCCGGCCTCATCGCCCGGATCCACCACCAGACGCCATCGGGAGTTGGGGCGATGATCGTCCGGATCGCCGACCATCGGCTCCAGGGGTCCCGGGTCCACGAAGCTCATCTCACCAGCCGCCTTCTTCCCGAACCAGGCGATGGAGCACGCGTGCCGCCACGGCCCGTCGGTAGTCAGCCGTAGAGCGCACATCGTCGATCGGGCTGAGCTCCTCGGCCAGCACCGCCGCGGCGGCATCGGCCGTCTCGGCGGTCGGCTTTGCGCCCTCCAGCGCGGCCTCGGTCCGCCCGACCCGGATCGGCGTCGCCGCAACGGACCCAAGGGCCAGGCGCACATCGGTCCATGCCTCGTCGCGGTCGCCGCGCCATGCGAGCGCCATCACGACCTTGCTGATGGCCTGCGCCCGCCGGGTGCCCACCTTCCGGAAGCGCACCTGCCGGTCCGGCACGAGCGGGAAGCGGATGCGCAGGAGCAGCTCGTCGTCGGCCCGGGCGGTGCGGCGGTAGGCCGGCCAGAAGGCGCCGGCGACTACTCCACGCTCGCCGCGCGCACTGCCCAGCACCAGCTGCGCGTCGGTCGCGAGCAGGATCGGCAGCGTGTCTCCCGCCGGCGAGGCATTCACCGCGTTGCCACCAAGTGTCCCGCGGTTCTGGATCTGCGCGGCCCCGATCGTCGCGGCCGCCTCCGCCAGCGCCGGCAGGAACTCGGTGACCAGCGGCGAACGGCGAATCTCGGTGTACGTCGTCAGGGCGCCGATGACCAGCGCGTCCGCCTCGACGGTGATGCCGCGCAGCTCGTCGAGCTGCCAGATGTCGAGCACCCTCTCCGGCGGCTCGCCCAGCTCGCCGGTGATCTGGACCAGCAGGTCCGTGCCGCCGGCGACGGGCTGGTGGACCGACTCTGCCAGCAGGGCGTAGGCATCGGCCAGGCTCCGCGGCGAGGTGACGGGCGGCTCGGCCGGCATCGGAGTCTCCGCCTCAGTGCGGGTCGGCGGCGCGTCGCCGCTCGGCGGCGAGCGCGATGGCATCGATGATCTTGGTATAGCCGGTGCAGCGGCACAGGTTGCCGGCGATCGCCTCGCGGATCGCGTCCTCGTCCCTCGAGCCGCCGGCGACCAGGTAGGCCTCCGCCGCCATCAGCATGCCGGGCGTGCAGATGCCGCATTGCGCACCGCCGGCCTCCAGGAAGGCGGCCTGCAGGTCGTTCAGGCGCTCACCCTCGGACATACCCTCGACGGTGCGGACGCTGGTCCCGCTCGCCTGGCAGACCGGCACCAGGCAGCTGTCGACCACGGCCCCATCGAGCAATACGGAGCACGCTCCGCACTCGCCCTCGCCGCAGCCCTCCTTGGTGCCCGTCAGGCCGAGGTCCTCACGCAGGACGTCGAGCAGCCGACGCATGCCGGGCACCTCGACCTCGACCTGCTCGCCATTCACGAAGAACCGATAGCCCACCTCAGCGCTCGCGGTCTTCGTGCGGGTCGGTCGGCGCGCGAAATGGCATCGGATCGCCGCCCGCGGGCAGGTCCTCGATGGCCGGCTGCCTCGGGTCGGGCGCTTCCAGCGAGACGCCGGGCGCGGGTGGCATCGGTCCGCCGGTCATCGCAGCCACGATTCGCTCCGGCGTGGCCGGCAGGTCGTGGACCCAGACGCCGGTGGCGTCGTGGATCGCCGCCACCACGGCCGGCGCGCCGACGTCCATGGGCAGCTCACCGACGCCCTTCGCGCCGTGTGGGGCGCCCGAGAAAGGCTTCTCGACCAGGATCGAGCGCATGCGCGGCGCATCGAGCGAGGTGGGGATGAGGTACGTCGCCAGCCTGTCGTTCAGGTAGCGGCCGTCGACGAGCTTCATCTCCTCGATCGTCGCGTAGCCCACCGCCTGCAGCGTCCCGCCCTCGACCTGCCCCTCGGCCAGGATTGGATGGATGACGTGGCCGATGTCGTCGGCGGACACGACCTCGCGCACGGCCACCTCGCCGGTATCCAGGTCGACGTCGACGCGGGCCACGGCGCAGGCCCAGCCGAAGGCCGGGTAGGCGTCACCGGTGTAGGTGGCATCGTCGAACTGGACTCCCGGATAGGGGACGAACTGCTCGTCGATGCGCCGTGGGCGTGCCTCCCGGTAGCCCGCGGCAAATGAGCGGCCGGTCTCCGCCTCGACCTCCACGCGCAGGCGTTCCGCGGCACGGATCAGGAGTCCGCCCACCACCATCGCGGTGCGAGAGGCGACGGTTGGGCCGCTGTCGGGCACGATCGATGTGTCCTGCGGCGCGATCTCGACCTCGTCGTAGTCGACTCCCAGCCGCTCTGCCACGAGCTGCGGGAAGATCGTCTTGGTGCCCTGGCCCATCTCGGTCGACGCGGTGAGGATCCGGATCCGGTGCTCGGTGGTCAGCTCCACCGACGCGACCGACGCCAGCTTGACCTCGCCGCTGCCGGTGAAGCCGGCGCCATGCCAGGCCAGCGCCAGGCCGATGCCGGAGGCGAGGCGGGCGCCATCGGTCCTGGACTCGCGCGCGTTGGCGGTCTGGCGCCGCACCCGTTCGAAGCCCGATGCCTCGGCGGCAGCCTCGATCACCTCGATGCCGCCGACGCTCTCGCGCAGCACCTGGCCGGTGGGCGTGATGTCGCCCTCGCGGTAGACCCAGCGCCTCCGCAGCTCGAGTGGTGACGTGTCCAGCGCGGCGGCGATGCGGTTGACCTGCATCTCGGCCGCGAACTCGGTCTGCGGCGCACCAAAACCGCGGAAGGCGCCGTTCGGTGGCGTGTTGGTGGCCATTGCCCGCCCGACGACCCGCACGTTCTCGCAGCGGTACGGCCCGCCGGCATGCAGCGTCCCGCGGCTGAGGACGACGGGCGTGAGGGTGCAGTACGCGCCGCCGTCCATGATCACCTCGATCTCCTGCGCGACGAGCTCACCCTCTCGCGAGACGCCGCTCCGGTAGCGGACGACGGCAGGATGACGCTTGGTCGTGGCGCTGATGTCCTCGTGGCGGTCGTAGATCATGCGCACCGGCTTGTGGCATTTCAGCGCCAGCAGCGCGGCATGCAGCGCGAGGATTGACGGGTACTCCTCCTTGCCGCCGAAGCCGCCTCCGGTCTCGGCCTGCACCACGACCGCCAGCTCGCCGGTGAGCGCCAGGGCGCGCTTCATGGCCTTGTGGATGTAGTACGGGCATTGGCAGGAACCGTGCACCGTCACCCCGCCGTCCTCGCGAGGCACGGCGATCATCGCCTGGTTCTCGATGTACAGCTGCTCCTGGTGGCCGACCCGATACGTCCCCTCGATCACGAGCTCGGCGGCCTTCATTCCCGCCGCTGCATCCCCGCGCTCCACCACGTAGTGCGCGAACTCCTGCTTGGACAGGAGAGGGTCGAAGATGGGAGCGAGGCGCTCCGTTCGCGCGGTGACGTGACGCCGCGCCTCGCGCAGGGTTCCGCGGTCCGCCGCCGCGATGAGCGCCACCGGCTCGGCCTGGTGCCGGATCTCGCCGCCGACCGGCACGAGCACGGGTTGGTCGTCGTCGATCAGGCTGACCACGTTCTCGCCGGGGATGTCCTCGGCGGTGACGATCACCACGCGGCTCCAGTCGAAGGCCTCGTCGAGGTCAATCGCCAGCAGACGGGCATGCGGCTCGGTCGAGCGGACCGTGGCGCCATACCAGGCGCCCGGGAAGACGAGGTCATCGGCGTACTTGGCGAGGCCGGTCAGCTTCTCCGGCCCTTCGCGGCGGAGCGGCGGCCGGTCGGTCGCTCGGCCGGACGTCGGCGTTCCGGGCGGGACGATGACGGGAGCCTCGACCGTGCCCGGGGGCAGCGTCCGCGTCGTCATCGGTGACCCTCCATCCGGGCGCAATCCTACAACCGGCCGGGAGGGACGCGGAACGGTCTGTCAGCCGAGCTCGATACAGGCGGTGTAGAGGCCCATCTCCTCGTTGGAGTCATGGATGTTGAGCGCCACCCCGCCCTGGAGCAGCTCGTCCAGCGGGGCGGGCACCTCGGTGACCGAGGCTCCGTCGACCACGTTCTGGAGCGGGTACTTCGGCTGCGGGACGAGCTCGTCGCAGGTGCCCGGATGGATGTGGGCCGGCATGCTCGGATGGCCGGCCGGCTCGACCTCGATGTCGACCTGCGTTCGCTGGTCCCCCAGGTCGGTCAGGGTCACGGTGCCGGTCACGCCGGAGCCATTCAGCGTTCGCAGCTGCAACTGCTCGCTGCGTGGCGGGGACGACGCGCACCCCGCCAGGAGCGCGGCGCAGAGGAGGACGGCAGATGCTCGCATGGCCGGCTGATCCTGCACCCCTGGCGCGCGGGGCGGCATCCGGACCTTCGTACCGGGTCAGTCGGGGCAGTACCACCGGCGGCTGGTGCATCCTCGCACGCCGCGTAGGCTGGGCATGAAGGAGTATCCGCCCCTGGTGTCCGGCCGCTCGATTCTCGCTCGCGTCGCGTCCCCCGCGCGCATCGCGTCCCGCGCGCGCGGGGTCATGCGCTGGCGTCCGAGCCTGCGTGTGGCCGTGCTCGCCACCAGCGCCGTGCTGGTGGTCGGCCTGGCGGTGGCCATCGCGGTGAGCGCGGCCGATCACCTGCGCCTGACGGCGATCGACTCCCAGGTCGGCAATGCCGAGGCCATCGTGCGAGGCTACTTCGACCCGATCCTGAGCGAGGAGAGCCTGGGGCTGACCGCCGATCCGAACCGCGAGGTCGAGGACCAGCTCAACCGGCTGGTGGTCTCGGGCGACATGCGGCGGATCAACGTCTGGACCAGGGACGGACGTGTCATCTACTCGACCGAGGAGACGCTCCAGGGCCAACGCCTCGACATCAACCACGAGCTGGCGGAGGCCTTCGGCGGCGAGAGCATCGGCGAGTTCGGGGATACGTCCGAGCACGCCAGCGAGCTCCTGCCGGAAGCCTTCCTCGAGATCTACGTGCCGATCCGCGGCCCGTCCGACGCGAACCCGATCGGCGTCTTCGAGGTCTACGTCGACGCCCGTCCGATCGAGCAGCGCGTGGACGACACGCGGCGCGACGTATTCCTCATCACCCTCGGCGCCGGCGCCACCCTGCTCGGACTGCTGTGGCTCGCCTTCGGCGGCGCCTCGCGACGGCTGAGCGCCCAGAACCGAAGCCTGACGCAGCTCAACGATCAGCTCAACCTGATGGCCGGAGACCTGCGACAGAGCGAGGCCCGCTTCCGCTCCCTGGTGCAGAACTCATCGGACGTGGTCGCCGTCCTCGACGCCGGCGGCCGAATCGTCTACGAGAGCGACGCGCTGCGGCGGGTGCTCGGCCACGAACCGGCCACCCGGCTGGGGCGCGCCTTCGGCGACGACGTCCATCCCGACGACGTGGAGTGGTTCACCACCCTGTCCGCCGGCCTGGCCGAGGCCGCAGGCGAGCAGGCGGCCGAGTTCCGGCTGCGGCATGCCGACGGATCGTGGCGATGGGTGGACACCATCGGTCTCAACCTGCTGGCCGACCCGGCGGTCGGCGGGATCGTGCTCAACTTCCGCGACGTGACCGAGCGTAAGCGGCTGGAGGACCAGCTTCAGCACGAGGCCTTCCACGATCCGCTGACCGGGCTCGCCAATCGCGCCCTCTTCGCCGATCGCGTCACCCACGCGCTGGCGCGCAGCGCGCGGCACCCGCAGGACCAGCTGGCAGTCCTCTTCCTCGACCTCGACGACTTCAAGGTCGTCAACGACAGCCTCGGCCACGCGGCGGGGGACGAGCTGCTGACCGCCGTCGCCGAGCGCATCCGAGCCTGCCTGCGGCGGCAGGACACCCCCGCCCGGCTGGGCGGCGACGAGTTCGGCATCCTGGTGGAGGAGACCGATCCGGACGCCGCCGGCCAGGTCGCCGAGCGGATCCTCGCCGCCCTCCGGCAGCCGTTCGCGCTTGACTCGAGGCAGCTCTTCGCGCAGGCGAGCATCGGGATCGCGCTCGGCAGCGGTCACCGCAAGACCGGGGAGGGCGCCACCGCCGAGGAGCTGCTCCGCAACGCCGACGCCGCCATGTACACGGCCAAGTCGCGCGGCAAGGGTCGCTTCGAGTTCTACGAGGTCCGGATGCACGCCTCCGCCCTCAAGCGACTGGAGCTGCGCGGCCGGATGGAGGCCTCGCTGGCGGCCGGCGAGTTCGTGGTCTTCTACCAGCCGATCGTGGAGCTCGGCACGGGCGACATCGCCGGGGTCGAGGCCCTCGTCCGTTGGCGGCAGGCCGATGGACGCCTCGCTCTGCCCGAGGAGTTCATCCCGCTGGCGGAGGAAACGGGCCTGATCGTGCCGCTCGGCAGCTGGGTGCTGGAGGAGAGCTGCCACCAAGCCGCGGACTGGCGCCGCGCAACGAGGGACCGGTCGTTCAGCATGGCCGTCAACGTCTCGTCGCGACAGCTCCAGGATCCCGAGTTCGTCACCATCGTCGCGGGCACGCTGGCGAAGAGCGGGCTCCCTGCGGCGGACCTGGTACTGGAGCTGACGGAGAGCGCCCTGCTCGACGAGGGCGAGTCGACGAGCACAGCGATCGCCAACCTCAAGGCGCTGGGCGTGCACATTAGCCTGGACGACTTCGGCACCGGCTACTCGTCGCTCAGCCACCTCCGCCGCTTCCCGATCGACGTGCTGAAGATCGACCGCTCGTTCGTGGAGGGGATCGACGGCGGCGAGGAGGGCGAGCGGGCGCTGGTTCGCTCGATCATCCGGCTGGCGCACTCGCTCAAGCTGGAGACGGTGGCCGAGGGGATCGAGCGGCGGGAGCAGCTCGCACCGCTGCTGGCCCTCGGGGTGCGCTACGGCCAGGGCTACCTGTTCGCGAGACCGATGGAGGCTCCGGCCGTCGACCGCCTGCTGCGTGAGCACGCGCGGCTGGTCGGCTAAGGAGTCCGGCGGAGGCTAGCGACCAGAGCGAAGCGCGCGACCGGGCAGGGCGCCGGTATGACGCCCGCCGTCGACCACCAGCTCGCCGTTGACCACCACGTATTCGATCCCGTCCGGGTAGCGCCTTGGCTCGTCGTAGGTCGCGTTGGATCGGACGCGCTCCGGGTCGAAGAGGACCAGGTCGGCGGCGTAGCCGTCCCGCAGCAGGCCGCGGTCGTTGAGTCCCAGCCGTGTGGCCGGCGCACCGGTCATCTTGCGCACCGCCTCCTCGAGGCTGAGCTGCTGCTCGTCGCGCACGAACTGTCCGAGGATGCGCGGGAACGAGCCATAGGTGCGCGGAGAGGGCTTGTCGCCGAGGAACGTGGAATCGGTGCCGACCATCCCGACCGGATGCCGCACGAAATGGGAGAGCGTCTCGCTCCACGGGCCGCTGGTCACCTGCGCCACCCCCAGGTTCTCGGCCAGCAGCAGGTCGCAGATGGCGTCGACGGGATCGCTGCCCGTCTCGGCCACGTAGTCCGCCAGCGTCTGCGACTCCCACCGCACGAGGTCGGGGAGCGCGAACGCGCCAAGGCGGATGTCCGCCCAGCCGGCCGGGCTCGTGAAGGTCGCGCTGCGCGATCGCAGCTCGGCGCGGATGCGCTCGCGCACGGCGCGGTCCGCCAGGCGCTCCTTGAGCGCCATCGGTCCACCCGCCTGCACCCACTGCGGCAGCTGGATGAGCAGCCGGGTCGAGGCCCATTCGTATGGGTACGAGTCGAAGGTGACGTCCATCCCCGCCTGCCGCGCGTCATCGACGAGGCTGAGCATCTCCTCCGGGCCGCCGGGGTACGTGCGGCGGTGGTAGAAGTGGGTGATGTGAACCGGCCCGTCGCCGCGGCGCCCGATCTCGATTGCCTCCCGGAAGGGGTCCAGGAAGCGATCGCCGAGCGGGTAGCGCACGTGGGTGTGGTAGAAGCCGCCGTGCGCGGCGGCTTCGTGCGTCAGCGCGGCCAGCTCATCGGTCGAGGCGAAGGAGCCGGGCGGATAGTCGAGCCCGCTCGAGATGCCGAAGGCGCCCTCCGCCATTCCCTCGCGCAGCATGGCGCGCATGTTGGCGAGCGTCCGCTCATCGGGGGGCTGATCATCCCAGCCGATGGCGCCGATCCGGAGCGCGCTGTTCCCGATCAGCACGGCGATGTTGATCGCCTGGCGGTCGTAGCGGCCGATGTAGCTCGCGACGGTGTCCCAGTCGTAGGCGATCGGCGGGCGGCCGTCGAGGCCGGCGTTGAGCTCGACGAAGGCGGCCAGGTCGTCGCGGTGGGCGAAGGGTGCGTAGCCGTTCCCGTCGACCCCGATGACCTCGGTCGTCACGCCCTGTCGCACCTTCGGCTCGTGGCGTGGGTCGGCCAGGATCACCAGGCCGCCGTGGGAGTGGAGGTCGATGAAGCCGGGTGCCACCACCATTCCCTTGGCGTCGATCGTCCGCCCCGCGGCGGGCCGCCAGCCGGAGTCGCCCAAATGGAGCCGGTTGTCGAGCACCCCCACCGTCCCCTCCCTCGCGAGTGCCCCCGTTCCGTCGACGAGCGATCCGCCGGTGATCAGCAGCTCGACGGTGTCGGGGGGCGGATTCATTTGCCGATGCTAAGCCGCAGGAAAGGCGCTGGTAAGGCTCGCGGCGCACGATGCCTCGATGGACGATCTCAGGGTCGGGCTGGTGCTTCGTGCCCTTCGCCGCCGACTCGGCTGGCGGCAGCTGGATGTCGCAGCGCGTGCCGGCGTGAGCCAAAGGCTGGTGTCGCTGGCGGAGGCCGGCCAGCTTGAACGGCTCACGCTTCGCAGCCTGCGCGCGATCGGCCGCGCTCTCGAGGTTCGCGTCCCTGTCGAACCGCTCTGGCGCGGCGGTCAGCTTCCTCGGCTTCTCGACGGGGAGCATGCAGCGCTCGTGAACGCTGTGGCCGCGATCATGCGCCGCCGTGGCTGGCAGATCCTCGTGGAGTACACGTTCAACCACTTCGGCGATCGAGGATCCGTAGACCTGGTGGGGTGGCATCCGCAACATCGGGCATTGGTCTTGGTGGAGGTCAAGAGCCGGATCACCGACGTTCAGGACCTGCATTCCGCAATGGCGCGGAAGCGCCGGATCGTGCCCAGTCTTCTGACCAAGGAACTTGGCTGGCGGCCCATGACCGTTGGCCAGCTGCTGGTCGTAGGTGAAGCGAGCGCACAGCGGAGGCTTGTCGACCGCCACAGCGAAATTTTCGCAGCGACCTTCGCGCAGCGAGGACGGGAGGCGCGCGCCTGGCTGGCTCACCCGGCCGGAACGCTATCGGCCCTCTGGTTCCTGTCTCCTAGCAATGGCGTTACTGCTAAGCGACGGGAACGGCTGCCGCAGCGGATTCGTAGCCAGAATTCACGCTCAGCAAGCCCCGCGCGACGGCCTCAAGCACCGCCCAAGTCGCTTACCAGTAACCAGGTTGCTGATAGACGGCAAGCGGACGCTCCGGCGTCAGAATAGGGACCGATGGAGGCGGATCGGCGGGTCGCGGCGGTGATCCTTGCGGCCGGGGAGTCTCGGCGCTTCGGCTCGCCAAAGCAACTGGCCCTGGTGGAGGGGCGAACCATCCTCGAGCACGTCCTCGATCTCGCGAGCGCGGCCGGGCTGGCGCCGATCGTCGCCATCGTTCCGGTCTGGCTCAGCCGCCCGAGGACCCTTGTCGACCCGGTGCTGCGCTGGATCCGCAACCCGTATCCCGAGCGCGGCATGAGCTACTCGCTGCGCCTCGGACTGGCGGCGTTGCCCGACGAGATGACCGCGGCGGTCATCCTGCTCGGCGACCAGCCGCGAGTCGCTGTGGAGACGATCGCCGCGCTCGTCGCAGCTCGCGGTGAACGACCCTTCGTGGCAACCGAGGCGGGTGGTGTCCTCGCGCCGCCGGTGCTCATCGAGCGCAGCCATTTCGGAATCGCGGCGCGGCTCACTGGCGACGCCGGACTCCGTGACGTGCTTCGCGGGCAGCCCGATCTGGTGCGCGCCGTGGCAGTGCCCGCGCACCCGACCGATGTGGACACGCCGCGCGATCTCGACCGCGCCTAGGCCGCTAGAATCGGTCACATGTTCGATTCGCGCCCACCCGGCGGGTTCTACACATGACGATCGAGCGGATCGCCAGCCCGCAGGTCGCCGAGGACGAGCTTGCACTCGAGGCGACCGTTCGCCCGCGTCGGCTGGACGAGTTCGCCGGCCAGGATCGGATCAAGGAGAACCTGGCGATTCTCATCGACGCCGCCCGACATCGGGAGGAGCCGGTCGACCACGTCCTCCTGTACGGCCCGCCGGGGCTCGGCAAGACGACGCTCGCGAACATCGTGGCGGCCGAGATGGGGGCGCAGATCCGCACCACCAGCGGCCCGGCGATCGAGCGCGCCGGGGACCTCGCCGCCATCCTGACCAGCCTCAGCAAGGGCGATGTGCTGTTCATCGACGAGATCCATCGGCTGAGCCACGTGGTGGAGGAGATCCTCTACCCGGCGATGGAGGACTTCGCGCTGGACGTGGTGCTTGGCAAGGGGCCGGGGGCCCGCACGGTGCGGCTCCAGATCGAGCACGTGACGGTGATCGGCGCCACGACCCGGGTGGGGAGCATCACCGGGCCGTTGCGCGACCGGTTCGGCGTGACCTACCGCCTCGATTACTACTCCCAGCCGGACCTGGAGCAGATCCTGCGCCGCAGCTCGCACATCCTGGACATCTCGCTCGACGACGATGCCGCGGCCATCATCGCCCGTCGCAGCCGCGGCACACCCCGCATCGCGAATCGACTCCTGAAGCGGGCACGCGACTTCGCGCAGGTACGCGGCGCCGGCGATGGCCGTGTCAGCGCCGAGCTCGCGACCGCGGCGCTCGACCTGCTCGAGATCGATGAGAAGGGCCTCGACGCGCTCGACCGGCAACTTCTGCGCGCCATCGCCGAGCATCACGCCGGCGGGCCGGTCGGCCTCCAGACAATGGCGGCCACGATCTCGGAGCCGGTCGAGACCCTGGAGGACGTGATCGAGCCGTACCTGATGCAGATCGGGCTGCTGGCCCGCACCTCGCGCGGACGCCAGCTCACGACCGGGGCCTGGGAGCACCTCGGCCTGACCCCACCGGCGGCTGCATCGGTCCAGGCCAGCCCACAGCCGGGGCTATTCGACTAGACCGATGTCGCCGGAGCTCGGCCGACTCCTGCTGGTGATCGGCCTGGTGCTGGTGGTGGTGGGTGGCCTGGCGGCGCTGGGCGTGCGCCTGCCCTTCGGCCGGCTGCCGGGCGACATCTCGATCCAGGGCGAGCGCGGCGGGATCTTCATCCCACTCGGAACGATGCTCGTCGTCTCGCTGGTGTTGACCGTCCTCGTCAACCTCTTCCTGCGCCGCTGACACGCGGGGCCTTGCTCCCCGGGAGTACGCTGCGCTGCGGCGCCGCCCGAGATCGGTGTCGGGTGGGCCTGCATCGGAGCGGAGGGTTTGGAGTGGAGGCTACCGACGTACCGAGGAGGGAGGAACCCGCGCGGCCGCCCATGGCCAGCGGCGGGCTCGACTCCTTCTTCAAGCTCACGGAACGGGGGACGACCGCCGGCACGGAAATCAAGGCCGGCGTAACCACGTTCATGGTCATGGTCTATATCGTGGCCGTGAACCCCTTGATCCTGAGCAATGCCGGGATCGACATTGGCGCCGCCGCTGCGGCAACTGCCCTGGTTGCCGCCGTCATGACGATCCTCATGGGGCTGGTGGCCAACTATCCGATCGCCATCGCGGCAGGCTTGGGGATCAACGGAATCGTCGCCTTCGGCCTGGTCCTCGGCGCCGGGCTGACGCCCGCTGGGGCGATGGGCGTGATCGTCATGGAAGGCCTCGTCGTCACGGTGCTCGTGCTGGTCGGACTTCGAGAGGCCGTCATGAATGCGGTGCCGCTCAGCCTGAAACGGGCGATCGCGGTCGGTATCGGCCTGTTCATCCTGTTCATCGGCTTCACGGATGGCGGTCTCATCCGCCAGCCGCTGGGCGACGGGCCAGTCCCGGTGGAGTTCGTGTTCCCCAACACGACCAGCGCCTGGATCATGCTCCTCGGCCTGGCGATCACGATCATCCTGTTCGTGCGAAAGGTACCGGCGGCGCTGCTGATCAGCATCGTCGTGACCAGCGTGATCGCGTTCATTGCGGGCATCACCGCAGTCCCAGAGCAGTTCTCGGTCGCGCCGGACTTCTCGACCATCGGCCAGTTCGATCTCGGCAATTCGTTCGAGCATCTTGGCCTGCTGGCGGCGGTGCTGACCATCTTCACCATCATGCTCGCCGACTTCTTCGACACGATGGGCACGGCCACGGCCATCACAGAGCAGGCCGGCCTGACTACGCCCGATGGCCAGGTGCCTGGCATCGGCCGAGTCCTGCTCGTCGACTCAGTGGCCGCCGTCGCCGGCGGCGCTGCGGGGATCAGCTCCAACACGAGCTACATCGAGAGTGCGGCAGGGGTGGCCGAAGGAGGGCGAACTGGCCTGACCTCGGTCGTCGTCGGTCTGCTCTTCGTGGTCGCGCTCTTCCTGTCGCCACTCGTCGAGCTGGTGCCATTCGTCGCGACGGCACCGGTGCTGATCGTCGTCGGCTACCTGATGGCGACGCTCATCAGGGATATTGACTTCCGCGATTTCGAGGAAGGTCTGCCTGCCCTCTTCGGCGTGATCCTCATGCCGCTCACTTTCAGCATCACGGTGGGAATCGGCGCTGCTTTCGTGAGCTATGTCCTGATCAAGGTCGTGAAGGGCAAGCTGGACAGCATCCACCCGCTGATGTGGGTGGTGGCCATCGCGTTCGTCGTCTACTTCGCCCAGGCGTGGCTGAACGGCATCATCAATCCGCCGCCCGTCTGAGGACTCGTACCACTGGCGCCCGGTCGGTCGATCCGGCCGGGCGCTAGGCTTCCCGGACCGATGACGAGCCAGCCCGCGCCGACCCGGCTGCGCGTCGACGACTTCGACTATCCGTTGCCGGCGGCGGCGATCGCCCAGGTCCCCGCCGAGCCTCGGGATGCTTCCCGGCTCCTGGTGCTGGATCGTTCTGCCTCGTCTGCGGGACGGCCGGCGCTCGCGCACCGAACGTTCCGGGATCTCGGGGAGGAGCTGCGATCCGGCGACCTGCTGGTCGTCAACGACTCGCGCGTGCTTCCGGCGCGGCTGCCGGCGCGACGGACGACCGGCGGGGAGGCGGAGGTGCTCGTCCTGCGTGCGCTCCCCGACGGTTCGGGCCGCTGGGAGGGGTTGGTGCGACCATCGCGTCGGATTGCCGTGGGTGATCTGTTGACCCTTGCCTCCGGTGACCGCCTCGAGGTGGGGGATCGTCTGGGCGATGGCACTCGCGCGATCCGCTTCTTCCGGGACCCGATGTCGGTGATGGCCGCCGCCGGCGAGATGCCGCTGCCGCCCTATATCCACGCTCGTGGTTCACCGCCGGAGCGTTACCAGACCGTGTACGCCAGGCCGCCCGGATCCGCCGCGGCGCCGACAGCCGGCCTGCACTTCACGCCCGAGCTGCTGGCCGCGCTCGAGGTGCGCGGCGTGCGCCGCGCAAGCGTCACGCTGCACGTGGGCCTGGACACCTTCCGCCCGCTCGAGGGGGCCTACGTCGACGAGCATCGGATCCATCGCGAGTGGTACGCGGTCCCGGTGGCGACCCGACGAGCGATGGCGGGCGCGCGACGCGAGGGCGGTCGCGTCGTTGCGGTCGGGACGACCACGCTCCGGGTGCTCGAGACCGCCGCGAAGCGGCGGAGCGCTTCCGGATGGAGCGACCTGTACATCACGCCGCCGTCCACGTTCAGCGCGGTCGACGCGCTGATCACCAACTTCCACCTGCCGCGCAGCTCGTTGTTGCTGCTGGTCACCGCCTTCGTCCAGGCAGGGATGCGCGACGCCGACCCGTACCAGGCCCGAGACACGCTACTGGCCGCGTATCGCGACGCCCTGGCCGCCGGCTACCGATTCTTCAGCTTCGGCGACGCGATGCTGATCCGCTGATCACACTTCGTCGCGGAGCACGGGCCGGTCGGAAGTGACCGGCTCGGGCAGCGACGGTTCCGACGGGCTGGGCTCAATGGCAAGCGCCTCGGCCGTGGAGCGGAAGATGCGCCCCACCCGCGGGGGCGGCGGCATGGCCTCAGCTTCCTCGGCGCCTGCAGCCGTCGGCTCGCGTTGGCCGGCGCTCGCTTCCGCCATGACCGCGCACGCCGTCGCCAGATCCGCCAGGGCACAGCCCAGGTCAGGGTCCTCGGTCTGGACGTCGAGGCTCGGGGTCGCCACGCGCAGCCGCCACCAGGTCCGGTGCTCGTACGCCCATAGGCGATACGTCTCGGCCAGCAGGTCGACGCTTCGGACCGCCGGCCATGGATAGAGCCGGACCTGGAGCGAGTAGTGCGCCGACGAGCCGCGTGGGGCGTAGGAGCCGTCTAGCAGCCCGATCTCGGTGGCGACCAGGACGCGGCGGCCCTCGTCGTCACGGCCCTGCGGGATGGCATAGACCGCCACGTCGTCGACGTGCAGCGCGTTGAGGTGCAACGCGAGCCACTCGCGCAGCTCATCGTTCAGATACGGGTGCCGGGGCCAGTCCGCCAGTCGCACAGGAACCCTCCCTCGCAGCCCGTAGCCTATCCTCTCGCGGTGCGATCGGCCATCGTCAATCCCATCGATTTCGCGTGATGGCGCCCATCTCGTTTACCTTCCGCACCACAGCCGTAGGCCGGGCGCGGCTGGGGACGCTCATCACCCGCCACGGGTCGGTCGACACACCGCAGTTCATGCCGGTCGGCACCCAGGCGACGGTCAAGAGCCTCACCCCCGCCGACCTGCGCACGGCGGGCACGCAGATCATCCTGGCCAACACGTACCACCTCTCGCTGCGGCCCGGGCACGAGCGCATCGCTCGGCTTGGTGGGCTGCATCGGTTCATGGCCTGGGATGAACCGATCCTGACCGATTCGGGTGGATTCCAGGTCTTCAGCCTGGCCCACCTCGGCCTGGTGGACGACGACGGGGTCACCTTCGCCAGCCACCTTGACGGGTCGTCACAGCGCCTCACCCCCGAACGGGCCGTCCAGATCCAGGAGGCGCTGGGCAGCGACATCGCGATGGCCTTTGACCAGCTCGTCGACTCGACGCTCTCGGCGGCCGAGGTCGCGATCGCGATGGAGCGAACCCACCGCTGGGCTGAGCGCTGCCTCGCCGCCCGCACGCGCTCGGACCAGGCGCTGTTCGGGATCGTGCAGGGCGGTGTCGACGCGGAGCTGCGGCGTCAGAGCATCGGCGCGATCGCCGCGCTGCCCTTCGACGGCATCGCCATCGGCGGCCTCTCGGTGGGGGAGGGCAAAGCCGAGATGGAGGCGACGCTCGACGTGGTGGCCGATGCGCTCGGCCACGATCCGCGGGTCCGGTACCTGATGGGCGTCGGTTCGCCCCTCGATTTCTTCACCGCGGTCGAGCGTGGCATCGACCTCTTCGACTGCGTCCTGCCGACGCGCGTCGCGCGCAACGGGCAGGCCTGGACCAGCGAGGGGAGGATCAACCTGCGGAACGCGCGTTTCCTGGACGACCCGGCGCCGCTCGACCCCACCTGCGACTGCGAGGCCTGCCGCAACCACTCCCGCGCCTACCTGGCGCACCTGTTCCGGGCCGAGGAGCTGCTCGCGTATCGCCTCGCCTCGGTCCACAACGTCACCTATACTCTCGACCTGATGCGGCGCATCCGTGGCGCCCTTGCCGACGGGTCGTTCGCATCGCTGCAGGACACCGTTTCGGCGCGCTGGAAGCGTCGTGACGAGGTCCGGTAAGCCGTCGCTAATGGGCCGGTAAGGCCCATCTGCGAGGCTGACGGGCACTCGACCGGGTCCGATCGGAGGTATCGGGAATGGCCAAGGGTCGAGATCGACCACGTCACCAGGAGAAGCGAAAGCCGAAGGCCAAGGCGCCCAAGGTCCCGCCGCCCACATCGGGCTCGACCTATGAGCCGCCGGCGTCGGTCGAGTTGATCAAGCCAAAGCGCAAGCCGCGCTGGGAACCCGGCGAGGAGGAGTGACCGATCCGCCGCCGGGACAGATGAGAGAAGGAGCCCGCCAGACCATGGATGCCCCGGTGGCCCCGGCCCAGGCCCAGACCCCGCCACAGCGGAACGGTGAGCGCAGCCGCGCCGTCGACGCCGCCATCCTGCAGATCGAGAAGCAGTTCGGCCGCGGCTCGATCATGCGCCTCGGCGACAAGGGCGCCCACCAGAACGTGGACGTGGTGCCCACCGGATCGATCGCGCTCGACCTCGCGCTCGGCGTCGGCGGCATCCCGCGCGGCCGGATCACCGAGATCTTCGGCCCCGAGTCGAGCGGCAAGACCACGCTCTGCTACCACGTCGCCGCCAACGCGCAGCGCGCGGGTGGGATCGTGGCCTTCATCGATGCGGAGCACGCGCTTGACCCGAAGTACGCCGGCAACATCGGCATAAACGTGGATGAGCTGCTCGTCAGCCAGCCGGACACCGGCGAGCAGGCGCTCGAGATCGCCGAGACCCTGATCCGCAGCAACGGCGTCGACGTGGTGATCGTCGACTCGGTCGCTGCGCTCGTTCCGCGCGCCGAGATTGAGGGCGAGATGGGGGACAGCTTCGTCGGCCTCCAGGCGCGCCTCATGAGCCAGGCCCTGCGCAAGCTTACGGGCGCCATCAACCGCTCGAACACGGCCCTCATCTTCACCAACCAGCTGCGCGAGAAGATCGGCGTCATGTTCGGCAACCCGGAGACGACGCCCGGCGGCCGCGCCCTCAAGTTCTACTGCTCGGTGCGCCTCGATATCCGGCGCATCGAGACGCTGAAGACCGGGACCGATGCGATCGGCTCACGGACCAGGGTCAAGGTGGTGAAGAACAAGGTTGCCTCGCCGTTCCGGCTCGCCGAGTTCGACATCATGTACAACGAGGGCATCAGCCGCGAGGGCGGGCTGCTGGACGTGGGGATCGCGGCAGGCGTCCTGTCCAAGACCGGCGCCTGGTTCAACTACGGCGAGACGCGGCTGGGCCAGGGGCGCGAGAACTCGCGCGATTTCCTCAAGGCCAATCCGGAGCTGGCCAGCCGGATCGAGCAGGAGATCCGCGGCAAGGTCAACTCGATCGAGGTCGGCGTCGAGGGAATCAGCGAGGCCGAGTAGGCGTCGGTGGCGGAGCAGCTGCCGCGCCGGCCGCGCCGCGGTCCCGTCCGCCGCGAGCCTCCCGACGCGGAAGGCGCGATGGAGGTCGCCGCCCGGTTCCTCGGAACTCGGCCGCGCACCCGCTGGGAGCTCACACGGCGGCTTCGCCGGGCAGGAGCCGCCCCGGAGGTGATCGAGGCCACGCTCGAGCGCCTCGCCGAGCTGGGCTACGTCGACGATGTCGCCTTCGCGCGCTGGTGGCTGGAGCAACGCGACCGTCATGCGCCGCGCGGGCGACGGATGGTGGAGGCTGAGCTCCGGCAGCACGGTGTCCCCCGCGAGGTGGTGGAAACCCTGCGAGAGGCTGAGGCCGAGCTGCCGCCGGAGACCGAGGAAGCGCGCGCACGGATCGCGCTGGAGCGGCACCTGCGCGGGCGGCCGATGCCTGAGGACCGCCCGGCACTCCAGCGACTCGGCACGTTCCTGGTGCGCCGTGGCTTCGACCCCCAGACGGTGCGCCGCACCCTGCGTCGGCAGGCCGCGGAGGGCGAGGATCTGGCAGACGAGAGCAGTTGAGCATCCTGCCGTGCCAGCGTTTCGCAGATGCGCACCCACAGATCGTTAGCGACTGTCGCGGGGCACCATGGGCGATCCGCACCGCCAGGCTGAGCACGAATTAGGCACCGTCGGGGCAAGCGAGCCCCGGTGGCAGGCGCTTACGTTCCGTACGCGCGCATTTGCGAAAATCGCCGCCGCACGACCCGATCGCCGATGCCAGCCGCGGTATCGTGGACGGGTAGCATCGGTCCATCAACCGCATCCGACACGGCTTGGGTGAGCTGAATGCGCTTCGCACTGATGACGGAGCCCCAGCAGGGGCTCAGCTACGACGAGATCCTGGCCCTGGCCCGCGCGGCCGAAGACGCGGGCCTCGAGACGTTCTTCCGCTCCGATCACTACACCAGCTTTCCGGGCGAGGCGGGACTGCCGACCACCGACGCCTGGGCGACGCTGGCCGGGCTGGCGCGCGACACGACGCGCATCGGCCTCGGCACGCTCGTCTCGCCGGTCACCTTCCGCATCCCCGGCCCCTTCGCGAAGATGGTCGCCACCGTCGACGAGATGAGCGGCGGACGGATCGAGCTGGGCATGGGCGCCGGCTGGAATGACGAGGAGCACGCAGAGCTGGGCATTCCGTTTCCACCCCTCGGCGAGCGGTACGACATGCTGCAGGAGGCGGTCGCCATCGTCCACGGCCTGTGGACGGAGCCGGACGGCTGGGGCTTGGAGGGCAAGCACTGGCGCGTGGCCGGATCGCGCTTCCATGCCAAGCCGGCGCGGAATGGACGTCGCCATCCGCCGATCATCCTGGGCGGCGACGGCGGCCCGCGCCTGGCTCGCCTGGCGGCCCGCTACGCGGACGAGTTCAACCTCTCCTCCGCCACGCCGCAGAAGGCCCGCGAGGCATTCGGCCGCATGCGCGACACGTGCGTGGCAATCGACCGCGATCCGGGCAGCCTGCGCCTCTCGGCCATGACCGGCGTGCTTCTCGCCGACTCCCCAGGAGAGCTGCGCGACCGGATCCGCGAGCAGCTGGCCTTCACCGGCGCCGGCGACGACGCCGAGGCCTGGCTGGCCGATCGTCGGGATCGTTGGATCCTCGGCACCCTGGACGAGGCCAGCTCACGGGTGCAGGCGCTCGCCGACGCCGGGGCCGAGCGCATCATGCTCCAGGACTTCCTGCCCCGCGACGTGGCGATGGTGGGGCTGATGGGCCACCTGGCAGCCGCGATGGCCGGCGGATGACCGATGCACCCGGCTGCCGCCGGGGTGGGTCGCGCCGAGTTGCGGTACACTCGCCGGGCGGCTTGATCCTGGCTTCATCAATCGTCGACCGGCCGCCGAGAATCGCCTGAACTCGATGCAGTTGACCTGCGCCCGACCGTTGCGGGCGCCACATCGCCCATAACCGGGCTCCAACCACGGAGGAGCCGATGCCTGACATCACGTTCGCCCTCCCGGCGGCGCTCGTCGCCCTCATCCTCGGTGTGGCGATCGGATACGTCGCTCGCCGATACCTGGCCGCCAGCGCGGTCAAGCATGCCGAGCATTACGCGGAGCGCCTGGTCGCCGAGGCGCGCGCCAAGCAGAAGGAGATCGTCCTCGAGGGCAAGGACGACGCGCTGCAGGCGCAGCGCGCTGCCGAGGAGGAGGCGCGCGAGAAGCGAGCCGAGCTGCTGCGCCAGGAGCGCCTCCTGCTCGATCGGTCCGAGAGCCTGGATCGCAAGGTCGAGGCGCAGGAGCGACGGGAGGGCGCACTCGAGGAACGACAACAGGAGCTCGAGGGGGAGCGAGCGGCTCTCGCCGAGCTCGAGCAGCGGCAGCTGGTTGAGCTGGAGCGCGTCAGCGGCCTGTCCGTGGCCGAGGCTCGGCAGTCGCTGATCGGCCACATCGTCGACGAGGCTCGCGCTGAAGCGCAGCAGCAGGTGCGCGAGATCGAGAGGCGGGCGAACGACGAGGGCGACGAGCGCGCGCGGCGGATCCTGACCACCGTCATGCAGCGCATCGCCGCCGACCACACCTCGGAAGCGACCGTCACGGTGGTCCCCTTGCCCAGCGAGGAGATGAAGGGCCGCATCATCGGCCGCGAGGGTCGCAACATCCGGGCGCTGGAGCAGGCCACCGGCGTCGACCTAATCATCGACGACACGCCCGAGGCGGTGGTGCTCTCGGGATTCGATCCCGTGCGCCGCGAGGTGGCGCGGATGGCCCTCACCAAGCTGATCAGCGACGGGCGGATCCACCCCGGGCGGATCGAGGAGATGGTGGCCAAGTGCCGCGCCGAGATCGAGGTCGTGATGCGCCAGGCCGGCGAGCAGGCGGCGTACGACGCCGGCGTGCCGGGCCTGCATCCCGAGCTCATCAAGCTCCTCGGCCGGCTGAAGTACCGCACCAGCTATGGGCAGAACGTGCTCAACCACTGCATCGAGACGGCGCGCCTGGCCGGGTTGCTGGCCGCCGAGATCGGCGCCAACGTGGCCGAGTCGAAGAAGGGCGGCCTGCTGCATGACATCGGCAAGGCGATCGACCACGAGGTGGAGGGGCCCCACGCGCTGATCGGCGGCGACGTCGCGCAGCGCTATGGGGTCAATGCCACGGTCTGCAACGCCATCGCCGCGCACCACCAGGAAGTCGAGCAGGCCTCGACCGAGGCGACCGTGGTGCAGATCGCCGACGCGATCAGCGCCTCGCGCCCCGGCGCGCGCGGCGAGTCGCTCGACAACTACGTGAAGCGCCTGGACGACCTGCAGCAGATCGCGCTCAGCTTCCCCGGTGTCGAGCGCTGCTTCGCCATCCAGGCCGGCCGCGAGATCCGGATCCTAGTCCGCCCGGAGGATATCGACGACCTCGCCTCGTCGCGCCTGGCGCGCGACGTGGTGAAGAAGATCGAGGAGCAGCTCCAGTACCCCGGGCAGATCAAGGTGACGGTGATCCGCGAGACGCGCGCCATCGACTACGCCCGATGACGGACCGCGCCGCGCTGCTGCGGTGCATGGTCATCGGCGACATCATCGGCAAGCCTGGCCGCCTGGCGGTGGTGCAGACCCTGACCGACATGCGCGGCGAGCTGGACCTGGACCTGGTGGTGGCCAACGGTGAGAACGTGGCCGCCGGCGCGGGCCTGACGCCGAGCCTGGCGGAGGAGCTCCTTTCGCACGGCGTGGACGTCATCACCAGTGGCAACCACGTCTGGGACAAGCGCGAGGTGTACGAGTACCTCGACTCGGGGCGGCCGGTACTGCGACCGATGAACTACCCCGATGACGCGCCCGGTCGGGGCTGGCTCGTCCACCCGCTGCCCGATGGGGGGCAGGTGGCCGTGGTCAACGTCATGGGACGCGTCTTCATGAATCAGCTCGACTCGCCGTTCAGCGCGATGGACGCGCTGCTCGACGGCGCCGCCGAACCCCTGCCCCCGGTCCGGATCGTCGACTTCCACTGCGAGATCACGTCCGAGAAGAACGCGATGGGCTGGTTCCTCGACGGTCGCGTGAGCGCGGTGGTGGGGACCCACACCCACGTGCCCACCGCCGACGCGCGCGTGCTGCCGAAGGGGACCGCCTACATCAGCGACGTGGGCATGACCGGGCCGCGCGACTCGATCATCGGGTTCAGCCTGGAGACCGTGCTGCCGCGGTTCCTGACGCACCTGCCGACCCGCTTCCACGTCGCGGACGGGCCGGTCTCCCTCAACGCGGTGGTGATCACCGCAGAGCGCGCCACCGGACGAGCTCGCTCGATCGACCAGGTGCAACGCCTTATCGAGGTCTGATCCGCGCGACCGATGGCGCCGCCGACTCCGCGCCGACCCGCCCCCTCACCGCCGATAGCCGCCATCGTCGGCCCGACCGCGTCGGGCAAGACCGACCTGGCGCTGGCCGTCGCCCGTCGCCTGCCAGTGGAGATCCTGGTGGCGGACTCCCGGCAGGTGTACCGCGGCATGGACATCGGCACCGCCAAGCCCGACGCCGCGGCGCGCGCGGCGGTCCCACATCACCTCCTCGATCTGGCCGATCCGGATGAGCCCTTCTCGGTCGTCGACTGGCTGGCGGGTGCCCGCTCGCTGGTCCCCGAGGTGGCGGCCCGCGGACGGCTGCCCCTGATCGTCGGCGGCACCGGCCTGTACGTCTCGGCCCTGCTGGACGGCTACGAGCTGCCGGGCCAGGCGCCGCCGCCCGAGCTGCGCCGCCGCCTGGTCGCCGAGCTCGAGACGAGCGGGCTGCCGCCCCTCGCCGCGCGCCTGTCGCGCGTGGACCCGGCCGCGGCGGCGCGCACCGACCTGCGCAATCCCCGGCGCGTCCTGCGCGCGCTGGAACGGGTCGAGGCGGCCGGTGGGGGAGCGGCCCCCGCCGCCGGCGCGGCTCCCTATCCCGGGCGGATGGCCATCCTCGGCCTCAGCCGGCCGCCGGACGTCCTGCGCGCGCGGGTGGATGCGCGCGTGGCCTGGATGTTCGGCAACGGGCTGCTCGACGAGGTTCGAGGCCTGCTCGACGCCGGTTACGACGCGGACCAGTCACCGATGACCGGCCACGGCTACCGCGAGGCGGCGCGGGTGCTGGCGGGGGAGTGGAACGTGGCGCGGGCGATCGAGGTCACCGCTCGCCACACAAGGCAGTACGCAAAGCGCCAGGTCACCTGGCTGCGGCGCGACGCGCGGATCGTGTGGCTACCGGCTGGTGCGCTGCCGGCGGAAGACCCGGCGCTGGTCGAGCAGGCGGTCGACTTGCTGCGGGCCCTGCTGGCCTGACCGTCAGGCCGCCGGCAGGCCGATCGACTGCCGCCAGGCGGCGAGCTCGGCGGATGTGGACGGGACGCCGGCGGCCTCCACGCGACGTAGCGGTTCGAAGACCGGCGCGGCGGCGGATGGCACCAGGTCGCTCTCGGGCAGCGCGCCAGGCCGCCCGAGCAGGTAGCCCTGCCCGGCGGGCACGCCCAGGGCGAGCAGCTGTGCGACCTGCTCCGGGCGCTCGACGCCCTCGCCCACGACCAGCGCGCCGGTGCGCGACGCGAACGAGACGACGGACTCGACGACCGCGCTGGAGGAGGCGTTCGAGGCGCTGCGCTGCACCAGGCTCAGATCCACCTTGACGACGTCGAAGCGCATCTCGCTGAGCAGGCGCAGGCCGGCGTTGCCGGCACCGACGTCGTCGGCGGCCAGGCGGATACCGGCGCCCCGGCAGGTCTCGAGCTTCTGGCGCACGCGCTCCAGATCGGTGATCGGCTGCTGCTCGGTGAGCTCCAGGATCAGCCGCTCGGGCGGGAAGTGATGGCGGACCAGGATGCTGAGCAGGGCGGCGGCGCTGAACTCCGGCGCCTCGACGGTGGCCGGCGATATGTTGACCGACAGGTGATACTCCGGCGCCAGGTCCTCCGCCCCGGCCACGATCGTCTCGATGCAGGTCAGGTCGAGTGGCAGCAGGTGGCCGCTGGCGGCGGCCGCGGCGAAGAGGCTGTCGGGATCCACGAACGGCGCGGGAGGGATCGGCCGAATCAGCCCCTCGAAGCCAAGGACCCGGCCGCTCTCCAGCTCGACGATCGGTTGATAGACCGGGCGCAGCTGCGAGCGGGCGATCACCTCGGCCACGGCCGCGGACGAGCTGGCGTCGACCGCCATCGGCTCGGTGGCGACGTCGAAGATCACCACGTCGGTCCGCCCGGCTCGCTTGGCGCTGTACAGGGCCGCATCGGCCTGGGTGTAGAGCTGGGCGCGGGTCGTGGCCGGTTCCGGCAGGGCGCTGATGCCGGCCGAGAAGGAGAGCGACGCGTCGCCGTCGTCGCGCAGCGGTGGCTGCAGCGCGTTCGCCAGCAGCCGGCGCGTCACGATCTTGGCCGCCTCCGCGTCGGTGTGCGGCAGCAGGATCGCGAACTCATCGCCGCCGATGCGGAATGGCCGGTCGACGCGGCGCACGGAGTGCGCCACGAGGTTGCCGAAGCGTGCCAGCGCGCGATCGCCGCCGGCGTGGCCCTTGCTGTCGTTGATCGCCTTGAACTCGTCCAGGTCGAGGATAACCAGCGACACCGGCACGTCGTAGCGCTGCGCGGCCTCGACCTGCCGGTCGAGCTCCTCCTGGAAGGCTCGATGGTTGCCGAGCCCGGTGAGCGGGTCGCGCAGGGCATCGGCGAGCGCCTCCTGGTAGCGGTCCTGGAGTTCGGCGCGCGAGCGCGCCAGCGGGGTGATGACATACCGATGCAGACCGATCCCGACCAGCAGCGCGGCACCGAGGCCGCTGGCAACGCCGCGCAGCGCGGCGTTGTCGACGTAATCGACGATGACCCGGTCGATGATGATCGCGGCGGCGATGCTCGCGGCCAGCGCGACGGACAGCCGCAACCAGAGGCCGAACCGCGACTCGCGGCCCCGACCCCCGGCCTGCGCCTGTGCAGCGACGTTCATGGGCCTCTCCAACGCCCCCCGGGATGATGCGGATAGGTATGGCACACCATGGTGGGGGATGGCGAGTGACCGATAAGTACCAGTCGCCGTTCCGAGGGGCGCCCGGCGATCGCCTCGAGGGCCCGCTTTCTGTCTCTTAGCAATACCGTTACTGCTAAGCGAGCAAACGAGTGCCGCAGGCAAGATGGCTCCCTCGTCCACGCTCAGCGGGGACGGTCCGATAGGCCAATCGGGACTCGCGATTCGCTTACCAGTAACCAGGTTGCTGAGAGACGGGACGGGGCTCCATCCTCTGCGCCGAGGCGTGCTCGAAGCCGCCTTCGGCTACGATTGACGGACAGATGCCTGACCGCGCTCGCATGATCGACCTCACCGCCCCCACCGAGCGCGCCTTCCTCATCGGCCTGGACGACCCTCACGATGGCCGGTGGCCGATCGCGCGCAGCCTCGCTGAGCTCGCCGCCCTGGCGGAGACGGCGGGTGCAACGGTGGTGGGCAGCGCGTCGCAGCGTCGTGCCGCGCCGGATCCGGTGTGGTACTTCGGCAAGGGGCGAGCGAACGAGCTGGTCGACGAGAAGGCGGCCAGCGGGTTCAACCTGCTGATCGTCGACGATGAGCTGCGCCCGAACCAGCAGCGCAGCCTCGAGACGTTGCTGGACTGCAAGGTCCTGGACCGATCCGCCCTGATCATCGACATCTTTGCGCGGCACGCCCGGACGAAGGAGGGGCGGCTCCAGGTCGAGCTGGCCGCGCTCGAGTACCACCTGCCCCGCCTGACGCGGCTGTGGACCCACCTCTCGCGGACCGCGGGTGGGATCGGGACCCGGGGACCTGGCGAGAGCCAGTTGGAAACGGACCGGCGCATCATCCGCGAGAAGATCAAGAAGGTCCGCTCCGAGCTCGACGAGGTGAAGAGGCACCGCGCCACCGCCGCCCGGCAGCGCGACCGGAGCGAGGTCGCGACCGTCGCCCTGGTCGGTTACACCAACGCCGGCAAGAGCACGCTGCTCAACGCCCTGGCCGATGCCGACGTGTACGCCGCCGACATGCTGTTCGCCACGCTCGATCCCACCAGCCGCCAGGTGACCCTGCCGACCGGCCAGCGGGTGGTGGTGACCGATACGGTCGGCTTCATCAACAAGCTGCCGCACGACCTGGTTGAGGCATTCCGCGCCACGCTGGAGGAGGTGGTGCGTGCGGACCTGCTGCTGGAGGTGGTCGACGCGGCCGATCCCGACTTCATCGGGCAGCAGACGGCGGTGCAGACCGTGCTGAACGAGATCGGCGCCGGCGACAAGCCGCGGGTGACCGCCTTCAACAAGATCGACCTGCTCGACGCCGACCTTCGGCGCGACCCCGGGCCGCCGGGGCAAGGGGCCGCCTTCGTGAGCGCCGTCACCGGCGAGGGGTTGGATGGACTGCTGACGCAGGTCGCCGATGCACTGCGAAGCGGGATGGTGGCGATCGACGAGGTCGTGCCCTGGGCGCGCGGCGAGCTGGTGGCCCGCGCCAAGGCGGCCGGCGACGTCGACGAGCGCTTCACCGATGTCGGCGTGCGCCTCTCCGGCCACCTTCCGGCGGCGATGGCCGCGGAAGTGCGCAACGCGGCGCCGAGCCGTCGCCGTCCCGCGTCGCGCGGCTCCAGCCTCTGACCCGTCGCGCGCCGATGGTCGCGGTCACGGCCGAGGCGATCCACGCCGCGTACGCACGCATCCCGGCCGCCTTCCGCGACACGCCGCAGTACGTGGCCGAGCCGCTCAGCGAGCGGCTCGGCGTGCCGGTGATGGTGAAGGTCGAGACCGCCAACCCGATCGGGTGCTTCAAGGGACGCGGCACGTGGTTGGCGGTCAATGAGCTGGCCGCCGCCGGCGAGGTGGGGGAGAGCCGTGGCCTGGTCGTCGCGTCTGCCGGCAACTTCGGGCAGGGCGTCGCCTACGCCGCCCGCGAGCTCGGCATCCCGCTGGTCGTGTTCGCGGCCGCTACCGCCAGCCCCGTCAAGGTGGCCGCCATGCGCCGGCTCGGGGCCGAGGTGCGACTTGTGGGGGAGGACTTCGATGCTGCGGGCGCGGCCGCGGCGACCCACGTCGCCGAATCGGGATGGCGGCTGCTGGTCGATGGCCAGGACCCGTGGACCACGATCGGGGCCGGCACCATGGCCTTGGAGCTGACCGATGCGGTGGAAGCCGGCGACCTGCCGGCGCTCGAGGCCCTGTACGTGCCAGTCGGCGACGGCGCGCTGATCGGCGGCATCGGCACCTGGCTGCGGCATGCCGCACCGGAGACCCGGGTGATCGGCATCCAGGCCAGCGAGGCCCCTGCGGTCACGCTGTCATGGCGGGCGGGGCATCCGATCGAGACGGAGCGCGCCGAGACGGTAGCCGACGGGCTCGCCGCGCGCGTCCCGCTACCGGAGGCGTTGGAGGTGATGCGGTCCTCGGTCGACGAGATGATGCTGGTCGAGGAGGACGCGATCCTGAACGCCCAGGCGGAGCTGAGCACGGCGCTGCCGCTGGCGGTTGAAGCGTCGGCCGCGGTCGGATGGGCGGCGATGCGCGCCGCGGCGGCTCACACTGGAGCGGTGGGCCTGATCCTCACCGGTGGCAACGTCCCTCCCCCCGGAGGTCCGGACGTCAGCGCTGGGTGAGGGTCTGCGAGACGGTGTGGCGTGCGGCGGGGATGCGAGCCGGACGCGTCCGGCGGGCCAGGGTCTCGCGCAGCTTGAGCCCGGCGAGGAGGTAGAGCGCGCTGCCGGCCATCATCACGCCGTATCCGCCGGCTAGATTCAGGACGTCGTTACCGCCCACGATCCCCATCGCGGCCAATGCCACGCCTACGGCCAGGCCGGCCCAGCCGGCGGCCCAGAGCATCGGGTGGTGTTGCTTCATGCCCACAGGCTAGACCCGCGCCAGGGCCCTGCCATCCGCCCATCGGTCCCGTCCCAGCCCCGCCATTGGTCCGGTCCGGACAGTCCGTTGTTCGCCACACGAGCATTGGGCTATCGAATCGCGCTCAGCGACCATCGTGGTGCGTCTTGTTGGTTAGCTCGTCCAGGATCAGCACGATGGCCGCCGCAACCCCCTCGGCCGCTTACGCCGTCGGTCGATCGTTGTATCGCTCCACGAACAATGGGTGCTTGGCCGATATGGCCGTTGAGCACTTCCCCAAAGATATGTTATGTGACGTAGACTCCGCCGGCCCATGCCGTTCAAGTGCATCAATTTGACGTGACTCCGCTTGAACCGCGGCGCGAAGCGCCGGACACTCAGCGAATGGATGGCGGAAAGACCGGGCTTCGGCGCCGGGCAACCAAGGAGGACCGATGCAGACGATCGGGATCGTTCTGAACGTTGGCAAGGACCAGGCCGATGAGTTCGAGCGCGGGTTTCGCGAGATGGAGGCGCCGATCTGGGCGGACCTGCACGCGCGCGGCGCGTTGACCATGGCGACGCTGACCCGGGTCGACATCAGCACGAAGAAGGTGGGTGGCGCCGCGCAGTATCTCGTCGTCGCCATCTTCGCCACCGACGAGGGACATCATCTCCACGACCAGGATCCGCGCTTCGAGGCCTGGAACAAACGCGCGGACGCCTATCAGATCGAGGAGCCGTTCGTGTTCGGTGGCGACACCATCATCAGCGAGGGCCCATAGTGCCGCCCGTCACCCAGCTCGATCTCGGCGATCACCGGGCAGTGATCGCTGCGTGACGAGGCGCAGGCGACAGTCAGCGAATTCACACCGATCGACGGTGATACGAACACGCGATCCAGCCGTAACACCGCAGGGAGCCACGGTACACCGATGGGTCGCCAGGTCGCATCGGCACTCCCGACTGCCTCTGCCGCATCGAGCAGGCCATCGAGGCGCCAGCTGACTGCGTTGAAGTCCCCCGCCACGACCATTTGTTGACCGGGTGCGCTCTGCTCCGCCAGCCAGACGGTGAGATCCGCCAGCTGTCGATTTCGGGGACCGGCGTGCAGGAACGGCACGGGCATTGGTGCCTTGGCGTGGACGCAGACGGCCAGCAGCTCGCCACGCGCGTGCGCCACGCTCGCCACCAGGATGCGCGGCCGATCCCAGATGTCGGGGGCGAGCCGCAAGGTCGATGCGCGACGCAGCGGCAGGCGGCTGAGGATCGCCATCCCGGGCCAGCTGCCGGCCGCCCCATCGGTGTAGGAGTGCGCGAGCCAGTCTGCGTTGGACGGCTCAGCCGCCAGGGCGGAGGCATCGGCCTCCTGCAGGAAGACGAGATCCGGCTGATGGCGAGCCAAGACAGCGGAGAGGCCGACCTGCTCGGCCGCCTGCCCCTGCAGGTTCCACGTCAGGACCGTGAGGGGCGCCACCTCCTCAGCGCTCGGCCTGGACTCCCAGCGTCACGGCAGCCGCGATCACCGCGACCGCCAGCGCCACCGCGTCCGCGGCCGTGAGTGCCGCGTCGCCGCCGAAGTACTGCGTCGCGCCACTCGGGATGACGCCCAGGATTGGCGGCACCACGATCCAGCCCAGCACCAGCACGGTCGGCGCCATGGCGCCCGGCAGCCGCATCGAGCGGGTGACCACCGCGGTCAGCAGCCCCAGGAAGGCCGCCAGCAGCAGGATCAGCACCACGGCCGGCTGATCCTTGGCGCCGGAGGCCTCCACCAGCCGCACCAGCCCCTGACCCACGATGGCCACCCCCAGCGCCAGGACAGTGGCCACGATCGCCGCGCGGGCGCCGCTCATCGGTCCGGCAGGCTGCGCGGAGCCGACAGCACGCCCGCTTCCAGCGCGGACGCCAGCCCGCGCGCGATGCGGTAGGACTTCCCCGCCCCCATGACCAGCACCGCGTCGCCGGCGCGCAGGTGCTCGGCCACGTACTCGGTCGTAGCGTCGACCTCGCCGGTGGCGATGGTCGGCACGGCCGAGGTGCGCTCGATCGCATCGGCCAGCGCCTCGGCGGAGGTGGCCTGCAGGGCCTCATCGGTTTCGCGCGAGGCGAAGATGTCGGCGATCACGACCTCGTCGGCATCGGTGAAGGCCGCGGCGAACTCGTCGAGGAAGAGCGCCGTGCGCGAGTACATGTGTGGCTCGAAGACCGCCCACAGGCGCCGATCGCCGACCTTCTGACGGGCCGCGGCCAGGGCGGCGCGGACCTCCGTGGGATGGTGCGCGTAGTCGTCGTAGACGATCACGCCGGCAGTATCTGCGATCAGCTCCATCCGCCGTCCGGCTCCCGTGAACGTCCGCAACCCGTCCACCAGGGATTCGGTGGAGGCTCCGAGCTGGCGCGCCATGTACAGCGCGGCGGTGGCGTTCAGCACGTTGTGCTCCCCCGCCAGGGGCGATTCGAACGCATGTTCGAATAGCACGAACAGCGCTCCCCCGCCTGTGAACGTCACGTCCCGCGCCTCGACGTCGCCGCCGGGGCCATACCTCACGATCCGGCCCTCCCAGCCGTCCAGGCGCGCCAGGAGCGCTGCAGCGCCCGGATCGGCGGCCGTCGTCAGCAGCAGCCGCCCGCCCATGGCCTGGCTCTCCCCCATCCCGCGCACGAAGGCCTCCATCGAGGCGAGCACCGCGGCGCGGTCGGCGAAGAAGTCGGGGTGGTCCATCTCGACGTTGGTCACGATCGCGCCGGCAGGGTGGTAGTGCAGGAAGTTGTCGCCGAACTCGTCGGCCTCGACCAGGAAGGGTGCTCCCCCACCCGGACGCACGCTGGCGCCCCAGGCCGGGATGAAGGCCCCGACCTCGACCGTCGGGTCCATGCCGCCGACCTCGAGCAGATGGCCGAGCAGGGCGGTGGTGGTCGACTTGCCGTGCGTGCCGGTGACCGCCAGCCCGATGCGGCCCCCGGCCGCCATCAGCTCCCCCAGGATCTGCTGCCAGGGCACCACGGGGATCCCCGCACGTTGCGCGGCGACGAGCTCGGGGAGGTCCGGGTTGGCCCGCAGCGCGGGCGTGATGGCGACCCGCTCGACGCCCGCCAGATGCGCGGGATCGTGCCCGGGAATGACGCGGATGCCGGCCACGTCGAGCGGCGGCGTGTAGGGCGACGGCGTGTCCGCGTCGCAGCCGTCAATCACCGCCCCGGCGTGGTGGGCCAGCAGCGCCGCGCCGGCCGCACCCGAACCGGCGATACCGATGACGTGGATTCGCTCGCCGGCCCGCACCACCTGGGTCAGGGTCCCGCCGGCTCGACCACCGAGGCGGCGAGAACCTCCGCCAGTGCCAGCTCGAGCGCCAGCAGCGCCGCGGCCGCCTTGTTGCCCTCGCGATCGTGGCCGAAGTGGCCGTGCTCGACGCGCGTCGGACGCCCGCGCGCCGACACCGCGATCCAGTGCGTACCGACCGGCTTCCCCGGGCTGCCCCCATCCGGCCCCGCGATCCCCGTCACGGCGAGCCCCACCTCGGTGCCGAAGCCCCTACGCACGCCCTCCGCCATCGCCTCGGCCACCTCCGCCGAGACGGCGCCGTGCTCCTTGATCAGGTCCGCCGGGACCCCCAGCTCAAGCTCCTTGGCTCGGTTCGAGTAGCTGATCACGCCTCCGGGGTAGTAGTCGCTCGAGCCGGGCACCTGCGTGATGGCGTGCCCGATCAGGCCGCCGGTCGAGGACTCGGCGGTCGCCAGCCCCCAGCCGCGGGCGCGCAGCACGTCGCCGAGGCGCCGCGCCGCGGCGGCCAGCTCATCCTCCGCCGGGGCGATCATCGGTCGGTCATCGGTAGTTGATGAACTGCAGAGCCACGGGGTAGTCGAGGCCCCGCAGGTGGGTGATGACGCCCTGCAGCTCGTCCTTGCTCTTGCCCGAGACGCGCACCGCGTCACCCTGGATCACGGGCTTCACCTTCGGGAAGCGGTCGCGCACGATCTTGCCGATCTCCTTGGCCTGGTCGCTGGTGAGCCCGCGCCGTAGGCCGATGCGCTGCCGCACGGTCCCGCCGGCCGCCGGCTCCAGCTTGCCCCAGTCGAAGATCTTGAGCGACAGGCTGCGACGGACCGCCTTCGACTGGATCAGGTCCTTCACCGAGTTCGCGCGGTACTCGTCGTCGGCGCCGAGCGTGATCTCGCCCTTGCCCAGCTCGATCGAGACCTTGGCGCCCTTGAAGTCGTAGCGGGTCGCCACCTCGCGGCGGACCTGGTCCAGCGCGTTGACCAGCTCCTGCTGGTCGAAGTCGCTGACGACGTCGAACGAGGAATCTGCCATGGCCCCTCCTATCCTAGAGCCGCGTCACCCGCCACTCGACCACTGCGCCCGCGCCGCCCATGGTGCCGAAGTCGATCCCGTTCAACGCCAGGTGCACCGCGCCGGCGTTGCCGACCCGGATCCGCAACGTCGTCTGCGCGGCCAGCTGCACCTCCGTGCCGGCGGGGCTGTTGCGGCCGGAGACCCCATTCTTCGGCCGGCCGTCCTCGTCAACCTCGAGGTAGGACGGCCCGCCGCTGATCGTGATCGTGCCGCTCAACCCGGGCGCCACGGCGACGGTGACCCGCCGGGTCACCGCCTGGTCCCCAGCCTCGCCCGGAGTGACGGTGATATCCCACACGCCGGCGACCAGCGGCAAAGTTCCCTCGAACGCCCCGTCCGTGCCGGCGGTCAGCGTCACCGGCGCCGGCGGCGCCGGCGAGGCGGCAGGGATTGGCACGTCCTGCCCTGCGAGCGTCACGATCCGCATGCTGGCCGGCTGTGCGCTCACGAAGCTGGCCGTGACGTTGAGGGTCACGCCCGGGCTCGCCGTGCCGGCCAGGCTCGCCGCGCCGCTCAGCGTGGCGCCCTCCTCGGGCGAGGTGAGCGCCAGCGCGCCGGGAGCGCTGGGGCTCGGCCCACCGCCGCCCACCTCGATGGTGCGATGCACCTCCGGGCTGTCGCGCCCGGTGAGCGGGTCGCTGGCCACCAGGGTGACCAGGTTTCGGCCGGGCAGCAGCTCGACGCGAATCGAGAAGGCGCCCTCGGCATCCGCGGTGACGGTGGGATTCTCCGGCAGGCCGCTGACCGTCACGGTCGAGTTCGGTTCGGTGATTCCCCGGATCGTGTAGGCGGTGCCCTGGTAGCCGGCCACGTCGCCGGCCGGGTCGGTGATGGTCAGCGCCGGCGTCCGCGCGAAGGTGACGAACTCGCTGACGAGGTAGACGACGAAGACGCCGACGCCCACCGTCAGCAGCGCGGCCACCACGGCGCCTGGGGTGAGCACGAAGGCGCGTCCCCGTCGCGTGGCGATCGGGCGCGGCGGGGTCGGCACCGTCAGCCGCTCCGGGGTCACGCCGGCGCTCTCCAGGCGGTACAGGTCGACCAGGTACTCGGTGTCGAGCCCCAGGTAGGCGCCGTAGTTGCGCAGGAAGCCCTTGGTGTAGACCGAGCCCGGCAGACCGTGGTAGTCGCTGCGCTCCAGGGCCGACAGGTAGCGGGCCCTGATCTTGGTGTCGCGCTCGACCCGGGCGAGGTCCACGCCCTTTGCCTCGCGCGCGGTGCGCAGCACCTCGCCGAGCTTGTGCAGCTCCTGGTCGGTCACCCCTCGTCCTCGTCGGGACCGATGTCGCCGCCCCAGCCGTCCGGAGTGACGAGCACCTCCCGGAAGCGGCTGCCGTCGGCCGGCCCAACGATCCCGCGGTCCTCCATCTGGTCGAGGATCCGTGCGGCGCGCGCGTAGCCGACCCGCAGCCGGCGCTGGAGCAGCGAGGCCGATGCCTTGTCGGAGCGGCGCACGATGTCGACCGCCTGCGACAGCAACGGGTCGGAGTCGTCGTCCTCACCCTCGCCCGGACGGCCGCCGGGCTTCCCGTCGCGTTTCCGCGCCGTGACGAAGGGATCGTATTCGGCGCGCGCCTGGGCCCGCCAGTGCGCCGCCACGGCATCGATCTCCGGGTCGGTCACGAGCACGCCCTGCAGGCGCACCGCGCGTGGGGCGTCGATCGGCTGATAGAGCATGTCGCCGCGGCCCAGCAGGTCCTCTGCGCCGGTGGTGTCCAGGATGGTGCGCGAGTCGACGCCCGAGGTCATGGCGAAGGCGATGCGCGACGGGATGTTGGCCTTGATCAGGCCGGTGATGACCTGGACCGATGGTCGCTGGGTGGCCACCACCAGGTGGATGCCGGTCGCCCGCGCCAGCTGCGCGATGCGGGTGATGGTGGCCTCCACCTCGTAGGCGCTGACCATCATCAGGTCGGCCAGCTCGTCGATGACGACCACGATGTATGGCATCCGCGGCTCTCCGGGGCGCAGCGCCTCGTTATAGCCGGCGATGTTCCGTACGCCCCGCTGCGCGAACTCGTGGTAGCGGCTCTCCATGGTGCCGACCGTCCACTTGAGCGCATTCACCGCCTTTTCGGTGTCGACGATGATGGGAGCCTTGAGGTGCGGAATGTCCTTGTACTGGGCCATCTCGACCCGCTTGGGGTCGATCATGATCAGCTTCACCTCGGTGGGCGTGGCGCGCATCAGGAGCGAGCAGACGATCGCGTTGACGCAGACGCTCTTGCCCGATCCGGTGGCTCCCGAGATCAGGACGTGGGGCATCTTGGCCAGGTCGGCGCTGAACGGCTGGCCGGCCACGTCCTGGCCCAGCGCGAAGGCGAGCTTGCTCTGCGCGCTGGCCGACTCGAAGTTCGGCGACGCGAGCACCTCCTTCAGCGTGACGAGATCGAATGCGCTGTTCGGGATCTCGATCCCGACGAACGGCTCGCCGGGGATCGGAGCCTGGATCCGGATGCTGCGCGCGGCCAGGGCCAGCGCCAGGTTGTCGGCCAGCCCCTCGATCCGCGACAGCTTGATGCCCGGCTCCACGTCGAGCGCGTACTGGGTGACGACCGGGCCCTCCTGGATGCGCGCCACCTTCACCCCGATCCCGAAGTGCGCCAGCGTCTCGCGAATGCGCTGGCCCTTGGCGGTCAGGTCGAGCTGCGCGGCGCTGGAAGCGGGGGCGTCGGACAGGATCGCGACTTCCGGCAAGTCCCAACTGCGCTGCGTTGGCTCGAGCGCGGCGTCCTGGGCCTCGTGCTGCCCCACCGCGGCCAGGTGCGCCTCCTCCTCGTTCTCCAGCGTCTCGACCGATATGGCCGCGGTCGCCGGCACCAGCTCGTCGCCCTCGCCGGGCGGCGGCGGTGGCGGGCTGGGGCGGGCCGGGGCGGGTCCGGTGGGGACTCCGTTCGTGCGGGCGCGGCGCAGGATGAGGGGCGCGTCGTCCGGCTCCGCTCCCCCACCGAGGGCCTTGCGCATCCGCTCGAGCAGGCTGCGGCCGGCGGCGGTCGGAGCTGGCGGGACCGGCGGAGCCGGCTCGGCGCGTGCGCCGCGCCGCTCGGCCGCCATCAGGCGGCGAGCCTCAGCCGCGGCGGCCATCTCGCGCGCCTCGTCGCGGCGCTGCAGCCAGGCGGCGACGAGGTCGCCCACCGTCATGTTGAAGTAGAGGAGCAGCCCCACCACGAAGAGCAGGATCAGGACCACCCACGCCCCGGCCGCGCCGATCGCGCCGGCCAGCAGCGTGCTGACCGCGAAGCCGATGACGCCGCCGCCCTCACCGCTGTCGATGAGCTCCGATCCCCCACCGGCCGCCAGGTGGAACATGCCCAGCAGCGAGAGCGCCACCAC
>DASWIE010000004.1:0-3377 GCA_036397815.1 Candidatus Limnocylindria bacterium
GAACCGGGCGAGGAGTACGACCCGGCGGGGCCGGACTACCGGGCGGTGAGCATCTCGGTGCCCGACGACCGGGCGGTGGCCGGGACGCTGGTGGCGGGGCAGCGCGTCGACCTGATCGTCACGATGGCGATCAACCCGGAGATCGGCCAGACCGCCGAGGAGGCGGAGCAGACCCAGTCCGAGTTCATTCCCGGTCCGTCGACGAAGGTCACGCTCCAATCACTCACCATCCTGGCGCGGAGCGGCGGGCTCTACATCCTGCGCACCGACCTGGCGACGGCCGAGAAGATCACCGAGCTGACGGCGGCCGGGGGGCAGTACACCTTCGTCCTGCGGTCGGAGCTCGACGACCGGACGGCAGTCACTGAAGGCTCGACCATCGACCGCCTGATCGAGGAGTACGGCTTCCCGGTCCCGCTGCCGCCCATCTTCGGCGGCGAGCAGGCCGCGCCCTAGGCCATCAGGGCGGCGTAGGCCGCCTCGACCTGGCGCCGCGTTTCGTCGAGCGACACGGAGCCGTCGATCACCACGTCGGCGGCCGCCACCTTCGCCTCCTGAGGCGACTGGTTCGCCAGGCGTGCCCGCGCATCGGCCTCGCTCATCCCACGACCGGCGGCGATGCGCGCGACCGCGTCTTCCTCGTCGCATCGCACCACCCAGGTGCTGTCGCACCGGTCATGCAGGGGCGACTCGAGGAGCTTGATTGCCTCGATGCAGAGGACCTCCGCGCCGGCCGCCTCCAGCTCGGCCATGCGGGCGCGGGTCTCGTCGCGGACGAGCGGGTGCAGGATCGCCTCCAGCTCGGCCAACGCTACCGGGTCGCGGAACACGATCGCCGCCAGGCGGCGGGCGTCGATCGTCCCGAAGCGAAGCTCGATCTGGCGGCGCGCCTCAGCGTCGTTGTTGCGGATCTGGCGCGCCACCGCGTCGAGGTCGATGACCGCCACGCCGAGGTCGCGCAGCATGCCCGCCACCGTGCTCTTGCCGCAGCCGAGGTTGCCGGTCAGGCAGATGACCTTCATCGGTCACCAGCCTCGGGCAGTCGCTGGCAGTTCGGGCAGAAGTGGGTGCTGCGCTGGCCGATGACGATGCGCTGGATAGGCCGCCCGCAGCGCAGGCACGGCTCGTCGGTGCGCTGATAAACGGCCAGGCGCTCCGCGTTCTCGCCCGGCTCGCCGTCGGCGCCGACGTAGTCCGCGAAGCTGGCGCCCCGGTTGCGGATCCCCTGGCGCAGCACGTGCCGGATGGCGCGATGGAGGCGGCGAATCTCAGCCGGCGTCAGGGTGTCGGCCGCGCGCAGCGGATGCAGGCACGCGCGCCACAGCGCCTCGTCGGCGTAGATGTTGCCCACGCCGGCCACGAACGACTGGTCGAGCAGCAGGGTCTTGAGCCGAGCCGAGCGCCGTCGCAGCCGGTCCGCCAGGCGCGCGGCGCTGAACGAGCGCGCCAACGGCTCCGGCCCGTGTCGCCCGAAGACCTCGCCGACCCGGTACGGTGCCCGCGCCTCGGCCATACGCCGCCGTGACGGGGCGCGGCGGCCACGCAGTCCCCCGCCCTCCCACAAGCCGATGCGGCCGAACTTGCGCACATCGCGATACCGCAGCTCGCGACCGTCGGCCAGGTGGAAGACGACGCGCGCGTACGGGTCGTCCGCGGTGCCGGGCGCGGCCACGATCAGCGCCCCGGTCATACGCAGCGCCACGGTCATCACCCGCCCGTCCTCGAGGTGCAGCAGAACGCTCTTCGCTCGGCGGCCCACGCGGCGAATGGCGGCGCCGCGCAGCTCCGCCACGAAGCGATCAGCGGGCAGCGGGTGGCGGATGGTGCGCTCCCAGCGCACCTCGGCATCGTCGATCCGTGCGCCGGCGACCCACCGCTGCAGATCGCGGGCGACCGTCTCCACCTCGGGCAGCTCCGGCATCGGTCCCTATGCCCCGAGCGGCTCGGCGATGGCCTCCTCCGCCTCCTCGCGTGCCACCTCGACGGCCGACTTGGGAACGCGACGCCAACCGTCATCTGTGCGGACGTATCGGTCCATGTTCTCCCAGTCGGTACCGACCTTGAGTGCGACCTCCAGGGCGGGATCAAGGGGAAGGGCCCCCTCCATCACCTCGCGCGCCAGCTCGGCGAGCGCCGGCAGCTCGTCCTCATCGGTCTCGAATACGAGCTCGTCGTGCACCTGCAGCAGCATCCGCGAATCCAGGCCGCGCGCCCGGAGCGCCGCGTCCATGCGCACCATCGCGATCTTCATCCCGTCGGCGGCGGTGCCCTGGATCGGCATGTTGATCGCCATCCGCTCCCCGGCCGAGCGCAACGCCCCGTTGCGAGCCGAGAGCTCCGGCAGGTAGCGCCGACGGCCGAGCAGGGTCGTCACGAAGCCCTGGTCGCGGGCCAGCATCCGGATCTCGACCGTATAGCGGCGGATGCCCGGGTAGGCGGCGAAGTAGTCGGCGATGAAGCGCTGCGCCTCCTCGCGCGGGATCTTGAGCCGGTCGGAGAGGCCGAAGTCGCTGAGGCCATAGGCGATCCCGTAGTTGATCATCTTGGCCACGCTCCGGATGTGGGGCGTGACGTCCTCCGCCTTCACGCCGAGCACCCGGGCCGCGGCTGCCAGGTGGATGTCGGAGTGCGCGGCGAAGTCGGCCTTGAGGCCGGGGTCGCCGGAGACGTGGGCCAAGATGCGCAGCTCCTGCTGCGAGTAGTCGGCGCCCAGCAGCAGCTTGCCTGGGGGCGCCACGAAGGCGTGCCGGATGCGCCGGCCCAGCGCCGAGCGGATGGGGATGTTCTGCAGGTTCGGGTCGATGCTCGACAGCCGGCCCGTCGCCGCCACCGCCTGCTGGTAGGTGGTGTGCAGGCGCCCGTCCGCCCCGACCAGGCCGGGCAGCGCGTCGACGTAGGTTCCCTTCAGCTTCGAGACCTGGCGGTGCTCCAGGATCAGGCCCACCGCCTCGTGCTTGTCGCGCAGCTCTTCCAGGACCGATGCGTCCGTCGAGTAACCGGTCCGCGTCCGCTTCGTTGCGGGCAGGTCCAGCTCGTGGAAGAGGATCTGCTCCAGCTGCTTCGGCGACCCGATGTTGAAGGGGTGACCGACGAGCTCGTAGATCCGCGTCTCCAGCGCGGCCAGCTGGGCGCCGAACTCGACGCCCATCGCGGCCAGCTCGTCCAGGTCGATGGTCACCCCGGCCAGCTCCATGCGGGCCAGGACCGGGAGCAGCGGCATCTCGACCTCCCGGAACAGATCGAGCAACGCGCCCTCGGCCAGCTCGGCCTCGAGACCGGGCCGCACGAGCAGGCTGGTGAGCGCCTCCGCCGCCGCACGGCGCGCCGATCCCACCTCCTCCGCCCCGGTCTCCACGTTGAGCGGCCGCTCGGGCAGC
>DASWIE010000005.1:0-17014 GCA_036397815.1 Candidatus Limnocylindria bacterium
GTTGAGCAGCGCCTGCTGCGTCGCGTCCTCGGCAAGGTCGATGTCGCGCAGGATCCTGTGCGCCACCGCATGGAGGCGGTCGCCGACGGCCACGGCGAGGCTCGCGAATGCCCCTTCGTCGCCGTTCTGCGCCCGTACCACGAGTTCGGTATCCATGCCTCTTCCGTATCGGCATCGATTCAGACCGATGCTTCATACGGTACGGGCACGATCAGGGGCCGGGCGACTCAAAGAATGGCTGTTCACGTCAGAACGGCTGGGCTCAGCACCGGCAGTGCTGCAAACGACGGTCTGACAGATGTTTGGGTCAGCGCTAGGCACCACGAGTGCTGCCAGAACACCGGACGGCGCGATATCGGTCTATTGCAGCACGCTCAGTGCTGCCGCCCCTCGGCAATCGGACGTCAGGCCGACGGCGCCTCGTGGATCTGGCTGGCGGCGCGAATCCCGGACTCCAGCGCGCCCTGGATCCAGGCGTGGTAGAGCGAGCAGTGCTCTCCGGCGAACAGGATCCGGCCCTCCGAACGGACGATGTCCTCCTGGAGCTGCGTCTGCTGTTCGGGCGCGAACATGGCGAAGGCGCCCCGCGCCCATCGGTCTCCATACCAGGCGTACGACGCGCCGACCTCGTACACCTCGCGGATGCGAGGGTGGATCCGGGACACGTCGTCGAGCGCCTCCTCCAGGCGGGTCTCCTCGTCCATGGCGCCCCACTGCAGCGCGTCCTGGCCCCAGGTGTACGAGGCCAAGAGCACGCCGCGCTCCGTGGTCGGGTCGGGGGTCGGGTAGTTCATGCGTCGGATCGGCAGGTCCGTCACGGTGGCGCCTCCCTGGATCCCGTCCTCCGTCTCCCAGATGCGCTCGCGCGCCTGGAACAGGATCTTGGTGGAGGCGTGGTAGTTGAGCTGGCGGATCGCGCGCTGCTTGCCGTGTGAGAAGGGCGTGACCATCTCGACGCTGCGCAGCACCGAGAACGGCAGGGTGCAGACGGCGTAGTCGCCGCGCTCGCTGAATCGTCCGGCCTCCGTCTTGAAATGGACCGATACCGAGGCGGGATCCTGTTCGATGGCGAAGACCTCGGCACCGAGCCGAACCTCGCGCTGCAGCTCACCGAAGAAGGCGCCGGGCAGCTGGTCCATGCCGCCGGCGATCTCCTGCATGTCGACGTAGGCGCCGCCCAGGTCCTCGCGCAGCACCTCGACCAGCGCGTTGTGCATGTCCGACTCCAGGAAGTTCATGACCGCGAAGTACTCGATCGCGCCGGTCGACCAGCCGCGGAAGCGGAGGAACTCGTACAGCGAATACTGGTCGTAATCGCGCACGATCTGCTCCCACGCGGCATCGCCCTCGCGCTCGACCATGGCGCGCAGGTCGCCGATCGCCCCCTCCCACAGCTCATCCGCCGTCCGGCCGCGCTCCTGCTCCGCGAGCTCGAAAGCCAGGCTCGTCGGGTCGGCGTTCGCCTCGGCCACGGTCATGCGCCGGCCGCCGACGAAGACGAGGCCCTTGGGGTTGCCCATCACGAACGGGCGAAGCGGCAATCGGAACCGCTCGCAGTAGCCGAGGGTCAGGTCGTGCGCGCGCGGGATGCGCATGGCGCCGGCCTCCGCATACAGGCCCGGCGCGAAGGTCCGCAGCGTGTGAACGCGGCCACCGACCCGATTCTGTGCCTCCAGCACCACCACCTCGTGGCCGGCGCGCTTCAGCTCGTAGGCGGCCACCAGGCCGGCCAGGCCGGCACCGATGACGACCACGCGCTTCTTCGCGGCCTCCGCCCGGGGCTCGAGCCCGCCTTCGAGCACGGCGCGGACCGCATCGGTGACCGGAGGCGCGGCGTTCGGCGAGGGCTGGGGCGAGCGGTCGGGAAGGTCCTGGGGCAGGTCAGACGTCATGCGTGACTCATTTTGCGCAGTGCGCAGTACTCGCGGTGCTGTAAGCAGCAGGATCCGTCGACGATTGGTCGTCCATAGGCACTGTGAGTGCTGTCAGCGAGCGTTTCCGACCGGGATCGGTCGTTTGTAGCACCCGGGGTTCTGACTGGACCAGGTGCGTTGGCGGTCAGCCGCGGCGCTCGAGCAGGAAGAGCCAGCGCAGGCTCTCGCGAATCGGCGTCTCCTCGTGGATCCGAAAGTGCCTGGCGAAGGCGGCGCGGAAGCCGTCCAGCGTGTAGTCGGGAAAGATGTCCGGCCGTGCCGCCAGGAGGCGCTGCGTCATCGGGTCCTCCTTGGGGACGAACTCCACGATCGCCCGCCTGCCGAGGCGAGCGAAGAGGGAGGCGATCATGGGAAGCGGCACGTTGTTGCCAATCGCCAGGTGGTGGACGAGCGCGAGCGCCATGATCAGGTCTGCCGGCCCGCGATCGAGCAGCGACCGGCGCTCCTCCAGCGCCCAGCCCAGGCCCGGGCTCGGGTTGGCCAGGTCCATCACCAACGGAAGGACCGATGCACGCGCATCCGCAGTGAGCGTCCGCCAGTGGCGTTCCACGCTGCCCGCATCCCGGTCGAAGGCGAGGACCTTGCGCCCCTCCCCGGCCGCCACGCCCGAGTAGGTGCCGACGTTGGCGCCGAGGTCCCAGACCACCCGCGCGGCCGATGAGCCCACCATGCGCTCGACGGCGGAGCGCTTGGCATCCGCGGCCGCCGGCGTGTAGCTGGTCTGCGTCCCGTACTCGATCCAGGCACCGCGCGGCTTCCAGCGCAGCGATTCCACCGTCCGACGCAGGCTGTCGAGCAGGGCTTCGTGGCCGAGCTTCGTCATACGCCGCCGCGAGCTTCCGTCACGGGCGGGGCCGGCCGCCAAACCCCGCCGCTGGGCCCCGGCGTGCGCGTGCAGGTGAGCGAGCAGACCGGGACGCAGCCGCGTTCGCCATGGCAGCAACGCGGTCGCCAGGTCCAGCGGGATGCCGTCGATGAAATCGCGCAGCATCAGGCCACAGCGCGCGTCGCGATACGCGATCAGGGCGAGCGGTGCCAGGAAGTGCTCGCAGAACTGGCGGTAGGCGGGCCAGGCCTCGGTCGGATCGGCGACCTCGAACGAGAGGCTGTCGATCAGGATTGGGCGGCCGTCGTCGAACTGGACGTTGTAGGCGCTGGCGTCCTTCAGGCGCATCCCGACTGCGAGCGCGCGCCGCTGCAGCTCCAGGGTGAGCAGCGCTGACTCTCGGAGCTGGCTGAAGCACCACTCGTAGGGGTACGAGATGAGCTCGAGCTCGCGCGGCCGGATGACGGCCACCGCGTCGGGTGCCGTCGCCAGCTCAACTGCTGCCGCCTCGTCCTCGACCAACAGGCCGTCGGCGATGAGCCCGCGGTGCAGCCCGCGCTCCTCGAACGCCGCCCAGTCGGCCACGCCGGACGGCTGGATCTGCCGATACAGGATCCCGTCGCGCCGGAAGACGTGGCCGCTCGGGTCGCGGAACGAAGCGGACTCTGGCGCGGAGCCGGCCGGGGCGTCGGCCGCGGAGCGGCCCGACGGTGAGGTCAGCGGTCGGACCGCTCGGTAGCGTCGGGGCTGGTCGGTTCCGCCCTCACCCCGCGGAGCCGGTGCCAAACCCCGCCGATGGTGCGGCGGAAGAAGAAGGGGACCGACAGCAGGGCGGCCAGGAGCGCCTGCAGGAGCAGGCTTCCGGACCCGGGGTCGATGTAGGCGAGGATGCTCATTCGAGCGCGTCCACCTTCGCGTAGTGTTTCGCGGATGTTAACCCGGGATGGCCCAATTCGGCGACTCGACTGGTCGGCGCTGCCCCTCCACCCGGTCCTGATCGCCGCCTTCCCGGTCCTCTTCCTGTTCGTCGAGAACGCGGTTCAGCAGGTGACCCTCTCGCCGCTCTGGGCGCCGCTGGGGGCGTGCCTGGCGGTCGCGGTCGGGACCCTGATGATTTGCGCGCTGCTCACGCGCGACCTGATGCGCGGCGCTCTGCTGGCGACGCTGCTGCTTGCTCTCTTCTTCAGTTTCGGCCACGTCTGGAACCTGGTCGGTCCCACGATCGGCGACCGCAACCTCCTGGCGGCGGGGTGGGCGGTCCTCGGCGTGATCGTAGCCATGGTGGCCTGGCGGGCCGGCCGCTGGGCCGTGCCGGCCAACCGCTTTCTCAACCTCGCCAGCGCCGTGGTGGTGGCCTTCAACCTGGCGCAGGTGGTGGGCTTCGCCACCGGCATCGCGCGCCTCGTCCCGGGCGGCCGCGAAGCGGTCGTATCCGAGGCCCGGGATCTGGGCAACCGCCCGGACATCTACTACGTCATCCTGGACCGCTACGCCAGCACCGAGACGCTCGAGCTTCTCTACGGCTACGACAACGGCCCGTTCCTGGCCGAGCTCGAAGATCGGGGCTTCGACGTCGCCACGGACAGCTGGGCGAACTACTTCAAGACCGCCTTCTCGGTGGTCAGCTCACTCAACATGAGCCACATCGACGGCCAGGCGTTGAAGGACGGCGACCCGGCAACCTTCGGCCCCATCCACAGCGCGCTGCGAGACCATCTCGCGGTTCCTGCCACGCTGCGATCGCTGGGCTATGAGTACGTCCACATCGGCAACTACTGGGAGCCGTCGGCGACCAACGTCGACGCCGACCGCGTGCTCCGCTTCTCAGAGGGTGCCGAGTTCCGCAGCGCCCTGGTCGACACCACCCTCCTCAGCCTGCTCACGCCACCGGATGAGGCCGATGAGGATCCGGAGACGACCGATTTCCCCCTGCTGGCACGCAGCCACACCCTGTTTGCCTTCGACCGGCTGGAGGATGCGGGTGACCGGCCCGGCCCTACCTTCACCTTCGCCCACATCCTGGTCCCCCATCCGCCCTACGTGTTCGATATCGACGGCACCCTGCCCACCGCCGAGGAGCGGGAGGACCGGCCGGGCACAGAGGAGTACGTCCGGCAGCTGCAGTGGGCCAACCAGCGCGTGCTGGCCGCGATCGACAAGCTGCTCGACGTCCCGTCCGGCGAGGAGCCCGTCATCATCCTGCAGGCCGACGAGGGCCCATTCCCGTCACGCTTCGCGAGCGACGAGCACGGCTTCACGTGGCTGGAGGCCACGCCGGAGGAGCTGCAGCAGAAGTTCGGCATCCTGAACGCCTATCACCTGCCGGGCGTCGACCCCGCCGACCTGGGCTTCCACGACCGGATCAGCCCGGTGAACGCGTTCCGGATCGTGTTCAACGCCTACTTCGGGACCAATCTGCCGCTCCTGCCCGACACGGTCTACCTCTCACCGGATTACGACCACATGTACGACTTCGTGGAGTACGAGCGACCCTAGACCGCGGCCATCACCGCGCGTTCGGCCAGGGCGATGGGCAGCGTCCCGGAGCTGGTGATCGCGTCGTGGAAGTCGCGTAGGGCGTCGACATCGGTCGCATCGGTCCCGCGGGCGGAGAGAAATCGGTCTCGAATCCGCAGGATCTCCAGGCAGCCGGTCAGGTACGAGCTCGCCTGCGTGGGCCAGGAGCAGTAGCGGGTGACCTCGGCCACGGCCGTCGGCTCGGTCATGCTCGAGTTCTCCAAGATGAAGCGGACGCCCTCCTCATGGGTCATCTCGCCCAGGTGCAGGCTGACGTCGGTCACGATGCGCGCCGCGCGGAAGAGGGTGGCCTCGTACTGGAACATGACGTGGCGCAGGTCGTCATAGAAGCCGGCGTCGCGCATCATCCGCTCCGCGTAGAGCGCCCAGCCCTCCGCGAAGTAGCTCGTCCCGAACCACTGGCGCAGGTGCGACGGATTGCCCTTGGCCATCACCAGGTGCCAGTGATGGCCGGGATACGCCTCGTGCACGGCGGTGGTGGGAATGCCGGGGTAGCAGTTCGATTCGAGCCGCTTGGCGATCTCCTCCTCGCTGGCGCCGTCCGGCGGGTAGGGCACGAAGAAGTGTCCGCGCATCGTCTCGCTGAAGCTCGGGGGTGCGACGTAGGAGGCGACCGCCAGCACCGGGCGCTGGAACGGCGGCGAGGGCACGACGTCGCATTCCTCGCCCGGGGGGAAGCTGACCAGACGCCGGTCACGAAGGAATTGGCGAGACCGCTCGGTCCAGTCCTCGTAGCCCAGCCGCATCGCCTCCGGCGTCTCCGGCCGGTCCTTGTTGAGGTCGAGCAGGACCGCGTGCCAGTCATCGCTCCCGGTCAGCTCCTGTGCACCCTGCCGCAGCGCCGCGGTGAGCTCCCGTATCTGCTCCCGGGCCCGTTCGCGAAGCGTCCGAGCGTCGAAACCAAGCAGCTCAGCGTCGCGCAGGACCGTGTTGTAGCGATCCTCGCCGAAGGCCCAGTCGCCGTGCGCGGCGGGGCGCATCTCCTCCAGGAAGTCGGCGAAGCCCTCGAAGGCATCGGCCGCCTCCGCGCCCGCCTCGGCCAGATCCTCGCGGTTCTCCTCGGCGACCTGGGCGGGAAGGAGGAAGCGGGTGTAGTTGGCTCCGGCACGCGCCTGGTTGATGGCGCGGTCGAGCAGCACCTCCGGCACCAGCTCGGGCCGCAGGTTCGCTCGGCCATCCTCCAGGTTGGCCGGCACCTGGCGCAGCCGCGCGGCAGCGGACGCGGCGAGCTCGGCCTCCGGGCGCAGCTGATGGAGGAAGAGGACGAAGACGCCGCGCATGCCCGGGTTCAGGTAGTAGTCCGGCTGACGACGCCAGACCTGCCACTCGTCGTATACCCCTTGCTCGATCAGGCTGGCCACTGCCAGGTCGCGATCGATCGCCTCGTCGAAGGTCAGCTCGGCGGCGTCGAGCGCGGAGAAGCGAGCCCGCCACGCAGCGGCCGACGTCGCACGGCGCTCGAACGCCTCTGCCGATAGGTCGTCAAGCTGATCGTCGAACTGGGTCAGGCCCATCCCGCTGGATCGAACCGGGTGCTCGTTGTACTGCTCCGCGAGGAAGTCATGAGCAAGGTCGGCGAACGAAGACACTCCCCTCTGATCCTCGAACTGGCCGGCGCGAGCGGTCGCTGCACTCGGCTCGCGGATCGTAGCGCCTCATCCGTGTGCGGTGGTGTCCGGAAACGGACAGTGCGGTCCAGTCATGTCAAACGTGGTGTCCCGATCAGCCGCCAGGATCACGTAGCGATCACATCGGCCAAGTTGGGGGCCGGCGAGCGGCAATCTTGGCTGCCACGAACGACCGGCGACCCAGGCGGCCATCCATCCGCCTGAAGTTCGCCGATAGGAACGCCAGATGATCGCCGCGAAGAAAACGGCGGGGGCAGCGGGCCTAGCGAGGCGGGGGTACCAGGCGGCCGAAGCGCTCCGGATCGGCACAGGCGGCGACCTGGATCGCGTTGAGCGCCGCGCCCTTGCGCAGGTTGTCGGACGACAGGAAGAGGGCGAACCCACGGGCGCGACCGGGGATCGCGCGCAGGCGACCGACCAGGACCGGGTCGCGGCCGGCGACGTCGAGCGGCATGGGGTGCCGATAGCTGCCGTCCGCCGGGCGATACTCCAGCCCGGGCGCGGCCCTGAGCACGCTCTCCAGCTCCTCGACGCTCGTGTCCTGCACCGTGGTGAAGTGCAGCGCAACCGAGTGTCCGGTATGAACCGGCACCCGGACGGTGGTGGCCGCCAGGTCGAGCTCGGGCATGCCCAGGATCTTCCGCAGCTCGGCGATGATCTTGCGCTCCTCGCCGGACCAGCCCGTCTCGTCGAGCACGTCGATCTGCGGCACGACGCTGTCGGCGATGCGGCCATGGAACGGTGAGCCTGCAGCCCGTTCCGTCCCGCCCGCGGCTCGCTCCGCCTCATAGGCGTCCAGCCCGGCGCGGCCGGCGCCGCTCACCGCCTGGTAGGAGGCGAGGTCGACCGATGCCAGCCCGGCAGCGTCGCGGATGGGGGCCAGCGCCACCACGGCGGCCGCAGTCGTGCAGTTCGGGTTCGCGACCAGGTTGCCGTCGTGGCCGCGCAGGACGACGCCGTTCGCCTCCGGCACCACCAGCGGGACCGCGGGATCGAGCCGGAACGCGCTCGAGTTGTCGACGATCAGCGGCACGCTCTGGCCTGGACCGGCCACGATCTCGCGCGAGGCCGGTGCATCCGTCGCCAGGAACAGCACCTCCAGCTCGCCGGCCACGCCGTCCTCCAGGACGCCGACCGGCACCTCGCCGTCGCCGTAGGCGACCGTGCCCACCTCCGAGCCAAAGGCTCGCAGCGAGCCGGCCGGCAGGCCGGCATCGGCCAGGATGGAGAGGAAGACGCCACCCACCACGCCCCGTGCACCCGCCACCCCGACGACCGGCCAGTCGCTCATGACGTTGCCCCGAACAGGATCGGTCGCTCGCCGGCGACCAGGCGTGCCAGGTCGGCATACACCGCGCCCACCGAGAGCGGACCCCCGGCCCCCGGGCCCGATATGCGGAGAACGGATCCGTCTCGCAGCTCGACCTCCAGCACGCCTTCCACGCCGGACGCCGCGGCAAAGGCCGTTCCCTGGTCCAGCTCCATCGGTCCAACCCGCATCGTCGCCTCGTTCGCCTCTGCCACCAGTCGGATCGTCTCGCCACCGGGCACTCGGACGCCGACGATACCGCGGGTGTCGACCTCGCGCTCGGCGCGCCAGCGGCCCCACGCAACCGACGCCAGGATGGCCAGCTTCTGTGCGGCGTCGCGTCCCTCGACGTCGAAGGACGGGTCCGGCTCGGCGTAGCCGGCCCGCTGTGCCTCGGCCAGGGCGGAGTCGTAGGTGCTGCCGTCGCCCATCGCCGCCAGGACGAAGGTCGTGGTGGCGTTGAGCAGGCCCCGCAACCGCACGATCCGGGAGCTTGCCGCCAGGTGCTCGACCAGCTCGATCATGGGCGTGGCACCGCCGACGCTGGCCGACGCCAGCAGCGCGGCGCCGTTCGCCCGCGCCAGCCGGGCCAGCTCATCCCCGTGCGTGGCGAGCAGCGCCTTGTTGCCGGTGACGTACGGGCGGCCGCGTCGCAGCGTGGTGCGCGCCCAACGCGCGGGCTCGTCGATGCCTCCCGCCAGCTCTACGACCGCGTCGAGCCCATCGTCTTCGACGAGCTCTTCGGGTGGACCGATGTCGACGCCCGGCGGGAGCCCGCGGCTCCGCGCGCGGGCCGCGTCGCGGACCGCAACGCGCGACAGCTCGATGGGCAGCGGGCCGGTGGCCACCAGGTCGCCCAGCGCCGCGCCCATGGTCCCCCAGCCGATCAGCCCGATGCGGATCACTGTGGCGCCGGCGTACCGAGGTGGCGGGCCGCGAAGTCGATCATCTTTTCCGTCTGCCGGATCCGCTCCTCCATCTTCCTGGAGCCATGGCCTGCGTCGAACCGCAGGACCTCGTGAGCTTTACCGAGCGCTCGCAGTCGGTCGAGGTAGTTGTCGATCTGGCGCACCGGGCAGCGGGGATCGTTCTCTCCGACCGACACGAACACCGGCACGTCAACCTCCTCCACGTAGGTGATCGGAGATCGCGCACGATAGCGCTCGGGATCATCGGCAGGTGACGCGCCGAACAAAGCCCGATCGAAGGCTTTGAGCGGCTCCATCTCGTCCTCGTAGGCGGCCACGTAATCGGCAACCGGTACCAATGCGATGCCAAGGGACCAGCGGCCGGGATCGATTCCAAGCCCGAGCAGCGTCAGATAGCCTCCCCACGAGCCGCCGGCGAGCACCAGGCGCTTCGGATCCGCGATCCCATCGGCCACGACGCGGTCGGCAACCGCGGCGATGTCCTGCAGCTCGGTGAAGCCCGGATTGCCCGTGATCGCATCGCGCCAGTCACGGCCATAGCCCGTGCTGCCTCGGTAGTTCACCAGCACGCACGCGAAGTCGTGGTCGACCCACGCCTGGAGCTCGGGAAAGAACTCGTCGCCGTCGTGCGCATCCGGGCCGCCGTGGATCAGGACGATGGTCGGGTGAGGACGCGCTGCGTGAGGCTCGGCGACGAACGCCGGCACCCTGCCGACATGGAGGTCGGCGTATGGAACGCCCTGGGGCGCCGGCTCACCCGGAAGCCGGAAGGCGACCCCGCCACCGCTCCGGCGGACCTCTGGAGGCGATGACGCATCCGTCCATACGTACCAGACATCTCCATCCGGGCGCACCGCAGCCGGGCCCGCGATGCCTCTGGCGACTCCCAGATCGGTAACGGATCCGGTCCGCACGTCATGCTTCAGGAGCTCGATCCGTCCCGCGTGGTCATGCTCGAGCAGCAACGCAGTACCTTCGGGATACCAGGATGCCTCCACCTCCCCAGGCAGGTCGAGTGGAACGTCGACAGTCTCATCGCGCTCCGGTGCCCAGATCATCGGCCGTCGCTTGCCGTCCCGTTCGTGATGCACGATGAGGCGCCTATCGCCGTGCACCGGCGACCACGCGCCAGCCGACAGTCCCAGCCCCGGGCCATCCCAGAGTTCCGCTACCCGCTGGCCGGTGAGGTCGCAGACGCGCACCGCGGGGTGCCGGCTGTCGCCCTGCTCCGAGTGATGGAAGCAGACAAGTCCACCGTCGCTCGAGAGGCCCGATATCGCCGCCCACCAGCGCGGTACGCCGGAGAGCCAGGCACTCTCGGTATGCTGGTAGAAGAGGCGAGGAGGGGCTCCCGGCTGGATGGCGTACATCTGGCTTCCGGCCTCACTCGAGCTGCCGACAACGGCCGCCCCCGTACCAAGTGCAAGGCCGGCGCTGTAGGCTGGGTCAATCCCCCCGAAGGCCACGCGTGGGTCACCACCCTCCCACGGCTTCGTCATCCAGACGCCCAGTTCGTCGCCATCGGTGTCCTCGAACCAGTAACAGGTGTCCCCGGTCGGGTCGATCTGGGCATTCGTCGTCCCCTCGCCGCGATCGGTCACCTGCCGGTGAACGTCAGTCGCGCGATCCCAGGCGCTGAACTCCCACTTGCCGCTTGCGTTGGACAGGTAGAGCAACCGATCCGGCCGGAGGCTTGCCCATTGCGGTAACAGCGCGAATGGGGCACGAAAGCGGCGGCGCCAGGCTGCTTCGAGCATGCGGATGCCTCCATGGGCGAGGACGCCGAGTCTAGGGCCTCACAGCCCCCAGCGCGACACAGCAGCGAGTACGACCGAATAGACTCAGGTGCAGATGGGAGCCACCGAGACCGTCGATCTCTTTTTCGAGCTGATCAACGACGACCTGCGCGACAAGGCCGTTGGGCTCTTCGCGGAGCACGCGGTGATGGGGATCAGCGTGCCCGGCTCTGACGAGCGCACGAACCTGCGTGGGCGGGACAAGGTCGGCGGCTGGTTCGTGCGTGCCGGCGACGGCTTCCGGATGTACGCCAACGAAGGCCGGAGCATGGGCTCCAGCTACATCGCGGACGTGACAGTCATGCGCCCCGGCGCCCCTTCGATGCACGTGGAGGCGAACTTCCGGGTGGAGGGTGGCGAGATCGTGGCCCTCTTTCTCCAGCCGCTGTAGCGCGCCGTCGCCTCCGGTCTAATCCCCGCCGCCGCCTCCGTCGCCGTTGCCGCGGCCCTTGCCCGGCTTCCCATCGTCACAACCGTCCGTCAGCTCTTCCACGTGGTCCCTGGCCTCCTCTTCGGTCATGGCGGCCAGGTCGATTGCCACCTGGTCGGCATCTCGTGGACCGCACGCGTCGCGGTATGCCTGCACGAGCTCGGCGAGCCATGCCGGCGGCGGGGTCGGCGTCGGCGCAACGGTTGGTGTGCTGCTCGGTGCGGCGATGGTCGGCAGGCGGCTCGGATCCAGGAACGCCACTGTCAGCAGGGCTATGAGCGCAACGGCGGCCAGGGCGGCGGCCGCGGCCACCGGACGTCGTGGTCCTCGGCCCGGCGCGCCGGCGTGCTGCGGCTGGCGGGGCCTGGGCGCCGGGGCGGCGGGCGCGGCCGGTAGCGGTTCCACCGGTGGTCCGACGGCGACCATCTGCTGGGTGACGGCCTGCGTGTCGACCGATGGCTCCGGAGCCGGCGGCACAGGCTGGCGCGCAGCGACCGCAAGGGCGGGCGCAGGATCGCCAACGAGCCACGCTCGAAGGGCGGTTGCGACCGCGCCCGCGTGGACGGGGCGCTTCTCGGCATTGGGTTCGAGGCAGGCGCGGATAAGGGCGGCCAACGGCGGCTCGATCCCGTTGACTGGGGGCGGGCCGGCGGCCTGCTCTTCGGCGAGCGCGACCGGTGCCGTCGCCTTGAAAGGCAAGCGCCCAGTCAACATCTCGTGGAGGAGCAGCCCCAGCCCGAATAGATCGGTCCGCGGCCCGATGGCCCCGTCGGTCAGCTGCTCGGGCGCCATGTAGCGCGGCGTGCCGACCACCGACCCGTCGAGCGTCAGGCGCTCGGCCGCCGCCGCCAGGCTGTGGGCGATGCCGAAGTCGACGAGCCGGGTGCTGCCGTCGCGGCCGAGCAGGACGTTGCCCGGCTTCACGTCGCGATGGATGATCCCCTGCCGGTGCGCATGGTAGAGGGCATCGCCGACATCGGCCGCGATCCGGGCTGCCTCATCCGCCGGCAGGGGTCCGCCCCGGTCGAGTCGTGCCGCCAGCGACTCACCGTCGACCAGCTCCATCACCAGCACCGGCATCTCGCCCTCGGTGTCGACGTCGTAGATCTCGACGATTCCCGGGTGTGCGAGCCGTGCGGCCGCACGAGCCTCGGCGGCCAGGCGGCGCCTGGAGGCGGCATCCGGCAGGAGGTGGGCATGCAGCCGCTTGACCGCGACGGCGCGATTCAGCTTCCGGTCGCGGGCGTGCCACACCTCCGCGCTGCCGCCCAGCGCGATGCGCTTCTGAAGCAGGTATCGGTTCAGGACCAGCTTTTCGTCGTTCATGGCTCGCCCGCTCAGCGGGCAGGGATGAGTTCCTGCACGATCATTGCCACGGTATGTCGCCAGTTCCGCCTCTGAACTGTGTGCGCCACGCAGAAGCCGGTGCGGCCTGGCACCTACGGGAAGAGGTCCTGTTCCCGAGGCATGACGAGGGCGGCAGCCCCACGCTCCTCCCCGGCAGGCAGGGCGAACTCGAACCCGCGCACCAGCACGATGGGACGCTGCGCGACCTTCCCGCCAGCCAGGTCGGCGGCCGAGGCAAGCTCGTCGCCGATCGCGATCACCGTCGAGCGCATCTCGCGTCCCTGCGCATCGGGGGTGCCGCGCAGGTCGACCAGGACGTCGAGACCGGCTGCTCCGATCGCCACGTTCACGATCCCGTTGCGCCACGGCCGGCCGAACGAGTCGGAAATCAGGATCGCGGGCGAAGCGCCGGTAAGCTCGCCGAGGCGCGACCGAAGCGAGCGCGCGGAGCGGTCCGGGTCCTCGGGCAGCAGGGTCGCAACTTCCCCGCCGCCGACGTTGGAAAGGTCCACGCCCGCATTGGCGCAGACGAACCCGTGCCGGGTGCGCGAGATGATGAGTCCCCCATCGGCCATGCGGACGACCTCGGCACTCTCCCGCAGCACCAGCTCCACCTGCCGCGGGTCCTTGCCCCATTTCTCGGCCCAGGCGCGCGCCTCCTCGCCCGGGGTGACCGAAGCCAGCTCGACCACTCGCCCCTCAGCCTTGCTGACGACCTTCTGGGTGACGACCAGCACGTCGGCGTCCATGAGACCGATGCCGGCGGCGCCGAGCGCCGCCGCGATGAGGGCAGCCAGGTCGTCGCCGGGCCGGACCTCGGGGATCCGCTCGAGCGGGATGAGCGACATCACGCCGCGTCGCCCAGCTCCAGCCAGCGTGCCAGGTCGGCGGGCGTGTCGAGGTCGAAGGCGAGCCCGGGGCGCTCGACGATGGCGACCGGCAACCCCGCGGCCCCGGCCGCGGACCGATGCGCCGCGAACGAGCCGACGCCGAAGGCAAACCCGATCGCGCCGGGCGGCCGCATCGCGAGGCCGTTGGTGCCGCTCCCGGCGCGGTCGGGGGCGATCGCCACGCCGCTCGGCTCCGGCACCGCCGCGATCAGCGCTCGAACGTCGTCGACGGTGAGGTTCGGGAGGTCGCCGTGGAGTATGCACAGCGTCTCGATCCCGTCGACCACGGCCTCGTCCCGCGCCTGGTCGAGCCCGCGGTTGAGGCCCATGCCGCGCTGCACGATCAGGCGCGCGCCAGCCGCGGCGACGATCGGCTCCAGGGACGCGGCCGGTGTGATCACCACCACGTCCGAGCACGCCTCCTGCACGACCGACAGGACGCGGGCGAGGAGCTTGCGGGCGAGCTCGATCCGCTCCGCGTCGTCCAGGACGGCGGCGAGGCGTGTCTTCGCCGCCTCGAGGCCGCGGTGCGGCACGATGATCCGGGTGGTCATGCCACAGCCAGGATCGCGCGCGCCAGCTCGGCGCGGTCAGCATCGCTGCGCATCACGGTGGGCAGGACGCTGACCTCCATCCCGAGCGCCTCGATCTGGGGCGCCAGCTCGGCGTCCGCGGCGTCGATCACGAAGCGCTGGATCAGCCCCTGGTAGAGGCGTGCGACGCCAAGCGCGCTCGACTCGTGGCCGAGCGAGACGAGCATCCTGTCGGCCGGGCCGCGGAGCGCCTTCCCGGCCACGATCCCGCTGACCCCGATCCGCGGGGCCGGCGAGGCAAGGATTGCCTCTCGCATGCCGGGGATCGCGAGCGTCGGCCCGATGCTGACCAGCGGGTTGGACGGCCCGATCACCACCAGCTCGGCCTCCGCCAATGCGGCCAACGCGTCGGGGCTCGGACGCGCCTCCTCGACTCCGTCGAAGCGCAGCGACCGCACCGCGTCCGCCTGGCCACGGAGCACGAAGTACTCCTGGAAGTCGACCCAGCCGTCACCGGTCTGCACCTTGGTTCGCAAGCGGTCATCCGTGGCGGGGACCAGGTTGCTCGGCACGCCCCGGGCTGCGGCCATCGTGGCGGTGGCATCGGTCAGGGAAGAGCCCTCGCCCAGCAGCTGGTTGCGGCGCACGTGGGTGGCGAGGTCCGCGTCCCCCACCTGAAACCAGGTGTCCACGCCGTAGCGCGCCAGCATGCCAAGGGCGGTGAACGTGTCGCCCTGCACGCCCCAGCCCCGCTCGCGGTCCGCGACTCCGGCGAGGGTGTAGAGGATGGTGTCGATGTCCGGGCACACCAGCAGCCCCAGCCACTCCGTGTCGTCTGCGACGTTCACCACGACGGTCAAGTCGCCGGCTGGCAGGACCTGCTGGAAGCCGTGGGCTATCTTCGCGCCGCCCGTGCCGCCGGCAAGCAGGGCGACCCTCATCAGTCGTGCCGGATCACCTTTTCGACCCGCACCCGGAACGTGACGCGCTGCTGGCCGGCGAAGTCATGTGGGTCGTCGCCATAGCGCACGGCGAGCGCCTGGATGTCGGCCAGCGAGCGCTCCCGGTCGTCGTCAAGCTCCGCCATGCCCCGCAGCGCGACCCAGGTGAGGCCCTCCTCGAAGCAGATGCTGACCCGCGGGTCCCGGCGCAGGTAGCGCTCCTTGGCGCGCCCCACCTTGGTGTTCATGACGATCGTGTCTGGCCGCTCCGGATCCAGGTCGAACCACATCACCGATTGGCTCGGCGCGCCCTCGTCGGTCAGCACCGCCAGCACCGGGTAGCGCAGCTCGGCCATGAGCCAGGACCGCAGCTCGTCCGACAGGACGCGCTCAATCGTCAGGGCGGGATCGGTCATTGGTTGGATGCTAGACCGATGTGTCCGCCCGCGCTCTAGACTCGCCTGAGTGCGCATCGGTTTCAAGACTTCCCAGACGAACGTCGACGTGCCGACCCTGCTCGCCACCTGGGAGCTGGGCGACACGCTGGAGGTCTTCGATTCGGCCTGGATCTTCGACCATTTCGTGGCGCTGGGCGAGGGAGGGGGCGGCAGTCACGAGGCGTTCGTCCTGGCCGGCGCGCTGGCGGCCCGAACGCGCCGCCTGCAGTTCGGGCACCTGGTGCTCGGCAACACCTATCGCCATCCGGCGCTGGTGGCCAAGATGGGGGCAACCCTCGATCACATCGCTCCGGGGCGCTTCGTGCTGGGACTGGGCGCTGGCTGGCACGAGGCGGAGCACGAGATGTACGGGCTGCCCTTCCCACCGATTGGGGAGCGGATCTCGATGATGGAGTCGGCGGTGCGCGTCATTCGCGCGCTCTGGCGCCAGCCGGATGGCGTGTCGCTCGAAGCGCCGCCCTACCGCTTGACCGATGCGGTCTGCGATCCCCCGCCGGTGACGCCGGGCGGCCCGCCGATCTGGCTCGGCTCGCAGGGGCTGCGCCGCGGGCTCCGGATCACGGCCGAGCTGGCGGACGGTTGGAACCACACGGGCGAGCCTTCGACCTTCGCGGAGAAGCGGGGTGCCCTGTTGCGCCATTGCGAGGCGGTCGGCCGCGATCCGGACGAGATCGAGATCAGCGCACAGGCGTTCCTGCGCGACGGGGACTACGACGCGGTCGTCGAGATCGCCAGCGGCTACGCGCGCGGCGGCGCGCATCACCTGGTCCTGATCATGCCGGCCGCCGAGGGGCCAGCCGGGCTGCAACGCCTCGCCGACCGGGCGGCTGTGCCCCTGCGGGAGCGGTTCGGCTGAGCACGGCTCCGACGGGCGGCGCGGCGCCGCGCGCCGTGCTGCTGAGCATCGGCAGCGAGCTGCTGCTGGGCGAGACAGTCGACACCAACGCGGCCCACCTGGCCGGCGAGGTGGCGCGTGCCGGTGTGGAGCTGCTTGGCGTTCGCCAGCTGCCCGATGACCGGAGCGCGATCGCGGCGGCCTTTGCGGAAGCGCGCGGCAGCGCCGACCTGGTGGTCGCCACTGGCGGGCTGGGCCCGACCCACGACGATCTGACCCGCGAAGGGCTGGCCGATGCCCTGGATGAGGCGCTGGTCGCGGACCCTCCGCTGGAGTCGGAGCTTCGGGCGCGGTTCGCGGCGTACGGGCGCATGCCGGACTCGAACCTGCGTCAGGCCATGCTGATCCCATCGGCCGAGGCGTTGGGCAACCCGATCGGCTCGGCGCCCGGTTGGTGGGTCGACCGCGACGGGTCGGTCGTCGTCCTGCTGCCCGGAGTGCCCGCCGAGATGAGGCTGATGTGGGCGGAGCAGGTTGCGCCGCGGCTGGCCAAGCGGTTCGCCGTCCAGCCACTCCACGTCCGCTCGGTGAAGACCTTCGGGATCGGCGAGTCGGCGGCG
>DASWIE010000006.1:0-1957 GCA_036397815.1 Candidatus Limnocylindria bacterium
GTTGAGAGCAGCGTGGGTCTGACTGCCCGACGCTTCCGACGGATCTCGTGATCCGCCGGCGCTGTGCGCGAAGCGCGTTACCCGACTGCCATGTTCGCAGCCGCGCTGACCGCCATCACTGGCCGTATGGACGTTCACATACACTGCCCAGCGGACGCTGAGCGCTCAACGGTGGAGGTCGTCATGACCCCGCAGCTGGCACAAGGCTTAGCCCGGATCCACCGAGCCGCCGACCCGATTCGGTGGCTGGAGACGCAAACAGGTGCTCCGCTGAACTGGGATGATGGCGTTGAGAGCAGCCCATCGCCCCGGAACAGGGAGCACCTGATCGATGCAATCATCGCACAGCCTCGACCGGCTGGAGACGGCCTTCGACGACGACCGCCTGGTGGCCCACGCGGGGCTGCTGCTGCCGGCGACGCTCGCCCAGCATCTTGGTCTGCAGGCGCTCGTCGACACGCACCTTGACCTCGGTGCTGCCCCAGGGCGGGCGAACGTGGGAGATAAACTGCTGACGCTGGTCGCCTCCGCGCTCGCCGGTGGTGACTGCATTGACGACGCGGATGCGTTGCGCGCCGGTGGGATCGCACGCGTCCTCGGCTGTACCGTCAAGGCCCCATCGACCCTCGGTACGTTCCTGCGCAGCTTCCGCTGGGGCCACGTCCGCCAGCTCGACCGCGTGACCCGCGAGTTGCTCGCCCGGGCCTGGGCGGCCGGAGCGGGACCCGGCGCGGCGCCGCTGACGATCGATCTCGACTCGACGATCTGTGAGACCTACGGTCTCGCCAAGGAGGGCGCCCGGCGTCACGGCTACACGTACGTGCGCGGCTATCACCCGCTACTCGCGGTCGCTGCTGGGACCGGCGACGTGCTGATGGCCCGCCTGCGCGAAGGCCGTGCCCACACCGCCCGGGGGGCCGCCCACTTCCTGCGTGAGACGATCGGCCGGGTCCGGCGCGCCGGGGCGAGCGGACCACTGACGATGCGAGCCGACAGTGGTTTCTACGGCCACGCGGTCGTCGCGGTCTGCCGCAAGCTCGGCGTCCGCTTCTCGATCACGATCCGCCAGCAGCCGAGCATGCGCCGGCTGATCGAGGCGATTCCCGAGGCGGACTGGACGCCGATCGAGTACTGGATGGCGGGCGGCGCCGATGTCGCCGAGACGACCTACACCCCGTTCCAGGACAAGCCAGACGCGACCGCGGTCCGGCTGATCGTGCGGCGCGTGAAGCCGACGCCGGGTTCACAGCTCGCGCTCTTCACGAGCTACAGCTACCACGCCTTCATCACCGACCGCGCTGGCCCGACGCTCGAACTCGAAGCCGACCATCGCCGCCACGCCGAGGTCGAGAACGCGATCCGCGACCTCAAGTACGGTGTCGGGCTCAACCACCTGCCGTCTGGTCGCTTCGCCGCCAACGGCGCCTGGCTCGCGGTCCAGGTCAGTGCCCACAACCTGGCTCGCTGGACCGCCCGCATCGGGCTCGGCGAGGGAATCGTCACCACCAAGACGCTCCGCCAACGGTTCTTCGCGCTCGCCGGGCGGCTGACCCGCTCGGCTCGGCAGCTCACCCTCCATCTGCCGGCGCGCTGGCCATGGGCCGCCAACTTCACCGTCGCCCTGGCCCGGCTGCGGGCGATCCCGCTCCCGACCTGACGCTCTTCAGCCTCGCTGAACGCTCCACTGCCTGGCGCCAGCATCCCCGCGGCCGGGTCCGCCACCTCTCTACCTCGCGTCAGCACGCCGAGACAGCGACCGTCGCGCTCCCCCAACGCTACCAACCGCTCCGCCAGCCAGCGAAACGATCGTTTCGCCGCTCAACGGCCAGTCCAACTCACACCGTCGGTGAATCCGGGCTAAGAAGGTCGAGAACCTAGAACACGCGGTGGCGCTCCACTTCATGCACTACAACTTCTGTCGCCCCCACCAGTCTCTGAAAGGACTGACGCCCGCGCA
>DASWIE010000007.1:0-15553 GCA_036397815.1 Candidatus Limnocylindria bacterium
ACCGTCGCTGGCGGCGATCGGCGCCCGCATCGAGCCTCCGGGAGTCCCCGGCGCCCGGCTCGGCTCGCCGCACGCTCAGCCGGGACGCACGACCAGCGTGTTGGCCATCTTGTCGTGCCAGCCCTGCTTACGAGCGTCGAACGCGACCCAGATCACGCCGATCAGGATTACGACGAACGAGATGATCAGCCCGACGTATCGCAGGAGCCCGCGCACGACGTCGATCTTCTCGCCGGTATCGGCGCTCACGACACGGACGTTGAACGGCATCATCCCGACGGTCTGGCCGCGCCAGGACCAGAAGCCGATGAAGTACACGAGCCCCAATAGCGTGTTGAGCCCGCTGTAGGCATAGTCGATCTCGAACTGCGTCCTCGCCGGATCGAACACCATCCCAACGCCTAAGATCGGGGCCAGCGCCGACGTCAGGATGCCGAGCGCGATGGCGTCGATGATGAACGCCAGCACGCGGACCCAGAACCCGGCATAGACGAGTCCGGCCGCCGGCCCAGCTTTGGTCGGCGCCGCCGCACTCCATCCGGCTGGCCCCTGCGCCATCGGTGGCGGTGACTCTGGAGGTGGCATGGCGGGCGGGGGCGTGGCACTCATGGCTTAGGGATCCTCCTTACATCCGAATAGGCCCCTCGATGATGCGCCAGCGGTCAACGGTCATGTGCTCATCCTCGGCGGTCAGACGCCTCAACGGACACCCTCGCCTGGTGTCGCCCAGTCGCGAGGTCATGGCGCGAGCGAGGCGAGAATCTCGCCGAATCGATCGGCGCCGATCTCGCCGGTGAGCCGCAACGACACCGCGCCCTGGCCACCGACGAACACGAATCCCGGGAAGGCGTCCAGGCCCAGCGCGCGCAGCGCAGTCGAGTTGGCGTCATCAATCAGCGTCGGCTGCCGCCATCCCTCGCGTTCGAACCAGGCTGACGGCGGGTAGTTCGGCCGCACCGCGTCGATCGCAGTGGATAGCCCAACGACGGATACGCCCGCCGGCACGCCGCCCCCGTCGATGAACTGAACGAGATCCGGTAGCTCGGACTGGCAGTGCGGGCACCAGTGGGCGAGGACCACGATCGCCATCGGCCCGTCGTCCGGCTCGATCTGCATCGGCTGCCCGTCGAGGCCGATGCCAGCGAGCGAGGGCAGCCGCTGCCCCACGGCGGGATCGACGGCGGGGTCGGAAAGGGTCGGCAGCGACTGGCCGCTGACCGCGACTGGCGAGCTCGCCGGCTCCGCGATCCCGGCGGGGGCAAGGCCGGCGATCATCACCGCCGCGACGGCGGCGATGCCCACCATAGCGACGACGGCGCCGATAACGAGCGGCGTCAGCGAGCGGCGGGGAGTCGGCTGAGTGCGGCGCGGGCTGCGCCGCGAGCGGCTGGCTCGAGTCATGTCAGGTGGGCTCCTGGATCTCCGAGTCGCCACCGTTCGGCAAGATGCCGAGCAGCAGCGAAAGGATGGCGAGGAAGGCGACGAGCGCCATGACTGGGATGGTCACGAAGCCGAAGCGCTCGACGTAGATGGCGGTGCATGGCGCGTCGAGCGAGCACGCGCCGGACGGCAGGCCGGGCAGGCGCTGCAGCGCGACGTGGTAAGCAGCGATGACCGCCCCGATCCCGACGACCGGGGCGACGTACGGCCGGATGCCGCCGTCTCGGCGCCAGGCGGCGATCCCCAGGACCACAACCAACGGGTACATCGCGATGCGCTGGTACCAGCACAGCGTGCACGGGATCAACCCCGCCACCTCCGACAGGTAAAGGCTCCCGGCCGTGGCGGTCAGCGCCACGCCGAAGGCCAGCCACAACGCAGCCGGGCCGAGCAGCTCGCGCACTCGAGGCAGCTGGCCAAGCGCGGCGAGGACGAGGACCGCGATCACGCCCAGCGCCGCGAGCAGGGTGAGAACGGCCAGGAAGGTGGTGACGATGAGGGTCATGCGGGCGTCATGGCCCCGGCAGCGACCGCCTTCGGTGGAGGGGCGCCCCCACGAACCACTTGGAGGTCAGCCCTCGGCGAAGAGCGTCACGAAGTCCATCGCCGAGAGCACGCCAAGCGGGCGCTGCTCGTCGTCGACGACCACGACACGGTGCACCTGCTCCGCGCGCATGATATGCGCCGCCTCCGCGAGCGGCGTGCTGAGCAGCACCGTCACCGGCGGACGGCTCATGACCTCGCCGACGCGAATCCCGCTGGCCTTGTGGTGAATGAGGTTTCGCACGTCGGGATTGGCCAGGTGCATGAAGTCGGTCTGGCTGACGACCCCGACCAGCGCGCCGTCATGGTCAACCACCGGCAACCCGCTAACCCGGTTATCGAGGATCAGCCGCTCCGCTTCCTCGATGGGCGCATCGGCGGCGACGACGACGGGGTCGATCGTCATGAGATCGCCGGCCCTCAGTTCGCGCTGGGTGGTAATCATCGGTCGCCCTTCTAAGGCTGCGGTGTCATCAAGACCCATGAGACGCCACCGTCATCTGCCGCAATAGGGCCGAATGGCCCGCAATCGGCGGTCCGAATGAGCCCCGCCGCCGGCTCGTCGAAGAACCGCTCGAAGACCGTCCGGAAGGTCGGCAGCCCGCGATATGCATCGCGGCGCCTGCCGATGGTCATCTGAATCGACGACTTGCAGCGGGTCCATTCGTGACCACGGCGAGGAAGAGTGCCGATGGCGACGGGCGAGCGCGGGGATGGGGTCGCACACTCGCGCGACGCCGACGTTACGCGGTGATGTGTGCCTCACGCCAGTACCGCTCGTGGGTCGTTGAAGCTTCACCCGTTACCTCCACGACCGTGCTCCAGGGGGCTGCCGAGCGGACCGCGCAGGTCGCTCCCACGAGACGCGCTCGCTCCTGCATGCCAACGACGCCAAGGCGGCCGGCGGCCACCAGCTCGTCCGGTGGGGCGAGCTGGCCCGCTCCGATGCCGTCGTCGGCCACGAGCAGGCGATAGGCGTCAGCCGAGCGCTCGAGCACGACCGTCGCGTGCTTGGCTCTTGCGTGACGCTCGACGTTTCGCAGCGCCTCCTGGCATATCCGGAGGAGCGTCAGCTCGATCTCGATGGGCAGGCGATCCGTAGTCCCGGTGAACTCGAAACTGGCGTCTACGCCGGCGCGGCTCGCGAACGTCGTCGTCTCCGCCTTGAGTGCCGGCGCCAGGCCGAGGTCGTCAAGGACCGATGGACGGAGGTCACGGCTGAAGCGGCGAAGCTCGTCGGCAACATCCTCGGCCTCGCGACGCGCGTCGTGGAGGGTCTCGCGGACCTTGCCGGCAGCCGCGCTCCCGATCTCGTCCAGGGTCCGCCACAGCAGCATCAGCGACTGGAGCGGGCCGTCATGCAGGTCGCGAGCCACCCGGCGTCGCTCCTCCTCCCGAGCCGCGACGGTACGACGTGCAAAGGTCTCGAGCAGGTGCTGCCGTTCCACGGCGGGCGTGACGTCGCGCAGCTGAGCGAGGATCCGTGGCTGTCCCTCGGCATCCTGGAAGGCGACCGCAGTCGGCTCGATCCATATCCGTCCGCCGGGACGGTCGATGGCGAGCGGCGCACGAGGAGCATTCTCGGCTGAGCCGAGTGCCCGTCGAATTCCCGGCCCAAGACTGTCGAGCGGCGCGCGGCGTAGATCGTCCGAGGTCCGCCCGAGCAGCGCCAGGGCGGCGGCGTTGGCCTCGACGATGTCGCCAGACGTGTCCAGGACCAGGATCGGGTCGGCAGCCGCGTCGAACAGGCCGCGGTAGCGTGCTTCCGAAGCGCGACGCTCGCGCTCACGCAGCTCCGCATCCTCGCGCGCGGTTCGTTCGCGATCGACACGGTGGCCGACGAAGAGTCCCACGCCGATCACCAGGGCGGCCTGCCAGAGCTCGCCGGCTGCCCCGGCTCCGCGATGCCAGAGGTATGCGTTCGGCAGGGTCAGCAGGAATGACCAGACCGCAGTTGGCGCCGAACCGCGTATGCCGAAGTTCAGAGCCGCGTACACGACCGGCAGGAGATAGAGCGACACGGGGACGAAGTCCGCGCCGCGCAGGTCGATGACGTGCGTCACCTCCAAGACCGCGTGCGCAATGGCGATGCCGAGTACGAGGGCCTGGACGACCCAGAACTCGCGACGCCTCAGCGGCGGGGTCCATGACTCGAGCACGGCCGGGACGGCCCACCCGTGCCAGGCGCGCGGTCGTAGGGAGCCGATCACGGTGGTCCTGCGCTCCGGTCCTGGAGCCAGCCTCGAAGCGCGGCCGTGGCGATCGCCTCCGTCCGGTTCGCGACGCCGAGCTTGTTGAACACGCTCGTGAAGTGCGCCTCCACGGTACGGATGCTGACAGCCAGCGCATCGCCGATCTGTCGGTTCGCCAGGCCGCTGGCAGCCAGCCGAACGACCTCCAGCTCCCGCGCCGAGAGGACCTCGCCACCACCGGTCCGCATCCCGGCAACGAGCCGGCGGGCGAGCACGGGGTGCAGCACCACCTCGCCACGGGCCGCGGCCCGGATCGCGGCTACCAGATCCTGCGCTCCGGCCGTCTTGAGCAGATAGCCGCTGGCACCAGCCTCGATCGCCGCAATGACGTAATCCTGGTCGTCGTATGCGCTCAGGACCAGGACGCCGGGGGCATTTGGGCGCGCGCGGATCTGGCGCGTCGCCTCGATCCCGTTGATGATTGGCAGCGCGAGATCGAGCAGGACGATGTCAGGGCGGAGCTGCTCGGCCAGGCGCACGGCCTCTAGCCCGTCGGCCGCCTCCCCGACCACGGTGATCCCGGGGTCACGCTCAAGGATCCGTCGGGTCCCCTCGCGCACGACCGCATGATCGTCGCCCAACAGTACCGTCAGCGCCTCCGCATCCACGGATAGCCTCCGCTCGCACTCGTCCTGTCGTTCCTACGCCACATGTCTGGGAACGGAAAGGGCCGAATGTCACACCGCAATACGGTCATCCGGGTAATCCGCAGTTACTTCTGCGGATCCCCGCACCGGGACTCTACGGATGGCGCGGCCGGTGGGGGGGCGGAGGATGCGCCCGGAGGCAAGCTGTGGAAGAGAAGAAAGGGCAGGACGTTCCGGGGCTGCCCGACGTGGGGCTGTCCAGGCGCCGGGTGCTGTTGTCGCTCGTCGCGCCCGGGATGGATCGTCCGCCAGCACAGTCCGGCGAGGGGCAGGGCGGCGAGGGGTTGCCCGCTGAGGCTGCCACGCCAGAGGCGCCGCCCCGAGCCCTGGGTGGCAAGATCGGCAGGCGCCGCCTGCTGCGCATGGTCGGACTCGGCGCGTTGGCGATCGCTCCGATGCCCATACTGCCCGAGCTGATCCGCTCCGCAGTTGCGCAGCCAGCCGAGCCGCCTCGTGGACGCCGCGACCCCGCGCGAACCCGCGACGGGCGGATTCGCCAGTGGACGATGATCATCGACCTGCGCTCGTGCGATGGGTGCCAGGGGGTCGGTGGGCCACCGCGCTGCACGACGGCATGCGTCGAGGGCCACCTGGCACCTGAGCCGATGGAGTGGATCCAGGTCTTCGAGGAGGAGCTGCCCGGCGGCGGAACGCGTTTCGTTCCGACCCCATGCATGCAGTGCCAGAACCCGCCGTGCAACAACGTATGTCCGGTCGGCGCTACCTTCTCCACGCCCGAAGGCACGGTCCTGATCGACCAGGACCGCTGCATCGGCTGCCGTATCTGCATGGCGGCGTGCCCTTACGACCGGCGCTTCTTCAACTGGGGGGAGCCACCGACTCCACCACAGGCTCGGCTCGCAGATTACTCGCCCGAGCACCAGGTCCCGGCGCGCAAGGGGACCGTCATGAAGTGCGACTTCTGCCCGGATATGGCGCGCGCAGGAACGCTTCCGTACTGCGTGCAGGGCTGCCCGAACCAGGCGATCTACTACGGCGATCTCGAGGAGGATGTTGCGACCAACGGCCGGGTGGTGGTGGCGGCCTCTCGGTTCCTGGCGGAGAACGACGCCTTCCAGTTGAAGGACGAACTGGGCACCGAACCGCGCGTGTACTACATCCCAGGCCACGGTGAGGCTGTCGGACGCGACGCGTTCAGCCGGGGCCGTGCGCCGACCGAATGGCCGTGGACCGAGGTCAGCGAGGGGTCGGTGACGTGGCAACGCTGAGCGCGTGGCAGGAACGCCTGGAGGCGACGGCGCTCGCCCCGGTCAGTCGGACAGGTGCGCGGTTTTGGGCGCTGGTCGGCGTGGAAGTCGCGGTCCTCGGCTGGGGTCTCTACGCCTATTCGGTCCAGCTGCGTGACGGCCTTGTTGTGACCGGCATGCGTGATCGGATCTCATGGGGCCTGTACATCGCCACGTTCGTCTTCTTCATCGGGATCAGCCATGCCGGCACGTTGATCTCGGCCATCCTGCGTGTCTCGCAGGCGCGGTGGCGCACGCCAGTGACGCGCATCGCCGAGTTCATCACAGTGGTGGCGCTCATCTGTGGCGCGTCTTTCGTGATTATCGACCTGGGCCGACCTGACAGGGTTCTCTTTGTGTTCGCCTACGGCCGATGGCAGTCGCCCATCATCTGGGACGTCCTGGCCATCACCACCTACCTGACCGGCAGCATCGTCTACCTGTTCGTCCCGATGATCCCTGACCTTGCACTATTCCGGGATCGGCTGACCGGCCGGACGTCGCGCTGGCGCGCGTGGCTCTACCGGACCCTGGCGATCGGGTGGAACGGCAATGTCGCCCAGCGACGCTCGCTGATAGCCGCCATCGGGATGTTGATGATCCTGATCATCCCAATCGCCGTGTCGGTCCACACCGTGGTGTCATGGATCTTCGCCATGACGTTGCGAGTGCCGTGGAACAGCGCCCTGTTCGGGGCCTTCTTCGTCGCCGGGGCGATCTTCTCGGGAATCGCGATCTTGATCATCGTGATGGCGATCCTGCGCCGCGTCTACAGGCTCCACGAGTACGTAACGGCAAAGCAGTTCATCTACCTTGGCTACCTGCTGGCGGCCTTCGCGGCGATCATGATCTACGCGAACATCAGCGAGCTCCTGATCCACGGCTACAAGCTGGAGGAGGGGGCCGGGTTCCACCTGCGTCAGCTGTTCCTTGCCGAATTTGCGCCGCTCTTCTGGTTCTACCTGATCGGCGGCCTGATCGCCCCCATCGTGATCGTCCTGCTCCCTGCGACGCGGACGGTCGCCGGCGTGGTTGTGGCGTCGATCCTCGTGACTGTGGCGATGTGGATCGAGCGGTACGTCATCGTGGTGTCCGGCCTGCGGGTCCCGCTGATGCCGTACGAATCGGCCGACTACGCCCCAACCTGGGTCGAGTGGTCGATCTTCGCCGGGGGTCTCGCTCTGTTCGCGCTCCTCATCACCCTATTCACCAAGGTCTTTCCGATCATCGCGGTCTGGGAGGTGGCCGAGGATCACAACGCGGCCGTTACATCCCCCGCGCCCACCTACGCCGCTGTCCTGGACATCGCGGCAGACAGCGCAGGAGGCAGCTCATGAAGGCCACCATGCGGCACACCATCCGGGCTGCGTTGGCCCTCCTGGCCGTCGGGACGATAACCGTCGTCCTGACGGCCCCGGCCCTCGCCTCGCACGTGGTGGTGCGCACCGCCTTCCCGACCTCGGGGACGGTCGGCGAGATCGTCCCGCTGGCGGTCGACGTACGCACCCCCGAAGGTGCTCCGCTCCCTGGCACGACCGTCACCTACTACCTGCACATGTCATTCGCCGGCGTGGGGGGCGAGGCCCAGATCGGGCGGGCGGTGACCGACCAGAATGGGGTCGCGACGATCGGGTACCAGCCGCGTGCGGCCGGACTCCACGAGTTGCGGATGGAGTACCTGCCACCCGGTGCCACCGCTGCCGAACAGGTCATGGGGGCCTTCGACGTAACCGGCGGCCCCCAGCTGGTTCGGCCCTCCGGGGGTGTCGACATCCCGGGCATCAACTCCGGTCTGCTGATGGCGGTGCTTGGCACCGTCTGGCTGATCCTCCTGAGCGTGGCCTTCCGGCTGGTTGCGATCGCTCGCGCGGGTGGCGCGACCGGACCGGCGTCAGGTGACGCACTGCGATGAACCGCTTCTTCGTCCCCGCCGTCCTGGCCGCAACGATCAGCGGCCTTGGGTTCGGGCTGGTCGTGGGCATCATCGCCCGCAGTCCCGAGACACACGCCAACGTGCGTCCGGAAGGCTATGACCGAACGCCGATCGGCTACCTGGGGGAGCAAGCCACCGTTGAGGTCCTCGGTCTGGCGGACCCCGGCCTCCTAACGACGGCCGATCCCGTCGAGCGCGGCCGGCTCCTCTTCCTGGCCACCAGCTGCGCCACGTGCCATGGGCTCGACAACCAGGGCGGAGTGGTCGGGCCCAACCTGGACATCGGTGACCTGACCCTCTCGGATCTTCGGACTGCCGTTCGGTCCGGCCCCAGGGGCATGCCCGTCTTTTCTGTGGAGATGCTCAGTGACGACGACCTGGAGGTGATCTACGCCTTCCTGGAGGCGTCCCGCGAGGACGCCTCTCAATAGGTGGACGAATCCACCTCCACCACCAGTGCAGAGGAGTAGCAATGAGAACGTCGCGACTACGACTGCTGACCACGTTCGCGACGGTGGCCTTGGTCGCCACCGCCTGTGCCGGCACTCCGTCGGTGTCGCCCGATGTGTCGTCGAGTACGCCGACCGCGGCACCGTCGTTCAGATCGGCAGCGGCGGCACCGCCCGCCACCGAGGAACCCGGGCACGGCGAAGAGCCCATGATCGCCTTCGCGGCTGCCTCCGCGACCATCACCGTAGACGGCGATACGTCGGACTGGAATGCCATCGAGGGCGCATCCGTCACACTGGAGCAGATCCGACTTGAGAATCTAGACCCGTCGGTGGCATCCGAACTGGACTTTGCCCCTCTCGACCCGGTCGACGCGACGCTCAAGGTCGCCACCGACGACGAAAACATATATGTCCTGCTTGAAGTGCCCGGCGGCTTCGTGTACAACGCCGACGACCACAACCTGTCCGCGTCGGTGGCGGTGATGTTCCGAATCGATGATCCGGCGGCGCCGCACATGGGTGCCGAGGAGCCCGACCTCGACTCGAGCCTAGGGATGGTCGATATCTGGCATTGGGAGCTCGACTGCGAACCGGGCGCCGAGTCGGGCGGCGGGGGGGTCGCCGGCGGCGACGATCCGGACTGCAACCTCGACGACGAGTACTCCACGACTCCAGAGGTTCGCGAGGATGACGGCGGAGGTGACCTCGTCAACGATGCCGCCGAGAACGCGCTTGTCGGCGTCTGGGAGCACACCGCACGTGCCTCCGGCGCGGGGGCTGACGGATCGTGGATCTTCGAGATCTCCAGGCCGCTGCAGACCGGGGATGGACAGGATGCCCAGTTCGCCAGCGGCGGCACGGCGCACGTTGCGCTCGCCTACTTCGACCCCACTGAAGGACCTGCGGGCTGGACCGATGCCGGGCACCTGCAGAGCGCCTACAACGGCTGGATCGAGGTGACACTCGAGTAGCCGGTTCACAGCGGTGCGCAGCACCCAACCCACACCGGTGGACAAGCTCGCAGAGGTGGGATGGCGTGGTGATTCCGCCAGCCGCTGCCACCATGTGACCTCTTCGCGCCGGACCGGGAACCTCGCCGCGCCGGGCATCGCTCATGCTGTCATCGACGCCATCGCGAGACGCCGCCAGAGGTGACTCACTACCTAGGCGGACTCGTACCGCCTTGAGGCGCGGCTGACCGCGGACCTCGGTTCATCACGGCGATCGCCTCGGCGCGCCTCCGGCGGGATCGAGTGAACCAGAACAGGAGCAAGCCGACAACCAGGCGGTCCAGCAGTCCTCGGCCGTCTGGTTAGCGTCGACGGCATGGAGATTGTGAATGCCCTTTGGGCCAAGTGACCGGGGTGTTCGGGGCAATCACTAGGGAGCCGGAATCCCGCCCCACCCGGTCGCGCGAGCGGCTCAGAGTTGCCATCTAGCGCAACTGCCTCGTCGCAGCGCGGCGAGCGGCGACGTCAATCGGGCAGCGCGCCCTCAGGCGGAACGACCACCTCAGCCGTCGGCCTCGGCCGGTAGACCGCGCCTATGTACACCCCGACGAGGACGATCGCCCCGCCGATGACAAACGTCGGCTGGACGGGCTCCCCGAGCATCAGCGCGCCGAGGACCACCGCCACGAGCGGGAAGAGGAGGAAGGCGTACGAGGTCGCCGAGGCGGTCCATCGGGCCAGGATGTAGAGGGCCAGGATGAAGACGACGACCGATCCGGGACCGATGAGGTAGGCCATCGCCCACCACGCCTCGGCGGCGACGGGCGCGCCAAGCCGCTCGCCGGTCAGGATGGCGACCGCCAGCAGGAGCAGCCCGCCGAGCGTCATCCCGATCGCGTTGGCGGGCACCGGATCGCCGGGCGGGAACCGCTTGGCCACGACGGAGCTCTGCGCCAGGCTGGCGGCCCCGGCGAGGAGAGCGGCCAGCGACAGGATCGGGACGTCCAGGCGCAGCTGGTCGCCGGCGACCACCACGATGCCGGCCGACGCGACGACCGCACCGGCGAGACCGAGCCATCGCAGCCGTTCCACGCGCTGGAGGCTGGCGAGCAGCAGGGTGAGCAGTGGCACGGTGGCCAGCATGAGCATGGTCGTGCCGGCCGGCGCTTCCTGTAGCCCCCAGTAGAGGAAGAAGTAGGCAAGCCCAACGCCGAACAGGCCAAACAGCGTGGTGCCCAACAGCCGTTCCCCGCGCGGGAGCCGGCGCCGGGTGACGATGGCGTAGCCGAAGAGGAGCAGCCCGGCGAGGAGGAACCGGACACCCGCGGCCCAGAACGGGTCGAGGTCGACGAGCGCGAACTTCACCCCCACCGCGTTCGCACCGCCGAACAACACGAACACGGCGAATGCCAGCAGCGTGGCCGACGCGGGTCGGGAGCGCATGTCAGTGGTCACGTTCGCATCCTAGCTCTACGGAACAAGGACTCGTAACCGTCCCTCCGGCGCACTGCACGCTGCTCTTCAGCCGCCACGCCCTCCACCAGCGCTTATTGGACGTTGGGCGATCTCGACAGGCTGGCCGGTCTCTTCGAAGCGGCGGGCCTCCGGATCAATTCGACACACACCAGAGCCGGAGCGATCCGGGCGCCGTCGATCGACCAGTACATCACCACGGAGATCGAGAGCGCTCCGCTGACGGAGCCGGCAGCGACGATCGACATCAGCATTGCCGCCCGGCGAACCTACCGAGGCAGCGGCGGCGGCCCCACGATGGTCGTCCCGTGGCGCTCGGCGATCGCGGCCAACAGCACTGGATCGACGGGCGTCGAGGACGGGGCAGGCAGCACCGGCTCGGGCGCGGGCTCGCCCATCTCGCGGAACAAAGACTCGTGGCCAGCGTTCCCGGGACTGATGAGGATGAGGAGCGTGGCCTCCGTCGAGTCGAGACGGAAGCCGTGGGTCGTCCCACGCGGAACGAACGCGAATCCGCCGGAGCCCAGCTGCTGCTCCGCGCCATCGGCGAAGACCGTCACCTCGCCATCCACGATGTAGAAGCCCTCCTCCTCGTGCTCATGCCGATGCATCGGTGTCGCCAGGCCGCCCGGGCCACGGACCTGGAAGACGGTGTACGCGTCCCCGGTCTCGTCGCCGGTTGCCTTGAAGGTGTACAGGCCGCCGAGCAGCCACAGCCGCTCACCGTCATCGGTCCCGTGTATGAACGTCGTCGGGGCCAGGCCTGGAGCGCCCATGTGATCCTCCGTTGCGTGGGGTGCTGCCGCAATTTCGCGGCACACTGCTGTACTATGATGCCACGGGCCAGACCCGTCAACGGTTCATTGCACACGGGAGTACGACGAAATCACGGAACCGATTGAGCGAGCGCAGCGACGGCGCTACCGCCTGCAGCGGCGGCGGGAGGCGATGGACGAGATGCGCGACCGCATCACACGCGCAGCGTTCGAGCTGCATGCCACCGTCGGCCCGGCGCAATCGACGATCAGCGCGATCGCGGAGCGGGCGGGCGTGCAGCGGCACACCGTGTACCGTCACTTCCCCGACATCGTGAGCCTCATCCGCGCCTGCACCGCGCACGGCATGGAGATCACCGGTCTTCCGCAGCCGGAGCGCTGGGAGAGCATCGACGAGCCACTGGTGCGACTGCGCCGAGCGCTCGAGGAGATGTACGGCTACTACCGCGCAAACGAGCGGATGATCGGCAACATCCTGCGCGACCTGCCGGTCATGCCGGAGCTGGCTGCCGGATCGAGCGACTACCAGGACCACCTCGGTCGAATCTGGGCTACGGTCCTCTCGCCCTGGAGGCGCCTGCGAGGCGGGCGCGGGGCCCGCACGCGTGCACTCGCCAGTACCGCCCTCGAGTTCGGTACGTGGCAGGCGCTGACGACGCGCGGTGGGCTCACCGACGAACAGGCGGCGGCCACCATAGTCGCCTCCGTACAGACAGCGCTCGCGACCAGCTCCTGACGGCGAGCGTCACCGACGAGGTGAAGCTCGCCACGACCGGCACGCCGAACCCGGACCAGCACCCTCAGGTCGAGGCGTTCCTGGCGGAGTTCCTACCCCGGCTGGCCAAACAGCCTGGCGTTGTCGGCGCCTGGCATAAGTGGCCTAGCCATACACTGTGCGGAGTCGTGCCGGCGGATGCGGTCGCGCTGTTGACCTCGTGATCGACACGCGCAGGTGCCCCTTCCGTTGATGTAATCAGTCGAGAGGCAGCCCACGGAGCTTGTCCGGGTCCGCGATGATGTCGATCGCGACGATGCGGCCGTTGGCGACCGTGAACGCCGCGACGAGTGACCGGGCCGGGAACCTGACGAGCATTCCGGGAGCACCGTTGACGATCACCGGCTCGACCCGATCGGCGGCGCCTCGGAAGCCCACTGCCCCGCGCGCCACGGCCTCGGCCCCGACGAGCGGTGGCCCGGAGAACGGTCGCGGTGCGTTCGGGCCGCCGTCGACCCGGAGGACGACGTTCGGATCGAGCACCTGGAGGAGCCCCTCGAAGTCGCCGTTGCGTGCCGCGGCGAGGAACGCGTCGACGGCTCGCCGCTGCACGGCGAGGTCGGCATCCGGCTCCGGCGCCTCGGCCCGCACGCGCCGGCGTGCGCGGCTGGCCAGCTGCCGCGCGGCGGCCGGCGAGCGCTCAACCACCGACGCGATCTCGTCGAACGGCACGCCGAACACGTCGTGCAGCACGAGCGCGAGCCGCTCCGCCGGCGTCAGCGACTCGAGCACCACGAGCAGTGCCAGGCCGACCGAGTCCGCCATCACCGCGTCGCGCTCCGGCCCGGCATCGTTCGCCATGCGGACGATCGGCTCCGGCAGCCAGGAACCGGCGAGCTGCTCGCGACGCGACTTCCGCCGCCGCAGGGTGTCGAGGCAGATGCGGCCGACCGCCACGGTCAGCCAGCCACGCAGGTCGTCGGTGCCGCCCGGATCGCCGCGGTCGAGCCGCAGCCAGGCCTCCTGGACGGCGTCGTCGGCCTCGGTGACCGATCCGAGCATGCGGTAGCCAACCGCGCGCAGGTGCTCGCGGTGTCGCTCGAACTCCTCGGCCAGCCAGTCCCGTCGCGTCACGTCGTCGTCCTGCTCGGGGTCGTCATGAAGACAACACGGATCGGGTCCGTCGCGTGTGACATCGTCGCCGATGGCCCCTCCCCGGTCACATCCGGCCGCATCGCTTCGTGCTCAGTGTGACAACGCCCCATGCGTTCCACGAGGTACCACTTCATGACAGCCGATCATGCCGCCCCCGCCGGGCTTCCTGTTTGGAATCGGGTGGCCGGACGGTTTCTCCGCCTCTTCAATCCGCTCGCCCGCCGGATGATCTCGGCCGGCATCCCGACCGGTGCTCCGAACGTGCTCCTGACGGTCCGCGGTCGGCGGTCGGGCAAGCTTCGAACGGTCCCACTCGCCATGCTCGAGCTCGACGGTGCCTGGTTCGTTCACGCGTGCTACGGCGAGACCGGCTGGGTCGCCAATCTCCGGGCGGCCGGCGAGGCGACCGTCACCCAGCCCGGCGGCCGTCGCGTACCAGTCCAGGCCATCGAGCTCTCGCCCGAGGAGGCAGGAGCCGTGCAGCAACGCGCACTGGCGCCGTTCCGGCGCTCGCGCGTGTTCCGCGCGCTGCTCGGCCCACACGGAAGGGGACCCGTCGGCATCATGTGGGCGTTCCGGATCCGCATCGATGACACGCTCGAGGAGTACACCGCCGCCGCTCGGCGCTATCCGCTGTTCGAGCTCCGACCGAGAGACGAGGCCGCCGACATTGCGGAGTTGTCATGAGCGTCGGCCCGAAATCGACTCACTGTGACCGCCCGCACGGCCGCAGGTGCCCCCGATGAGCCTGACTACACCGGATCCCTACGCCGTCCTCGGCATCCCGCGCGACGCCAGCGACCAGCAGGTTCAGCGCGCCTATCGCCGACTGGCCAAGCGCTACCACCCTGACCTGCATCCCGACGCGCAGACCAGCCAGCAGATGCGGCGCATCAACCAGGCGTGGGAGACCCTCTCGAGCCCTGGGAGCCGGGCACAGTACGACGCCGAGTCCGCGCTATCGAGGTCAGCGAGCTTCGAGCACTGGTCAGCGCCGACGCGCCGTTCGGCACCGGCGAGCCCCCCACCGCAGACCTGGAGCCCGGCCTGGGCGTCCCCACCCACCGCCCGAACCTACCCCCGACCGGCAGCCAGGCCATACGACGACGACGGCCCGGGCTGGTTGGCGGTGGTGGGCACCGTGGCAGTGGGACTGCTGCTATTCGTGGCGCTGTTCTCCGGGATCCTGCCCGCGCCACTGTTCGGGATCGTCCTGCTGGTCGCTGCTCGGTCGATCTTCGCGCGCTTCGACTGACGGACAGGCCCTTCATGCGCGCCCAGAGGATCGATTCCCAACGTCCGCGTCCCTCCACTCCGCTGACTAACTGATGGCGATCGGCCATGTGTTGGTCTGTGGTCCGCAACGCCGAAGGAATGGATCCCACCCCGGCCCGGTCATCTCCGCATACCGGAATCGCGACAAAGTGTCCGGCGGTTAAGCAGCTTCGGAGCCAGCCGCCGCGCTGACCCGATCACGCCTCCCGCGATTCCCCGCGATCCGCTCAACGACGTAGGCCGCGTCCCGTCCGGCACCGATGACCAGCATCGAGGTGAACGAGTACAAGAAAGGAATGCCGAGGAAGTAGATGCCAGGGGTCGGGTCGACCACGCCGCGGTACTCCATCGGCCAGCCGTCCTCGCCGATGACCGGCAGGTCGATCCAGCCGTAGTCCGGGCGGAAGCCGGTGCACCAGATCACGTTCGCCACGTCGAGCACCGTTCCGTCCGCCAGCATCGGCCTCCCGTCGCTGACTCCGGTGGTACGTGCCTCGAATCGCTCGACGCCGGCACGCTCGAGATCGCTGCGACGGATGCGCAGCAGCGGCCCCCCGCCCTTGCGGACCTGCGGTGCCATCTTGCGACCGATCGGCGTGCTGAGGGTGAGGAGGTTCCAGGCGACGAAGCGCATGATCGGCCAGGCGAGCACTCCACGGCGGCTGTCCACCGAGAACGGCAGCTGTCCGTGATCC
>DASWIE010000008.1:0-6595 GCA_036397815.1 Candidatus Limnocylindria bacterium
TCGTCCTGGCAGATACTCGACATAACCGAATGGCGCTCGATGACGCGACTCCGACGATGGGGCCAGCGTTTCCGCTCTCCTCCCGCGAGATGGTGCGAGCACTGCGCGCGGGTGCCCTTCCGAGCGCGAACGGGATCGTCGTCGCGTAGGCCGATCCGCGAGGGGCGTCACGCGGGCTGCGTCAACGCGGGCTGCGTCAACGCGGGCTGCATCCACGCCGCTGCATCCTGCCTGCGCAGCGTCGGACTCAAGCCAGACTAGCCCTGCGACCGTCAGCGGCTCAGTGAGCGGTCACTTTGCAAGTGTGACTGGCGTGGCGACCGGCGAAAGGATGCCGACGCAGTGGATCTCGCCGCTCGCCGGTTGTAAGACCAGTCTGGCTTGTAAGCCCCGAACAGCGGCGCGGTCGAGGGCAGTTCCTAGGCGGTAGCTGGGCCTACTGAGCGTCGAATGCGCCCGGGGTGTACGATAAGCGACCACACACGATAGGGCGTACATGATCGACCGATGCATCCACGGCTTCGACCCGCAGCATTGCGCTGCATGCCGGAGGTGTCCTCACGGCCTGGCCGAATCCCGATGCGCGGCCTGCAATCCCAGGACCGCCCGAGAGGCGACCGCGATGCTCGCCAATGACGGCCCCCGGCCCTCCGAGGAGCACCGCGGCTACGAGCTCCTGTACGCCGCCGGCGAGCGAAGCTGGTACATCAAGGCCGATGCGGATGCTCCGCGATCGAGCCAGTCGTATCGGTCCGCCTTCGGCGCCCGCCGTGCGATCGACGCCATGCTGGACGCGCCCCCACCGGCCGCCGCAAAGAACGGCAAGAAGGCCAAAAAGCAGCGCGCCTAACCGGCGACGCGCTCCACCTCACCCCGACGGACCCGCGACTGAACCTGCTCGCCCACCTTCCCCGCGGGGAGGAGGACCAGGACCAGCGCGGCCGCCAGCAGCGCCGTGACGATGCCGACCACGAAGGTCGCCGCGGTCGCGATCGACAATGACTCGTGGATCGCACTGACCATCGCGCCGATGAACGGCTCCACCTGCGACCGGAACTGCTCCGGGGTCTGGGACAGGATGAGAGCGCCCAGGTCCCCGACCCCGCCCAGCTCGTTGAGCGTCGAGCTCCCGCCGGAGGCGAACCCTTCGGCCAGCGGCGCCGGAACGCCCTCGGCGGCCATCTGACGCGGCACCTCCTGCAGGAACGTCGAGCCGAAGATGGTGCCCGCTATGGCAAGGCCAACGGTGCCGCCCACCTGCTGGAACAGGGTGAGGCCGCTCGTCCCGGTGCCGAGGTCTCGAACGGGGACCGCGTTCTGCACCACCAGCGTGAAGACCGCGAAGCAGGGACCGATGCCGATGCCGGCGACAGCCATCCAGAGCCAGACGAGGGGGGCGGGCGTATCGGGCCGGATGTTGGTCAGGAGGAACAGGCCAAGCGACAGCATCACCAGCGCGCTCACGATCAGCGTCTTGTAGCGGCCGACGCGCGCCACGACCTGGCCTGACACGATCGCGGAGACGATCAGCCCCAGCAGGAGCGGCAGGATCTGGTAGCCCGACTCGGTCGCCGAGGCGCCGCCGACGACCTGGTACCAGCGCGGCAGGAAGGCGATGACGGCGAAGAAGCCCATCATCGCCAGGAACATGGCAGACACACTGACGGTGAAGGACCGGATGCGGAAGAGGCTCAGCGGGACGAGCGGCTCATGCGCACGCGACTCCACCCAGACGAAGACCGCGGCCACGCCCAGGCCGATGGCGATGTAGCCGCCGACGTCGACATCGGTCCACTCGCCGAACTGCTTGTTGGTGAAGCCGATGAGGATGGGCACCAGGGCCGCCACCAGCAGCGCGGCTCCCAGGTAGTCGATGTGGCGGTCGGCGTCGCGCTCGCGATGGGTCGGCAGGGTCCGCCAGATGACCAGGAGCACCACCGCGCCGAGCGGCAGGTTGACGAGGAAGACCCAGTGCCAGCCGACTGTGTCGGTGATGATCCCGCCGATGGCGGGGCCGATGAGCGATGACACGCCGAAGATGGCGCCGAAGAAGCCCTGGTACTTGCCGCGTTCCGACGGCGCGAAGATGTCGCCGATGATCGCCAGGGCGATCGGGAACAGCGCGCCCGCTCCCAGGCCCTGGATGCCGCGGAACGCGATGAACTGCCACATCTCGGCGGAGATGGCGCACAGCAGCGATCCGACCAGGAATGTGCTCACCCCGAACATGAAGATGGGGCGCCGCCCGAACAGGTCGGAGAGCTTGCCGTAGATCGGTCCGCTGACCGTGGCAGTGAGCAGGTACGAGGTGAAGGCCCAGACGAAGACGTCGTTGCCATGCAGGTCGGTGACGATGCTCGGCAGCGCAACGGTGACGATGGTCTGGTCGAGGGCGGCCAGGAGGATGCCCAGCAGGACCGCCCCGAGGATCTCGAGGCGGACGCGGTGCGGCAGCTCGATCGGTGCTCGGTCGTGCAGGTCGGCGGTATCTCGTGCGGGGGCGGCGACAGTCATGCTCGGGTTCTTCTCCGGATTGGGTGGAGGGCAGGGGCGCGGCGGTTGAGGCTACGCGCGGTCCGTCAGGCGAAGATTAGCCGGATCGGCCCTCGGTGGTCCGCAGCACCGGCGGCCGGGAACCAGCGTGAGGGAGCCGCGGTCGAGCCTGTCAATCCTCCGAGCCGGTCCCCACGGTGAAACGGCGCCGCCCGAGGAGGCGCGGCAGGTACGGCAGGAAGAGCGCGGCGGCCGCGATCAGCAGGATCACGAGTGAGATCGGCCGCGTCACGAAGATGGAGAGATCACCCTGCGAGACCTGGAGCGCGTTGCGGAACTGCTTCTCCATCAGCGGTCCCAGGATGACGCCGAGGATCATCGGCCCCACTGGGAAGTCGTATCGGCGCATGAAGAAGCCGACGATGCCGATGAAGTACATGACCACCAGGTCGACGAGCGAGTTCGAGACGCTGTACACGCCCAGGGTGGCGAACAGGAGGATCGCGGCGTACAGCACGGCGCGCGGGATGGCGAGGATCTTCACCCAGATGCGGATGAGCGGCAGGTTGAGCACCAGGAGCATCACGTTGCCGATGTAGAGGCTGGCGATGAGCGCCCACACGAGGTCCGGCGAATTCGTGAAGAGCAGTGGGCCGGACTGGAGGTTGTAGATCTGGAACGCGACGAGGAGGATCGCGGCGGTGGCGGAGGTGGGAATGCCCAGCGTCAGGAGCGGGACGAGGACGCCTGAGAAGGCCGCGTTGTTGGCCGCCTCGGGGCCCGCGACGCCCTCGATGGCGCCCCGGCCCCACGGCGCGCTCGGGTTTAGCCGCTTCTCGACCGTGTACGACAGGAAGGTCGGGATCTCGGCGCCGCCGGCGGGGAGCGCGCCGATCGGGAATCCCAGCGCCGTGCCGCGCAGCCATGGCCTCCACGATCGCCGAAACTCGTCGCGGTCCATGAGCAGCCGGCCCTTGACCGGCACGATCTCCTCCTTGTCGTGGCGCAGGCGCGAGGCCACGTACAGCGCCTCGCCCACCGCGAAGAGCCCCACCGCCACCACGACCACGTCCAGGCCATTGAGCAGCTGCGGCACGCCGAACGTGAAGCGCGCCTGGCCGGTGAGGGTGTCGATCCCGATGAGCCCGATGAAGAGGCCCAGGAACAGGCTGATCATCCCGCGCAGCAGCGAGCGGCCGATGAGCGCGGTCACGCTCACGAAGGCGAGGACCATGAGCGCGAAGTAGTCGGCCGGCTGGAACGAGCGCGCGACAAACGCGATCGGCGGGGCGAGGAAGGTGATGGCCAGCGTCGAGATGGTGCCGGCCACGAACGAGCCGATGGCGGCAGTCGCGAGCGCGGCACCGCCTCGGCCCTGCTTCGCCATCTGGAAGCCCTCGATGGTGGTGACCACCGAGGCCGATTCGCCCGGCGTGTTGAGCAGGATCGACGTCGTCGAGCCGCCGTACATGCCGCCGTAGTAGATGCCGGCGAACATGATGAAAGCGCCGGTCGGGTCAAAGTTGTACGTGAGCGGCAGCAGGAGCGCCACGGTGAGCGCCGGACCAATGCCGGGCAGGACCCCGACCAGCGTTCCGAGCGTGACTCCGATCATCGCGAAGAGCAGGTTCTCGAGGCTGAGCGCCGTCCCGAAGCCGCCGGCGAGGTCGCCCAGGACGTCCACGCGCGACGGAGCCCTACAGGCCGATGAGCTCCAGGACGCCCGGCGGCAGCCGAACGCCCAGGAACCGGGTGAATGAGAGGTACACCACGACGGCCACACCGACGCCGACGATCACGTCACGCAGGAGGTGCCGGCTGCCGAGCACGCGGGCCGTGGCGGGCAGGAACAGCGCGGTGGCCACCACGTAGCCGAGCCCGGGGACGACCAGGGGGCCCAGCCGGAAGCCGTTCAGCGCCAGCGCATAGACGGCGAGGATGCCGAGCGTGATCAGGACGGTCGGCCAGTGGGTTGCGACCTCTTCTTCGGCCGAGCGCTCCGCGAGGTCGGCATCGATCGCCGCGGCCAGGGTGCACCTGGCGGCGAGGAGGACGCCGAGCACCAGGAGCACCGTGGCGACGACGAGCGGGATGGTCGTCGGCCCGACGGGGCTGTACCCGAGCGTGGACCCGATCTGGAGCGCCTGCTGGAGCAGGAGCGCCGCCAGCGCGACAACGAAGATGGCCGCGAGGCGCGGACCGAGCAGGCTTCGCGGCCCCCGACCCGCGACCTCGCCCGACCCGCGCTCGCTCACGACTCGTCCCCTAGTCGATGAGGCCGATCTCCCGGAGGACGGCCTCGACCCGCGTCTTCTCCTCCTCCAGGAACGCGTCGAACTCGTCGCCGGCCTGGAAGAAGTCGCCCCAGCCGTTGTCCTCCAGGGCCTGCTGCCAGGCCTCCGAGTCGTGGAGCTCCGTGATGAGCTGCACGACGGCCTGCCGCTCGTCGTCGCTCAGGTCGGGCGGAGCCACGACCCCACGCCAGTTCTCCAGGACGACGTCCAGGCCCGAGTCGGCGATGGTCGGCGAGTCGACCCCCTCCGGCGCGCTCTCGCCGGATACGGCCAGCCAGCGCATCTCTCCCGCGGCCACCTGGTCGGTGAACTCGCTCACGCCCGAGACACCCGCGGTGACCGCGCCGGACAGGATGGCCGAGATGGCCTCGCCTCCACCCGCGTGCGCGACGTAGTTGACGCCCGAGGGATCGATTCCGGCCGCCTGTGCCATGAGCCCGACCAGGATGTGATCGGTCCCACCGGCGGAGCCGCCGCCCCACGAGATCGACTGTGGATTCGCCGTCCAGGCCTCCACCAGCTGCTCGAGGGTCTGGTACTCGGAGTCGGCGCGGACCACGATCCCCTCCTGCTCGGAGGTGAGGCTCGCGATCGGCGTGACCTGGTCCAGCGTCACCGCCGAGTTGTTCGTGCGGATGGCGCCCACCATCACCAGGCCCATGACCATGAGCTGGTGCGGGTTGCCCGCCTGGTTCTCGACGAACTCCGCCAGGCCGATGGTGCCGCCCGCCCCGCCGACGTTGTAGACCTCGGCACCTACGCCGCCGACCTCCTCGAGGACCGGCTGCATCGCCCGTGCGGTGCTGTCCCAGCCGCCACCGGGATCGGCCGGGGCCATGACCGAGAGATCCTCCGATGGGTAGGAATCGGCCCCGCCGCCCCCCGGCGCGCACGCCGCGAGTGCCAGCACCAGACCCATGCTCACCGCGGGCCAGGCAGGCCCGCGCCTTCGTGTTTCCATCTGCCTCTCCTCACCCATGCGTTGCTGCCGGTCGAGCATGCCGTACGCCGTCAACTATCCACCCCGCAGGCAAGGGGTGGCGCGAGTGGCGCGCGTGACACGCGAGCTGTCGCGTGCGACCGCTACCGTATGGCCCAGGAGGGAGTCCACTGCAGCTCATCGACGGTAAGCCCGTCTTCTCGGCCACCGACCTCGTCGGCTACCTCGCGTGCGAGCACCTGACGGCGCTCGAGCGCGCGGCGCTGGCCGGGATCGTGGATCGGCCGGATCGCGTGGACTGCGAGCTGGACGTCATTCGGCGTCGGGGTGTGCAGCACGAGGAGCGCTACCTGGACGACCTGGAGGCCGCGGGTCGGCGAGTGGTCCGGGTCGAGCGCAACGACGACGAGACCCACGGGGAGCGGATCTCACGGCAGGCGTCCGAGACCATCGAGGCCATGCGCTCTGGCGCCGATGTCGTCTACCAGGCGACGTTCTTCGACGGGCGCTGGCTCGGCTACGCCGATTTCCTGCTGCGCGTCGACGACCCGGCGCGTCCATCGGCATGGGGGCCATGGCACTACGAGGTGGCGGACACCAAGCTGGCGCGCCACGTGAAGGCTGGCGCCGTGCTCCAGATCTGCTCGTACGTCGAGCAGCTGACGCGCATCCAGGGCGTGGAGCCGACGCTGATGAAGGTCGTCCTCGGCGGCGGTGCCCGCCCGACAGCGGAGCTGCGCGTCGACGACTACATGGCCTACTACCGCGCCGCCAAGCGCCGGTTCGAGGAGGTCGTGCTGAGCGAGGCTCCGCCGGCCTACCCGCCGAGCAGCTATCCAGAGCCCGTCGAGCACTGCGACGTCTGCCG
>DASWIE010000009.1:0-14687 GCA_036397815.1 Candidatus Limnocylindria bacterium
AGGCGCGTCGTGAACAAGCCCCCTGATTGGTCCTTCCCGCCGTTCCACACCTCGCTGGCGTACTGGGCGCTCTCTATGTACCACACGATCTGTGACGGATCGTTGATCGCATCAAACACAACCTGGTTGGAGGGCTTGCCCTCCAGTTGAGCCGGTCTCGCCCTGAGGTCGCTTGCTCACCCCTAACTGCACGGCGCGATTTCCCACGGTCCTCCGCGGCAAGGCGGCGAGTGGGCGGTGAGGGGCTCGAACCCCCGACCTTCTCGGTGTAAACGAGACGCTCTGACCAGCTGAGCTAACCGCCCGTCGCGAAGCCTACAGGAACGCCGCCCGCAGGCGGCGTCATCGGTCTTTCACGCGGAAGGTGGTGCCCAGGCCGGGACTTGAACCCGGATGAGTTGCCTCATACGCCCCTCAAACGTACGCGTATACCAATTCCGCCACCTGGGCATCGAGGACGTTGGTACCGAGGGAGGGACTTGAACCCACACGACCGTAATGGTCACTAGGTCCTGAACCTAGCGCGTCTGCCTATTCCGCCACCTCGGCACGATCGCCGGTCGAGGGAGTCCGGCGAGGCGGGACCGATGATAGCACGGGCCCCTGGGCCGGCCAACCGAGCCGCCAGGCCGATTCGTCAGGCGGTCGGCAGCAGGTTGAGGAGGCTGAAGATGACGAACAGCACCGCCAGCACGATCGTCAGTCGGAAGAGCGTGCGCTCGATCCCGCGCCGGCTGCGGTAGGCGGTCACTTCGCCGCCGAACGCGCCACCCAGGCCGGTCCCGCGCTGCTGCAGCAGGATGGCGGAGATGAGCGCCACGGCCAGGATCATCTGGGCGACGACGAGGGGGGTCATAGGCGGGCGCAGTTTAGCAGAGGTTCAGGCCAGCAGCGATCGGCCGGTCATGCTCGGCGGCGGGCTGAGTCCCATCAGCTGGCAGATGGTTGGTGCCACGTCGGCCAGGATCCCGTCGCGCGGGCGTGCGCCGCGCCAGCTCTCGGCCACCAGCACCAGCGGGACGGGCGAGGTGGTGTGGGCGGTCTGCGGGTTGCCGGCAGCGTCGCGCATCTCCTCGATGTTGCCGTGGTCGGCGGTGATGATGAGTGCGCCTCCCGCCGCCAGGCTGGCTGCCTCGACACGCGCCAGGCAGCCGTCTACGACCTCCGCCGCATGCACTGCCGCCTCCCAGACGCCGGTGTGGGCGACCATGTCCGGGTTGGCGTAGTTGACGATGATGAAGTCGTAGCGGTCAGAACCGATGGCCTCCACCAGCCGCTCGGTGATCTCGGCGGCGCTCATCTCCGGGGCGAGGTCGTAGGTCGGCACGTCGCGGCGCGATGGCACCAGGATCCGGTCCTCGCCGGGCAGCGGATCCTCCACCCCGCCATTGAAGAAGTAGGTGACGTGGGCGTACTTCTCCGTCTCGGCCACGTGGAGCTGGCGGAGTCCGAGGCGCGACAGGTAGGCCGGCAGCGCGTCGATCTCGAGCGGCGGGAAGGCGACCGCCACCGGCAGCTCGTCGTGCGCCTGGTACTCGGTCAGGGTGGCAAGGTGCAGGTCGGTGGGCCGCCGCCCACGGTCGAAGGCATCGAACGTGTCGAGCGCCAGGGCCTGGGTCAGCTGCCGCGCGCGATCGGCCCGGAAGTTGAGGTGCACCACGGCGTCGCCGTCGTGGATGCCGGCGTAGGAACCGATGACCGTCGGCCGAATGAACTCGTCGCCCTCGCCGCGGGCGTGGGCGGCGGCGATGGCGCTGGTCGCGTCGGGCGCGTGCTCGCCGGCGCCGTGGACCAGCGCCTCCCAGGCGAGCTGCGTGCGCTCCCAGCGGCGGTCGCGATCCATGGCGTAGAAGCGGCCGCTGACGGTGGGCACCGAGGCGCGGTCCTTGAACCTCGCCAGCAGCGCGGGCAGGTACTCGGCCGCCGAGCGCGGCGGCGTGTCCCGGCCGTCGGTGAAGGCATGGAGCAGCACCCGATCCGGCGCCAGGCCGGCCTGTGCCGCGAGCTCGATCATGGCCTCGATGTGACCGTCGACGGCATGCACGCCCCCTGGACCGATGAGGCCCAGCAGGTGCAGGCGAGTCCCGCGGCTCAGCGCGTGGCCGGCGGCGGCGCGCAGGACGGGATTGTCGAAGAAGCTGCCGTCCTCTATGGCGCGCGTGATGCGCGGCAGGTCCTGGACAACCGGGAAGCCGGCCCCCAGGTTCAGGTGTCCGACCTCCGAGTTGCCCATCTGGCCGGCCGGCAGGCCGACCGCCTCGCCCGACGCCTCGAGACGGCAGGTCGGCCACTCCGCGGTGAGCCGTCGCCAGGTCGGCATGCGCGCCGCCAGCAGCGCATTGCGGCGTGGGTCGTCGTTCAGGCCGAACCCGTCGAGCACGCACAGCACCACCGGGCGCGGTCGCTGCCCGGCATCGGTCACCCGCTGCGCTCCGCAGCGGCCATCACGATCGCCGCGAAGGCGGCCGGATCGAGCGAGGCGCCGCCGACCAAGGCCCCGTCGACGTCAGGCTGTGCAAAGAACTCGGGGGCGTTCTCCGGCGTGCAGCTGCCGCCGTACAGGATCGGCACCTCGTGCGCCCCATCCGGATCCGCCTCGTGCAGGAGCGCGCGGATCTGGGCGGCGGCCGCCTGTGCGTCGCTGCCGGAGGCCGCGTCGCCGGTGCCGATCGCCCAGACCGGCTCGTAGGCGATCACCAGGCCGCTGCCGGCAAGCCGCTCGAGGCGCGAGATGGCGGCGCGCAGCTGGCGCTCGATGACCGCCTCGGTCTCGCCGGCGCGGCGCTCCTCGGCGCGCTCCCCGATGGCGGCGATCGGGACCAGCTCGTGGGCGACCGCAGCGGCGACCTTTTCCGCCACGGCGGCATCGGTCTCGTTGTCGTAGCGGCGGCGTTCCGAGTGGCCGAGGATCACGTACTGCGCGAGCCCGGCCAGCATGGGCGCCGACACCTCGCCGGTGTACGCGCCCGAGTCCCCCGCGTGCATGGTCTGGGCGCCGACCCCGATTCCGCCCGCCACCGTCGAGCCGCCCCCGACGGCCGTGGCGACCGCCTCGAGGAAGATGAATGGCGGGCAGACGACGGTGCGCACCGGCAGGTCGGTGGTCGCGTCGCGGACCGTCACGCCCAGCTCGACGGCCTCCTGGCGTGACGTCGGGTTCATCTTCCAGTTGCCGGCGACGAGCGGTGCGCGCGAGGCGTCCATCAGCTCGTGGCCGGATCGCCGCGCGACGCGGCGGCGATCGCCACCAGACGGCGCAGGCGGTGGTTGACCGCCGAGCGGCTGACGCCCAGCTCCGAGGCGAGCGCGTCGAGGTCCGCATCTGGCTGGCGACGACGTTGCGCCGCCGCCTCGCGCACCCCGGTCGGGAGCCGCTCCAGTTCGCCGGTCGCCTCCAGGTGGCGGATCGCCTGCAGCTGCCGATCGGCGGCGCGCACGGTGCGACCGAGGTTCGCCTCTTCCGCGTTGAGGAGGCGATTCAGCCGATTCCGCACGTCGCGCGCCACGCGCCCGGTCTCGAAGTCGAGCAGCGCGCGGTTGGCACCCACCAGGCGCAGCAGCGTCGCGACCTCCTCCTGGCCTTTGATGTAGACGACATTCCGCCCACGCCGCGGCAGGATCCCGGCGCGCACCTCCGAGTCACGCAGGTAGGAGCGCAGCTCTCGCGCGCGCCGCACGTCGCCGAGCACGAACTCGACGTGCGGAGCGCCGGCGCCCACCGAGATCGACGCGCCAAGCAGCGTGCCACGCAGGAATGCTCGGCGGTCGCAGGATGGCGCCGATTGCCACGCCCAGGCGTCCGCCAGATCCCGGTCGAGCTTGACCTGGAGGTGGTGACGCCCCGGTGGAGACGCCTTCGCCCTGCTCGCGGCCCGCGCCGAGGCGACCGAGCGCGCCGAGGCCCCCGAGCGTGGGCCGGCGGCTGGCATCCCGAGCGAGGTGGCCAGCTGAACGGCGGTCCGAGCCGTGGCGTGGTCGAGCGTGCTCACCCCGCCCGCATCACGCCGCGAGAAGAGGAGGCCGGCGAGCTCCGCCCGGCGGCAGCAGGCGCGCGCCGGCTGGATGCGAGCGAGCTCCCCCTTCAGCTCATTGGCGACCAACACGGCGCTGTCAGACGGCCGAGGCGGTCGGGCGGCGGATCCGGCGCTGGCGGACGCGTTCGACCCGCTCCTCCTGCTGCAGCCGCATCAGGGCCGCGGCCAGCTTCGCCGAATCGTGGTGGTGGGCGTTGCTCTCGTCGACCAGGTCCTCCTCGATGATGGTGACGCCCAGCTCCTCCAGCTTCCGCTCATCCACGCGCACCGGCTGCCCGAGCCAGCCCTCCGGCCGGCGTGCGCCCTGGTTGCCGTTCACGAGCGCGAAGTCGACCAGCCCGTCGCCGACGTGGGCGAAGAGCGCCTCGAGGTGCTCGGCTGCCGTGAAAGATCCGGTCTCGCCGGGCTGGGTGGCCACGTTGCAGACGTAGACCCGCAGGCCGTTGGCCGCCGCGATCGCATCCCGGATGTCGCTGATCAACAGGTTCGGCAGGACGCTCGAGAAGAGGCTGCCGGGGCCCATCACCACCAGGTCGGCCTCCAGGATTCGCTCTAAAGCTTCTGAGCTGGCTCGCACGTCGGACGGCTCGATGGTGACGTGGTCGATCGGCTCCTCGGCGTGGCTGATGGCGACCTGCCCGGTGAGGCGCCGGCCGGACACCAGGACCGCGCCCAGGTTCAGCGGCACGCTGGTTGCGGGCAGCACCTGTCCGCGAACGGCGAGGACGCGGTTCGACTCGCGGACCGCCTCCTCGAAGTCGCCGGTGACGGCGGTCATGGCCGCGATGAAGAGGTTGCCGAAGGCGTGGTCGTCCAGGCCCGAGCCGGGCGGGAAGCGGTATTGCATGAGCTGCGTCATCAGCGGCTCGGCGTCCGCCAGCGCGGCGATGCAGTTTCGGATGTCGCCGGGCGGGACGATCCCCAGCTGCTGCCGCAGCCGTCCGCTGCTTCCCCCATCGTCGGCGACCGCCACGATGGCCGTGATGTTGGCGGAGTAGCCCTTCAGGCCGCGCAGCAGGGTCGACAGCCCGGTACCGCCGCCGATCGCCACGATGCGCGGGCCTCGGGCCAGGTAGCGCTTGGTGTAGAGCACCTCCATCACCGAGTCGCCACGCGCCACGAAGGGCGAGACGATGCTGCGCATCAGTCCCCAGACACCGATCCCGGTGACGAGCACGCCGGCCAGCGCCACCAGTGCCGCCCGCACCGGCCGGTCGAGGCCGGCGCCGGTGAGGACCACGATGAAGGAGTCATCGGGCAGGCTGCGGTAGAAGTCGACCAGGAAGATGGCCGCTCCCAGGCCAAGCACCGTGATCCCCAGGAAGAGGAGCAGGAGCCAGCGCTTGAGGTGCATGCCCGGGTAGAGCCAGCGTGGCAGGCGCGGTGGCTTCATCGCTCCAGCTCCCGGTGGAAGACCGCCACGGATGTCTCGCCGATCCCCGTCAGCCGCTCGGCAAGCTCCTCGGCCAGCGCGATCGAGCGGTGGTAGCCACCGGTGCAGCCCAGGGCCACCGTCAGGCGTTCCCTGCCCTCGGCGCGGTAGGCGGGCGCGGTGAGCCGGAGGAGCTCCACGACCAGGTCCAGGAAGCGACCGGCCGCCGGCTGCCCGAGGACGTATTCGCGCACCGGCGGCTGCAGGCCGGAGAGTGGCTTGAGGTCTGGCACCCAGAAGGGGTTGGTCAGGAAGCGAACGTCGAAGACGAGGTCGGCCTCCAGGGGGATGCCGTACTTGAAGCCGAAGGTGATGATGTCGACCAGGAGCTCTCCGGCGGCTCCCTCGCGGGGGATGTAGGCGAAGAGGCGCTCCTTCAGCTGACCGATCGAGAGGCCGCTGGTGTCGAGCACGTGGTCGGCCAGCTCGCGGGTGCGCGCCAGGCGCCGTCGCTCTTCTGCGATGCCGGCCTGCACCCCGCTTCGTGTCTGGAGCGGGTGGCGGTGCCGTGTCTCGCTGAAGCGGCTGACCAGGTTGGCGTCGGTGGCCTCCAGGTAGAGGACCTGCATGTCGATGCCACGCGAGGAGAGCGCCAACCGCGCCTGCTCGATCGCCGGGGCGGGGTCACCGGCCCGGATGTCGAGCACGAGCGCGATCCGGTCATAGCGGGCGGGGTCCGCGTCGCGCAGGGCGAGGAACGAGTCGAGCAGCTCCGGCGGGAGGTTGTCGACGCAGTAGTAGCCCAGGTCCTCGAAGAGCTTCGAAGCCTGGCTCTTGCCGGCGCCGGAGAGGCCGCTGATGACGACCACGTGGCCGGTCGAGCGCTTCTGGGCCGGCGCTCGCGGAACCGACGCGCGACGCGTCGCGTCGCCCGCGGTCGCGGCGGCCTGTCCAGCTCGTGCCATCCTTCGATCCTGGTCGCGGGTCCGCCCGAGTATAGCCCGACAGCTCATTCGCGCAGTCCGGCGGCCAATCCCGTCACGGTCGCGGCCACGCTGGCGCGCAGCGCCGCCAGGTCGTAGCCGCCCTCCAGCGCCAGCGTCACGCCGGGGAGGCCCAGCCGTGCGGTCAGCCGGCCGAGGGCTTCCGCGACGGCTGCGTAGCCGGCCTCCGTCACCTCCAGGTTGGCGAGCGGGTCGTCGCGGTGCGCGTCGTAGCCAGCGGAGACCAGGATCGCCTCCGGCCGAAATGCTTCGACCGTGGGCAGCAGCCGCTCCAGCCAGGCCGCGGTGAAGGCCGTGTCATCACTCCCCGGCGGGAGCGGCACGTTGTGCTTCGTTCCTGCCGCCGCGCCGATCCCCCGCTCCGAGGCGTCGCCGGTCCCCGGGTAGAGCGGCGACTGGTGGGTGGAGGCATAGCACAGCTCGGCATCGGCGTCGGAGAGCGCCTGCGTCCCGTCGCCGTGGTGCACGTCCCAGTCGATCACCGCCACCCGTTGCGCGAGCCCGACCTCGCGCAGCGCGGCGACGGCCACCGCCACGTTGTTGATCAGGCAGAAGCCGGCGGCCCGTTCCGCGGCGGCATGGTGCCCGGGCGGCCGCACCACCGCGAAGGCGACGCTCGCCTCGCCGCGCGCCACTGCCAGCGCGCCCTGCAGCGTGGCACCGGCCGCCAGTCGGGCGGCGACCATGCTCTGCGGCCCCAGGTAGGTGTCGGCGTCGAGCCAGCCTCCGCCCCGCGCCGCGGCAGCATCCAGTGATTCCAGGTACCAGGCCGGATGGACGAGGCGCAGCGCCAGGTCATCGGCGGGCTCCACCCGAGGCCGGTCGAGCTCCGCTCCGCCAGCCGCGGCTCCATCCGCTACACCAAGGGAGGCAGCCTCAAGCCGTTCGGGTCGCTCGTCGTGGCCGGGTGCCACGTGGGCGGCCATGGCCGGATCGGTGAGCAGGAGGACGCGTGGAGGGGCCAGCGGAGGCATCGGTCTAGCGCTTGATCAGGCGGATGACGAGCAGCGAGCCTTCGAACAGGAGGAACATCACGCCCGAGAGGATGAGCGGCGAGATGGGGTCGCCACCGGGCGTCAGCAGGATGGCGAAGAGGACGATCGCCAGCACCGCCCAGCGCCGCTGCGCCGCCAGGCGACGGTGGCTCAGGACCCCCACCCGCGCCAGCCCGATCAGCACGATCGGGAATTCGAGCACCAGTCCGAAGCCGAGCATCATGGTGGTCACGAAACCGATGTAGCCGTCGATGGTCAGGATCGGCTCGATCCCGTCTCCGGCGAAGCTCAGCAGGAAGGCGAGTGCGTACGGGATGACGATGTACCCGATCGTCACGCCCAGTGCAAAGAGGAGGACCGCCGCCAGGATCACCGGCCAGACGAACCGTCGCTCCCTGCGGGTCAGGCCAGGGGTCACGAAGCGCCAGAGGTGGAAGAGGAGGACGGGCATGGCCACGCCGATGCCCAGGAAGCCGGCGATCTTCAGCTGCGCCGCGAACACGTCGGCGGGACCGGTGAAGAAGAGGGTCTGATACTGGTCCGGCAGCGGGGCCCGCAGCAGGTCCAGAACGTCACGCGAGAAGACGAAGCCGCCGATTGCCGCCAGCAGGATCGTGACGACGACGATGATGAGACGGCGCCGCAGCTCCTCGAGGTGCTCGATGAGGCTCATCGTCGCCTCGTCATCGGTCATGACCGGTCACCCGTTCAGCGTTTGGACGGCATCAACGCAATCCGATGCACGCGCCGGGAAGGCCGTCGACCCGGTGCGGGTGGCGCTCCGGCCGGGGCGCCGCTACTTCTGCTCGGCGGTGTCGCTCGGCGCGGCCGGCTTCTTGGTCTCTCCCCGGATAGAGTCCTCGAGGTCGTTCGAGGCCTTGCGGAACTCACGTACGCCACGACCGATGGCGTTGCCGATGTCGGGAAGCTTGCCGGGTCCGAAGACGATAAGGACGACCACGAGCAGGATGACGAGTTCAGGCCAGCCGATGGGTCCCATAACGGACGAGGTCCTCGTTCTGACGCCTTGCAGCGTCGAATTGGGGGCTAGGAAGCCAGTGTAGCACCAGCTTCGGCCATGATCCCACGCCAGCGATGGGCCGCCGCGGCCGCCGCCTGCCGCCAGTCAGCGCCCGTCGACGCGGCCGCGATGCCGCGCGTCACGTTCACGAGGCCTGGTGCCAGCTGCCCATGGCAGCTGCGGACCGCGGCCTCCACGTCACCGCCCTGCGCGCCGACGCCGGGGACCAGGAAGGCAGGCCCGGGCAGCAGGCGGCGCAGCGAAACGAGGTCCTCGGCAGCCGTGGCGCCAACCACCAGCCCCACCCGAGGCTCGGGCCAGCGGTCGGCCACCCATTCCCCGACCCGTTCGTGCAGCCGCTGCCCCGTCCCCTCGATCCGCAGCTCCTGGAACGTGCCGGCGCTCGGGTTGCTCGTCCGCGCCAGCACGTAGACGAGGCGGTCCGGATACGCGAGGAACGGCTCGATCGCGTCCTCCCCGAGATAGGGAGAGAGCGTGACCCCGTCCGCGCCCAGCTCACCGAGCAGCGAGGCGGCCTGCCGCTCGGCGGTCGCTCCGATGTCGCCGCGCTTTGCGTCGAGGATCAGCACGTGGTCGGACGGGACGTCGGACCGAAGCCGCTCCAGGACGGACCACCCGGCGGAGCCGAACGCCTCGAAGAAGGCCACGTTTACCTTCACCGCGACCGCTGCGTCGGCGGCGGCCTCCAGGATGCCACGCGCGAATTGCTCGACGCCGTGGACGTCGCGCGACAGGCCATCGGGCAGCGCATCGATATTCGGGTCGATACCCAGGCAGAGGGGAGCGCCCAGGCGTTCCAGCCCGGCGCGCAGCCGCACGACCGGCGAGGCGGGGGTGCTCAACCCACCGCCACAGGATCGACCGCGATCGCCACCGTCGGTGGCGTGGCGAGGCGGCGTGCGGCCAGCGGGCTGCTGGCGGCATCGGCGTAGTCCAGCGTACGGAGGCGCAACCGCGGCTCTCCCTGGAACTCGTCGCGCTCCAGCGTCCCGACCAGGTCGAGCCACGTCTCCGGCTCCGGCGTGGGCCGGTCGAGCGGCGTCCCGAATGCGATCGCGTCGAACGTCTCGGCCCCGCGGCGCAGCCGGATCATGAGGTGCTCGCCGGCGCCACCAACCCGGCGCGCCTCCACGACCTGCAGCCCGGTTACCGCCAGGATCGGCTCGACGTGACCCGGCCCGAACGGGGCGAGCCGATCGATCTCGTCGGCCAGGGTCCAGCCCAGGTGCGCCGCGGGCAGGACGAGATCGACCGCCAGCAGCCCGGCGCGCTCCGGGTTGCGATTCGGATCGGGAGGATAGGGGCGCGGCAGCTGCGTCCACGCGGCCGCGAAGGCGTTCCAGCCTGATGCCGGCAGGCTGAACCCGCCGGCGCCGGCGTGCCCGCCGCGCTTGCTGAGGAGGGCGGCGCAGGCTTCCAGGGCCGCCGCCACGTGGAAGTCGCGGGGGCCCCGCACCGATCCGCGCAGCTCCTCCCCCACCCGCGCCGCCACCGCGACCGGCCGCGCCAGCGAATCCGCCAGGCGCCCGGCCACCAGCCCGACGATGCCGGGTGCCCACTCGTCATCGCGGATGGCGATCGGCCCACTGCCCGGATTGCCCGCCGCCAGCCGATTCGCCACCTCGACCGCGGCCACCGTGAGGTCGCGGCGCCGGCGATGCACCTCCTCCAGCTCGTCGACGATTCGCTCGGCCGCGACCGGGTCCTCCTCGAGGAGCAACGAGATCGCCAGCTCGGCATCGTCGATGCGACCCGCGGCGTTGATCCGGGGCGCGACGCCGAACGCCAGATCGCGCGCGGTCGGCCGCTGCGGTTGTTCCGCGGCGCGCGCGAGCAGCGCTCGCAGCCCGGCCCGTTGGCTGCGCGCCAGCTCGTCCAGCCCCAGCCGGACGATTGCCCGGCTCTCACCGGTCATGGGCGCCATGTCGGCAATCGTGCCGATCGCCGCGATGCCGGCCAGGTCCGCCACGACAGCCCCGCGACCCGCGACGAGGGCCGCCGCCATCTTGTACGCGATGCCGGCGCCCGTCAGATCCGGGTCTGGATATTCGCAGTCCGGACGCTGCGGATCGACCACCGCCAGGGCGCGCGGCAACGCGCCGGAGGGGAGGTGGTGATCGGTGACGATGACGTCCATCCCCAGCTGCCGCGCGACCTCGACCTCCTCGACGCTGACGATCCCGCAGTCACAGGTGATCACCAGCCCCACGCCGGCGGCGGCCAGCTGCTCGAGGCCGGAACGCGACAGCCCATAGCCGTCGGCCAGGCGTGACGGGACGTGGCGCGCCGCCTCCGCCCCGACCGCGCGCAGCGCGATCGCCCAGACCGCCACGGCGGTCATGCCATCCGCGTCGTAGTCGCCCCAGATGGCGATCCGCTCGCCGGCGTCAAGGGCGCGCTCGATGCGCGCCAGCGCGACGTCGGCATCGGCCATCAGGCTCACGTCGTGAAGCGACGACTCACCGGCCTCCAGGAAGGCGTGCAGCGCCGCCTCGTCGCCGAATCCACGTCGCGCCAGGAGGGTTGCCACCGGCCGCCCGAAGCCGGCGAAGGCCGGCGGGTCGAGCAGCGGCTCCGGCAGGAGCCACTCCAGGCGCGGAGCGATCACCTCATCATGGTAGCCGTGCGGGATTACCCGCGGCTTACCGCGGCGTTATCGGTCCAGCGAAAGCCGCCCAGCTCAGCGAGCTCAGCCGCCGGGCGGCTCAGCTGCTCAGCCGTCCGGCGGCTCGGCTGCTCAGCGGCTCAGCGGTCGGACGACCTTTTGCGCGCCGAGACGGGCCTTGCGCTTGCCGTCCCACTCGTACCAGGCCACCAGCAGCTGGCTGGCATTGAAGATCGAGGAGTAGGTCCCGCTCACGATGCCGATCAGCAGCGCCAGGGTGAAGGTGCGGATCGTGACAGGCCCCAGCAGCAGCAGCGCGGCGAGGGTCACCACCACGGTCAGGCTGGTGCTGATCGAGCGTCCGAGGGTCTGCAGGATCGAGTGGTTCACGATCGCGCCGAACGGCTCCCCGGCGTGCCGGATCCGGTTCTCGCGGATACGGTCGAAGACGACGATCGTGTCGTGCACGCTGAAGCCGATCACGGTCAGCAGCGCGGTGACGAACAGGGCATCGAACTCGGTGCCGAAGAAGAAGCCGAGCATCGCGAAGATGCCGACCACCACAATCACGTCGTGCAGCAGCGCCACTATCGCCGCCGTGCCGAAGCGGAACCCGAAACGAAGCCACAGGTAGCCGAGGATGAACAGCTCGCCGACGGCGATCAGGATGATCGACGATCGGATCAGCTCCGAGCCGATCAGCGGGCCGACGGTCGTCACGCTGGGTGTCTCGGCCGCTCCGAACCGTGATTCGAGCTCGGTCTGCAGCTCCCTGAACTCGGTGCCCTGCGGAGGCGGCACCACCACCGGACTCGGCGACGGCACCGGACTGCCGGGGCTGGCGCTGGGCGACGCTGAGGGCGATGGCGTCGGCGTGGCTGTCGCCGAAGCCGATGGAGAAGCCGATGGAGAAGCCGATGGAGAAGCTGATGGGCTGCCGCTTGGGCTGCCAGGCGCCGTTGGGGTCGGCGTAGAGCTGGCGCTTGGCAACGGGACGCCAGTGGCCGATGGGAGGAGCGAGACGCTCGGGATCGGGGTCTGCGCAGGGAGGAGCCCGATCGGCTCGGTCCGGATCTCGAGGAAGCCGTCCTCCAGCGTCCGCACATCGGCCTCCGGATGGCCAAGCTCGACCAGCGCCGCCTGCACCTCTGCCGCGGTAGGCCGCTCGGCGAAGCGCACGTTCCACACGGTGCCGCCGGTGAAGTCGACCGACGGCTTCAGGCCGCCGATGAGGATGAAGATCAGCCCCGGAATCGTGATCAGGGCGCTGAACGCGAAATACCAGTTCCGCTTGCCGACGATATCGAACATCGCTCAGCGCTCCACGTGGTAGAGCGACATGCGGCGGCCCCAGTCGGTGCGGACCACGTAGCGCAGCATCGTGCGGGTGACGGTGACCGCGCTGAACATGGAGACCGCGACGCCGATGATCAGCACAAGCGCGAAGCCGCGCACCACGGTCGTGCCCTGCCAATAGAGCCACGACGCGACCAGGATCGAGCTGACGTTCGAGTCGAGGATGCTCGACCAGGCGCGGTTGAATCCGGCCTCGATCGCCGGGACGAGCGTCTTTCCCGCCCGAATCTCCTCCTTCATGCGCTCGAAGATGAGGATGTTGGCGTCGACCGCCATGCCGATCGACAGGATGAAGGCCGCCACCCCGGCCAGCGTCAGCGTGACCCCGATGAGGCGGAAGATCGCGTACGTGACCAGGGTGTAGAAGATCAGCGCCATCGCGGCCAGCACTCCCGGCAGGCGATAGATCGAGACCATGAAGATCAGGACCAACGCCAGACCGATGGCACCCGCCACCAGGGCCTGGGCCAGGAAGTTCGCACCCAGGGTCGGCGCCACCTCGTCCACGCCCTGCTGCGAGAGCGCGAGGGGCAGGGCGCCGAAGCGCAACGTGTTGTAGAGCGCGGTGCGCTCCACCTCGGCCTCGGCGCCGGTGCCGACGGTGATGACGGTGGTCCCGCCGCAGATCGGGCCGCGGATGGTCGGGACGGTGTACACGATCCCGTCCAGCGCGATTGGGCCCGGCCGCCCGACGTTGTTGGTGGTGAAGGTGCACCACGTCTCGTCGGCCGGGCTCCTCAGATCGAAGACGACCCCCAGCTCGCCGGTCTGCGAGTCCGGCGCCACGCTCTGCGGGTCGATCGAGCCGCCGTCGAACAGGACGCCGACCGCGCCACTCGCGATCAGGTCGGCGATGTTCTGCTGCTCGGTGAGGGTCTGACCGCGCGGGTCGATGAACTGCAGCTGGCCGGTGGAGCCAACCAGCCTCAGGACCTGCTCGCGATCGGAGAGGCCGGGCACCTCGACCACGATCTGGCGCTGCGAGCCGCGAATCTCGGTCCGCACCTGCGGCTCGGACACGCCGATCCCGCCGACGCGACGCTCGATGATGTTGCGCGCCGTCTCGAGCTCCTCATCGGTCACCGTCTGGCCGGCCTGCGGCTCGACCGCCAACGTGACCCGGATGCCGCCCTGCAGGTCGAGTCCCAGGACGGTCTTCAGCTCCCGGCCGAGCACGTTCGACGGCAGCCAGCCGATGCCCAGCGTCTTGCGCGGCAGGTCGATGAAGATCGCGAGCAGCAGGGTGACCAGGATCACCCACGGGGCGATGCGGCGCCAGTTCATGCTTCGGCGAACGGTCCTCTCGATGGGGCGAAGGGTGTGTCGCGGTGGGCGCTCGGGCGCGGAATGCCGCGGACACGAAACACGCCGCTCGTGGCGGCGGGCGGCGCGATTATAGGTTCGATGGGCACGAGTCGCAACGGACTCCGGAGCTGAGGCCTAGGCGAGCATCCCCTCTCGCGCGAGGTGCTTCTTCAGGCGGTCCGCGACCTCCTGGCCGACGCCAGGCGTGGCCGCCACCTCCTCGACCGATGCCTCCCGGATGCGGCGGACGCTGCCGAAGCGCTTGAGGAGTGCCTTCTTGCGCGCCGGGCCGATCCCCGGCACCTCGTCGAAGACGCTGGACAGTGCCCGCTTGCCGCGGACAGCGCGGTGGTAGGTGATCGCGAACCGATGCGCCTCGTCCCGGATCCGCTGCACCAGGTAAAGCCCCTGGCTGTTGCGCGGCAGCACGATCGGATCGCCTCGGCCCGGCACGTACAGCTCCTCGAAGCGCTTGGCCAGCCCGGCCAGCGGCACCTCCGACAGCTCGAGGTCGCGCATGACACCGACCGCAGCCGAGAGCTGGCCCTTGCCGCCGTCCACGATCACGAGGTCGGGCAGCGCCCAGCCCTCCGCGCGCGGGGACGAGGCCGCCTCCGCCTCGTCGCCCGGGTCCTCGTCGCCGCCCTCCGGTGCCTCGTCGGCACCGACCGCGGCGAGGGAGAGCGCGCCGGTCTCGGCGCGCAGCCGCGAAGCGCGGCCGAACCTCCGACGCAGCACCTCGGCCATCATCCGGAAGTCATCGGGCGTCTCGCCGGAGCGGATCCGGAAGCGGCGATACTCGCGCGGCTCCGGGCGGCCGTTGACGAAGACGACCATGCTGCCGACCGCGCTCGTCCCCTGGATGTTGCTCATGTCGTAGCACTCGATCCGCTCGGGCGGGCGGGAAAGGCCCAGGGCCCCGGCGAGCTGCTCCAGCGCCTCGTCGCGCTTGCCGGCATCCGCCAGCCACTCCG
>DASWIE010000010.1:0-34183 GCA_036397815.1 Candidatus Limnocylindria bacterium
GCCAGCAGGCGGGTGTACAGCTCGAAGCCGACCGCCGCCATGAAGCCGTGCTGCTCGGGACCCAGGATGTTGCCGGCCCCCCGGATCTCCAGGTCGGAGAGCGCGATCTGGTAGCCGGCACCCAGGTCGGAGGCGCTGAAGATCGCGTGCAGCCGCTTGCGCTGGACCGCGGACAGCGGCGCGCCCCGCCGGTGCAGCAGATACGCATACGCACGGCGATCAGACCGCCCAACCCGCCCGCGCAGCTGGTAGAGCTGCGCCAGCCCGAAGGTGGTAGCCCGGTTGATGACGATGGTGTTGACGTTGGGGATGTCCAGCCCGGACTCGATGATGGTTGTGCACACGAGCACGTCGAAGCGGCCGGCGTCGAAGTCGAGCATCACCCGCTCGAGCATCCCCTCCGCCATCTGGCCATGACCGATGGCCACCTTGGCGCGCGGCACCAGCCGCCGCGCCCGCTCGGCGGCCCCCTCGATCGTCTCGACCCGGTTGTGAACGTAGAAGACCTGTCCGCCGCGATCCAGCTCGCGGTTGATCGCGTCGCGCACCAGCCCGTCGTCGTCCTCGGCGATGCGGGTCTGGATCGGGAGGCGAGCCTCCGGCGGCGTCTCGATGACCGACAGGTCGCGGATGCCTACCAGGGAGAGGTGCAGGGTGCGCGGGATCGGCGTGGCGGAGAGGGTCAGCACGTCGACCTCGCGGCGCATCGACTTGATGCGCTCCTTGTGCGAGACGCCGAAGCGCTGCTCCTCGTCGACGACCAGCAGCCCCAGGTCGGCGAAGGCGATGTCGCGGCTCAGGATCCGGTGCGTCCCGATCAGCACGTCGACGCTGCCCTCGGCCAGGGCGGCCACGATCTCCTGCTGGCGCTTCTTCGTCACGAAGCGGCTGAGCATCTCGACCCGCACCGGGAAGGGGGCCAGGCGGCGCTGGAACGTTCCCAGGTGCTGCTGCGCCAGCACGGTGGTCGGCACCAGCACCGCCACCTGCCGACCGTCCTGCACCGCCTTGAAGGCGGCGCGCAGCGCGACCTCGGTCTTGCCATAGCCCACGTCCCCGCAGACGAGGCGGTCCATCGGCCGGCGGCGGAACATGTCGGCCTTGACCTCCTCGATGGTGCGAGCCTGGTCGGGCGTCTCGGTGTACGGGAACGCCTCCTCCAGTTCGCGCTGCCAGACCGTGTCCGGGCTGAAGGCGAAGCCTGCCGCCGACTCGCGGGCGGCGTAGATGTCGAGCAGCTCATCGGCCAGCTCGGCGACGGCCCGACGCACGCGCCGCTTGGTGCGCTCCCAGTCGGTGCCGCCGAGCCGGCTGAGCGCCGGTGCGGGGCCGCCCGAGTAGCGGGTGATGCGCCCGATCATGTCGGCCGGCAGGAAGATCTTGTCGTCGCCGGCAAAGTCGAGCTGCAGGTACTCCTTGGTGGCGCCGCCGTACTCGCGCTGCGTCATGCCCACGTAGCGGGCGATGCCGTGGTCGACGTGGACGACCAGGTCGCCTGAGGCCAGCTTGCCGATCAGGTCGCGCGTCACCACCCGCTTGGCAGCGGTCAGGCGGCGCACGCGGATGGCGCCGAACAGCTCCCGATCGCTGAGCACCAGCAGGCTCGACGGCGCGTGGGCGAATCCGGCGGACAGCGTGCCGTGCACGAGACCGATGGCGCCCGCCAGGGGCGCCTCGCGCAGCTCGGCGCCGGCCGCTACCTGCAGACCGGACTCCGCCAGCAGCTCCCCGACGCGGCTGGCCTGGTCGGTGGTGACGAGGATGCGGTTGCCCGCGGCCGCCAGCTCGGCCAGCCATGGGCCGAGCCGCTCGGCGCGGCCCGGGAGCGCGGGCGCCGTCGCGTAGCCGGCGTCAGTGGCCGCCTGCTCCTCGAGTGACTCCGTGGCGCGGGCCTCCAGCGCCGCGAGCGTCGACAGCGCGTCGTACGGGAGCGGCCAGTCGGCCGGGAGTTCGCCCGCTTCGACCAGGCCGCCTCGTCGCGTGACGGCCTGCAGGTCGAGCTCCCGCGCGATGGCGCGCAGCTCGTCTGTATCCGTCAGAGCCAGGTGCGCGCCGGCAGGCAGGTGGTCCGCCGCCGGCGTGGCGGTGAGCAGCGCGGCCCACGTCTCGGCCGCCTCCGCCACGTCGCCCTGCTCGAGGCGCGCGAGGTCGGCTTCCAGCGCCTCGGACCTCAGCGGCGGAGCGGCGGCCGCCAGGGACTCCCATCCTCCGGGCGGCAGGAACTCGCTGGCCGGCAGCAGGGTGGCGCGCTCCAGACGCCTGCGGCTGCCCTGGGTCATCGGGTCGAAGGAGCGAATCGATTCAACCTCATCGCCGAACAGCTCGACACGAATCGGCTCCGCCGCGCCCGGGGGCCAGACGTCCACGATCCCGCCGCGGGCCGCGAACTCCCCCACCCCGCTCACCTCGACCGCAGCGTCGTAACCCCCCGACACAAGGGCGGTGAGCAGCACTCGCTGCGCGATCCGCTCTCCCAGCGCCAGCGAGACGCTGCCCTCGGCCAGCTGGGCCGGCGAGAGCGTTCGCTGGACCAGCGCCAAGAGCGGCGCGACCAGCACCAGCCCGCGGCTCCGCCCTCCGAGCTGAGCGAGGACCTCGAGCCGCTCGGCAGACTCGTCGTGCTCCGGCAGGGCGCGCTCGAGCGGCAGCGCGGCACGCTCCGGCAGGACGCGGACCGATCCGCTCGTCAGCCAGGCGCCCAGGTCGTCCGCCAGGCGGTGGGCCTCGTCTTCCGTCCGCACCACGGCGACCAGCGGGGTCGATGCCGGGAGGGCCTCGCGCCGAGCAGCGAGGTGCGCGGCGCGCGCGTTGGCGGGCACGCGGAGGGCGCCCTCGGCGAGCGGCAGGTATGGGACCAGGGTGTCGGTCAGCACCGCGAGGCGCCGATCGGCGCCGCCGCGCGACGCGGCGGGACGGACGCGGGTGGCGGTCACGCCGTGGGAGCCGCGAGATCGAGGCCGTTGTATTCGTTCATCGCCGCCTCGATCCCTTCGCGCAGCCAGCGCTCCGCGGCGTCGGCGGCGGTCGCGATCGCCTCGGCGGCAAGCTCACGCTCCTTCGGGGAGAAGGTGGCCAGGACATGATCCACGGTGGCCCGCGCGCTGCCCGGCCGCCCGATCCCGACGCGCAGCCGGCCGAACTCGTTGGTGCCCAGCGTGGAGATGATGTCCCGCAGCCCGTTGTGTCCCCCGGCGGACCCCTCGCGCCGCAGCCGGATGCGACCCAGCGGCAGGTCGACATCGTCGGCCACGACGAGCAGCTCTGCGGCTGGGTCAACCTCGGTCTGGCGCAGGGCCGCCTTCAACGCGCCGCCCGACAGGTTCATGTAGCGCATCGGCTTGACCAGCAGGACGCGACCGATCGCCTCGGGCAGGTCGGCCTCCAGCCGCGCGGCGCCCTCGCGAACCTTGCCCAGGCCGGTGAGGCCCCATCTGTCCGCGAGCAGATCGACCACGCGGAAGCCGACGTTGTGCCGCGTCAGCCGATAGCGCTCGCCCGGGTTGCCCAGACCGCAGATCACCTTCATGCCCGGCCGATGGTAGACAATGCCTCCGTGAGTCGTACGCTCGCCCAGTGAAGCCGGATCTGATCGTCATCGGGGGCGGGATCATCGGCTGCTCGGCCGCTGCATTCGCCGCCGAGCGAGGTGCATCGGTCCTCTTGCTGGAGGAGCGCGAGATCGGTGCCGGCGCCTCAGGCCGCAACTCGGGCTCGGTGCAGTACCCCTTCGACCCGATCCTGGCCGCGCTGCATCTGCAGACCCTCGCCCTCTACCGCGAGCTCGCCGCCGCCAGCCCGGACTTCAGCTTCCCAACGGACCCGGCCGGCCTCTTGCTTCTGACCGATGACCCCGCCGCAGCCCATGACCGCGTGGACGAGCTGGTGCGGGAGGCACCGCACCTGGAGCCGCGTGTCCTGACCGGCGCCGCCCTCACCGATGCTGAGCCGATGCTGTCAGCCGACCTCGCCGCCGTTCGGCTCGAGACCGGCTACCCGATCCCGCCCGATGGCGCCACGACGGCAATGGCTCGGCGGGCCCGGGAGCTGGGCGCGGAGCTGCGCGTTGGAACTCCGGCCGCCGAGATCCGCCGCGACCGACGCCGGGTGGCGGGCGTGACCCTCGCCGATGGCGCCGAAATCCAGGGCGATGCCGTCCTCGTGGCCGCCGGCCCGTGGAGCCCAAACCTCGTCGATCCGTCGAGCGCCTGGCAGCCCATCCGGCCAACGCACGGTGTGACGGTCCAGGTCGAGGTCAGCACCGCCCCCACGCACATTCTCGAGGAGGGAGTGGTCCACACCATCAACCGGCCGGTCGAGACGGGCGGCCCAGGTCCCGATCTCGAAAGCACCTTCAGCATGATCAGCGTGGGGCGCACCAGCACCGTTGGCTCAACGTTCCTGCCCGAGCCGCCTGACCCAGAAGCGGTCGCGCCACTCCTGCTGAGCCGTGGCGCTCGATTCGTGCCCGGACTGCGCCACGCCGCAGTCCTGCGCAGCCGAGTCTGCACGCGACCGCAGTCGGTCGACGGCCGCCCATTCGTCGGTCCCTGGCCCGGGGTGGAGGGCCTGTTCGTGTGCGTCGGCCACGGTCCCTGGGGAATCTCCACCGGGCCCGCCTCGGCGGCGTTGGCCGTCAGCGCTATCCTCGACGCAGACGAGGATGGAATCGTGCCGGAGCTGCGCGCCTCACGCGTCGTCGGATCCTCCGGCTGAAGCGGACCTGTCCCGCTCGGAGCCACGTGACGATCGAACCCCGGAACCATCGCAGCGGCCAGCCACGAGAGGATGCGCGGCTCCTGGCCGAGGCGCGATCCCGCCAGCCATCGGCGCTGGCCACGATCACCACCCGCTTCGGCAGGGAGCTGACCGGCATCGCCTACCTGGTGCTGCAGCATCACGAGGGCGCGGCGGACGCCGTGGCGCGCGGCATCGCCGACGCGTGGCTGCGCGCTGGCGATCCGGAGGCCGTTCCTGACGTCGAGCGCCTGCGGATGGCGCTTCTCGGCGCCACGGCGCGGCAGGCGCTGCACGGTCATCGAGCGTCGCGAACCGTCGACCCGACCACGGACGGCGGGGCGAGCGCGGTGGTGACCGGCTTGTCGCCGCCGGCGCGCGCCGCCTTCGCGTTGCGGTACGCCGCCGGGCTCGACGAAGACGAGGTCGCGGGGTTGCTCGAGATCGCCCCTGCCCAGGTGCGGCGTCTGTTGGAGCCGGCCGCCGACGATGCCCGCCGTGCGGCCGCAGCCAGCCAGCTGGCCGCGCTGCCGGTAACGGTCGATCTGGCTCGGGTCCGCGCTGCGCTGGCCCGGCCAAGCGATACCCCATCGTCCCGGCGACCGTGGGCCGCCGTCGCAGCCTTCGCGTTGGCGCTGCTGCTCATCAGGCTCGCCTCCGCGCCAAACGACCAACCGGTCGGCGAGCAACCGCCGACGGACGAGGTCGCGCCGCAGGCAGCCGGCGCCATCGGCGCGGCCCGCGGAGAGGGCGACGGGCGAGCCGGCAGCAGCCTGGGGTCCGACAGCCCGTGGTCGCAGTTCTGGCCGGGGCGCGGGCTGGTGCCTCCCTTCACCCTGGAGGACTGCCACATCGAGCCCGCCAGCCTGCCGATCTCCTTCGCCGGCTGGGTCACGGTCGAGGAGATCAGGGCGACCGGCGTGGCGCCACCGGGGCGATCCGTCTACGTGATCGTCACGCGCGGCGACGCGGAGTGGATCGGGTACCGCTACACGCACGATCGCCCCGTCTTCCCGCGACCGGTCGGGCGGCTGGGCTGCGTGTTCGATCCCGACTCGGGAAGCTACGTTGCCATCGGCGTGGCCCAAAACTGGCAGCCGCCGACCCTGGCCGACGGGTGTCCCACCTCGCCGATCAGCTCGTTCGCCGGCTACCGTGAGCTCGGCGGCCCCGGCGCGTTCGTGCTGGTCGATACGCGAGACGCATGGTGGGCCGACGATCCCAAGCTGTCCTTCCTGGTCCGCGTCGCACCCGCACCACCCGCCGGCTCCAGCGTCGAGGCGTGGTTACAGCCGGTTGGCGCAGGACCAGAGATCGCGGCGACGGTCGGCGAGCCTCCGGCAGATGGGGATGCCTCGCTGTTGCATTACGTGCGAGTGGACGGCATCGAGGTCCCTGAGCCGGGCTGCTGGGTCATGAACGTGGCCGTTGACGGCGCCGTCGTGGGCTCTGCCGTTCTCCCGCTGGTCGCCCGTGTGCCGGCACCCTGATTGTGCAGACTGCACAAGAATCACAGGTGATAGGGACCCTCTATCCGCTGGCGTAGCGGCCGCATCGGTCCATAGGCTGTTTGCACAAGCAGCCGAGCCAGGAGGGACCGCGACCGATCGATGGCCGAGATCAACACCGGCGACACGGCCTGGGTGCTCATCTCCACCGCCCTGGTGATGCTGATGACGCCGGGCCTGGCCCTCTTCTACGGGGGCCTGGTACGGCGCAAGAACGTGCTCAGTACGATCATGCACAGCTTCTTCATCCTCGCCCTCGTGAGCGTCACGTGGGTCCTGTGGGGCTACACGCTGGCGTTCGGGCCAGACACCGGCCTCGGCCTGGTCGGCGGCTTCGACTGGCTCGGCCTGGAGGGCGTAACGGGCGCGCCATCCGAGACCTACGCGACCAGCATCCCGCACCTCGCCTTCATGGCGTTCCAGATGATGTTCGCCATCATCACCCCGGCCCTTATCACCGGCGCCTTCGCCGAGCGCAAGCGCTTCAAGGCGTTCGTGCTGTTCAGCGTGGCCTGGTCGACCCTGGTCTATGCGCCGATCGCTCACTGGGTCTGGTCGCCGGACGGCTGGCTGGCCGGGCTCGGCGTGCTCGACTTCGCGGGCGGCACGGTCGTGCACCTTGCCAGCGGCGTGGCCGCCCTGGTCGCGGCGCTGATGATCGGCCGCCGGATCGGGCTGGTGGAGTCTGGCACTGAGCCACACGACGTGCCGATGACCGTCCTTGGGGCGGGCCTCCTCTGGTTCGGCTGGTTCGGCTTCAACGCCGGCAGCGCGCTGGGAGCTAACGGCGTGGCAGCGGTGGCGCTGGTCACCACCAACACCGCCGCGGCGATGGCGGCCCTCACCTGGGTCACCATCAGCTGGCTGCACCGTGGCTCGCCCTCGGTGCTCGGCGCGGCGATCGGCGCGGTCGCCGGGCTGGTGGCGATCACTCCGGCGGCGGGCTTCGTGACGCCGGCGGCCTCGATCCTGATCGGATTCGGGGTCGGGGTGGTGTGCTACGGCGCATCGCTGCTGCGGCTGCGCTCCCGGGTCGACGACGCGCTGGACGTCTTCGCGGTCCACGGCGTGGGTGGCGCGTTCGGGGCGGTGGCGACCGGCGTCTTTGCGACCGTGGCCGTCAACGCGGCCGGGCGGGACGGCCTCCTGGCCGGCAACGTGACCCAGGTGGGAGTCCAGGTCTTGGCCGTTGTGGTCGTGGCGCTCTACTCGGCGGCGGCGACCGCCGCGATTCTGCTGGCAATCAACCTCGTGGTTCGGATCCGGGTCGCGGGCGACGCCGAGGAGGCCGGGCTCGACCTGGCGCAGCACGGCGAAGTCGCGTACCAGGCGTAGTCAGTCCAGGAAGGAGGAATGGACCGATGATCACCGCAGCGCTGATCGCCTTCGCCGCGCTCCTGGCGGCCTGGCTCCTGGCGCCGACCGAGCGACGCGCCTAGCCGCGACCCGCCCTAGCTCCCCGTCGTGACCGCGTGGCCGGCGCGGTCGAAGAGGGATCCCGGCTGCCAGCTCACCTCGTGATGCTTCCGATGCAGGACGTGGAGCACGTTGCGCTCCTGGGCCCGCATCGCCTCCTCCTCGTCGATCTCCGCGTGGTCGTGACCGAACAGATGCAGGGTGCCGTGGATGGCCAGCAGCGTCAGCTCCTCGGCCACGCTCCAGCCGCCCTCCGCCGCCTGCCGGACCGCCTGGTCCACGTCGATCAGCACGTCGCCGAGTTGCATCGCGCCCGGCGGCAGAAACCCATCGTCGTCGGCCAGGTGGGAGTGGCTGCCATCGACTGACCACTCGTGCAGCGGAAAGGCCAGGACGTCGGTCGGGCCCCGCTCGCGCATGTACTCGAAGTTGAGGCGCGTCATCTCCGGGTCGGTGCAGAGCGTCAGCTCGACCTCGACCTCGCCGTCACCGATCGCGGCCCGCGTCGTCTCGCGGATCGCGGCCTCGAGCAGGTCGCGCATCTGGTCGGCCGTCAGCGGCTCCACCGCAGATTCGAGCCGTTCGTGACCGATCCGATCGTGGAAGGTGACGGAGGCGCCCATGGTTGAACCATCGTAGGCGACCGGCCGCGTCGGCTCAAGGCTTGGCGCGAATCACACCTGCCCCGGCGGTGAGCGACGCCAGGTCTCCACGGCGGTCGCGACGACGTGGGTGCAGATCGGTCCACCGGGGTCGCAGTCACACCACCAGCGCAGGCCCTGCGGGGTGGAGGTCAGCCGCACGTGGTGCGGCCCGTCGTCGCCGGCGACCTCCGCCCTCACCCGCAGCGGCCCGAGCTCGTCCAGCCTGACCGATCCGCGATCCGCCCATGCGACGCCCACGCTGTGGGCGCGGGCATCGGCCATGGCCGCCAACAGGTTGGGTTCGACGAGGTCAGCGACCGATGGCACCCTGCTCCTCCTGCCCTCAGGCCTGCTCGCGACGCGTGGGCTCGAGCGGCACCACGTTGTCGGGGTACTTGATCCGGCTGTGGTACATGCCCAGCAGCTGCTGGACGAAGGCATCCTTGACCTGGGTGATGTTCTTGAGCGTCAGCTCCGCGTCATCGAGCTGCCCATCCTCGACGCGCGCGTCCACGATGCGGTCGACCATGGCTCGGATGCTGGCCTCGTCCTTGTCATCCAGCGACCGGACCGATGCCTCGACCCCGTCAGAGAGCATCAGGATCGCCGCCTCCCGGCTCTGCGGCTTCGGCCCCGGGTAGCGGAAGAGGTCCTTCTTGACAGCCTCCGAATCGCCACCGGCCTCGCGCAGCGCCTTGCCGTAGAAGTAGCTCATCACGCTGGTGCCGTGGTGCTGCGGGATGAAGCCGATGATCTGGACCGGCAGCCCGTACTCGTAGCCAAGGTCGATCCCGTCTCGGATGTGGCTGGCGATGATCCGGGCGCTCACCTCGGCGGTCAGGTCATCATGGATGTTGAGCGAGCCGGCCTGGTTCTCGATGAAGGCGAGCGGGTTCTTCATCTTGCCGATGTCGTGGTAGTAGGCCCCCACCCGCACCAGCAGCGGGTCGGCGCCGATCGTCTCGGCCGCCCGCTCCGCCAGGTTGCCGACCATCACGCTGTGGTGGTATGTGCCTGGCGTCTCGAGGAGCAGGCGACGCAGCAGGCGCGACGACGGGTTCGCCAGCTCCAGCAGCTGGAAGACGGTCATGATCCCGAACAGGTTGCCGATGACGGCGAAGGAGCCGACCGCCAGCACTACCGCCAGCCCGGCGTTGACGAGGCCGGCGGCGACGCCCTGCAGGACCGCCGTCACGTCACGCTGCGCGAGCAGGCTGAATGCGGTCAGGACCAGGATGTTGGTGACGGCGAGGAGCACGCCGGCGCGGACGAACGCGTTCAGCCGCTCGGCCCGCACGATGGCGGTCAGCGCCACCAGGCCGCCGGCCAGGGTATAGACCGCCACGCCCAGCGACTGCCCGTTCATCACGCCCGCCAGCACCGCCAGGGCGACGGCCATCGCCGCGCCCGCCGCCCCGTCAAGCAGGATGGCGGTCAGCAGGACGGTCCCTGCGGTCGGCACCACGTACGCCCACAGGGCCCGGTCGGCGGCGATGCGCATCGCGACCGCGGTGCCGACGAGCGCCACGACGAACAGGAGCAGGGAGCGGTTTCGGAACCAGATCCGCGGCTCGAAGCGCCACAGGAACCCGACCAGCAGGGACGCGACCAGCGTGGAGACGAGCGCGTTGCCGGCGAGCTCCGACGCCTCGAGCCTGGGCCGGGTCAGCCCGAGCTGGGAAAGCGTCTCGATATCGAGGGCGGTGATCGGCTGGCCGGCGCTGACGATCGTCTGTCCCTGCCGCACCGTCACCACGATCGGCTCCACGGCGTCGCGCTCGGCCTGCCTGGCGGCCGTGGTTTCGGCCTCCGAGTACGCCAGGTTGGGCGCCAGCTGGGCGGCCGCCAGGTCGCCGGCCAGCTCGCGGTCTTCCTGTGCCAGGTCGTTGGTGATGTTGGTGCGCAGCTGCTGGCGGGCGTCCGGGAGCCGGTCCTCGCGAATCTCCTCGGCGAGGCTGGCGTCGAGCACCGCGCGCCCGGCCTCGGCGATGCGCTCCCAGCGGAAGAGCATCATCGGCGCCAGCTGAGCCACCTGCGCCTCGTTCAGCTCCGGGGCGACCCGCCCCAGCTCGGCCGGCACCTCCTCGACGGGCAGCGTCCCGGCCTCACGCCGCTCGAGCACCCCGGTGATCTGCCGCGCGATCGCGTCGTAGAAGCGCAGCTGCCGCTCCGCGATGTCGGCGCGCGGCGCGATCTGGACGTACACGTCCTGCACCCCGGCGGCCGCCTCCTGCTGCGCGGCCTCCGTCTGCGACTCGGAGACGAAGCTCAGGTCCTGGTCGGCTGAGATGTCCTCTTGCGCAACGTCGCCCTCGGCCGGGTTCACCCCGCCGGCGCCGATGCTCACGGTCACGACCGCGAACAGCGCGGTCGCCAACATGGCGCCGACGATCAAGGCGCGCGCCAGCGCGCCTCGGCCCGGGGCCGGGCCCTCACTCTCCATGAGCGTGCGCGGGATGAACACCGCTTCAGCTTCCCAGCTGCCGCCGGACGATCTCGGAGACCAGCTTGCCGTCAGCCCGTCCCCTGGTCCGCGACGCGACCCGGCCCATCACTCGCCCCATGTCGGCCGGCGAGGAGGCACCGGTCTCCGCGATCGCGTCGTGCACGATCCCTTCGAGCTCCTCGGCGGAGAGCTGCTGGGGCATGAACTCGGCCAGGATGGCGGCCTCGGCCTCCTCGGCCGCGGCCATCGCCTCGCGGCCGCCGGCTCGGAACTGCTCGATCGACTCCCGCCGCTGCTTCACTTGCCGGCTCAGCACGTCCACGGTGTCCTCATCGGTCAGCGGCCGGCCAAGCTCGATCCGCTTGTTATGGGCGGCCGCCATCGCCAGGCGCAGGGTCGATGTGCGTCGCTCATCGCGGGCGCGCATGGCGTCACGCATGGCGGACTCGATCCGGTCCTGGAGGGTCATCGGCGGATGTTCGCGGGCGCCATCGGTCTCGTCAACCGTTCGACCGTGGCCCGCGACGGATGGGAGCGTCTGGCGACTAGGCGCGGGAGGTTACCTTGCGCTTCTTGGCTTCCTTGCGCTTCCGCTTCACGCTGGGCTTCTCGTAGTGCTCGCGACGCCGTGCCTCAGCCAGGATCCCCGATTGCTGGATCTTCTTGTTGAAGCGGCGCAGCGCGCTCTCGAACGTCTCGTTCTCGCCCACGCGGACCTCTGCCAAACGTCTCGCCTCCTCGCTGCTCTGATCTTGCGCTGGTCCGATGGGTGGGCCCGGCGCACAAGCCTGCGGAGTCTATCAGCGAGGGTGGGGAGGGTCAATTGAGGCGGGGGTATAGTGCGCCCGAGGACGCAGCCGCCTGCGGAGGGCGGAGCGCCGAGAGCGGGGTAGGGTCGGCATGGACATTCAGCTCGCGGAGCAGCACATCTTCCGCCTCGACGACCGGCTCAGCCCGGAGGAGATCCGGCAGCGGGCCATGGATCGCCGCACCGGCGCGTTCGGAGGCGGTCTGGCAAGCATGCTCCAGCGGCCGAAGGCCGACGACATCGAGCTCATCGACAGCCAGCGCCGGCTGGAGCCGTTCTGGCACGTCGGCTGTAGCGCGCTGTACGTCTACGACCGCTCCCGCCTCTACACCGTGCCGGCCAGCGGTCCGCAGGTACGCGAGGTCACGGTCCAGGGCGAGAACTATCCGATCACCCCCGGCGGTTCCTTCGTCATTCCCACCATGGAGCACTGCCGGGAGGAGTTCCGCCAGGCGCTCTTCCTCGATGGCGTGACGGGCGCGCCGGTCGCCGATGCGCCCAGCATCATCGGCGGACAGAAGCATGAGGTCCACGATCCGGCCGAGCTCGCGGCGGAGGCCGACATCGTCGTGCCGCCCGAGCAGCGCGCCTCGTTCGTCGTCCGCCAGCTGCTCACCGGCATGCTCAAGCCGGTCCAGGCCGACTCCGTCACCGAGGAGTCGATCACCTTCGAGCAGACCGACCTCTACTACCGCCCGTGGTGGGCCTTTGAGTTCCACTGGAAGCTGAAGGACAAGCGTGGGGTGGTGGAGCTCGACGCGGTGACCGGCGAGCTGCGCAACAGTCAGGCGCTGATGGCCCGGCTGTCGCGCACCGTCACGCGCGACTCGCTGTTCGACATCGGCGCCGACACGGTGGGACTGCTGGTGCCCGGCGGCAGCATCGCGGTCAAGGTGGCGAAGCTTGCCATCGATGCCAACCAGCAACGCTCGTCCACCTGACTCATCCGGGTGGCCACGACATGGGACGGCCGCCGAGCAGGTGGAAGTGGAGGTGGAAGACGCTCTGCCCCGACTCGGCGCCGACATTGCTGACGATCCGGTAGCCGCGCAGGCCGGCCTCCTCGGCCACGTGGCGCAGCGCGGCGAATAGCGAGGCGAGCAGCTCGCCGTCGGCATCGGTCAGGTTGGCGGCGGAGGCGATGTGGCGGCGTGAGATGGCCAGCACGTGCGTCGGCGCCTTGGGGTTGATGTCGCGGAAGACGACCACGGCCTCGTCCTCGTAGACGCGCTCCGACGCGATCTCGCCCGCGGCGATCCTGCAGAAGAGGCAATCGGGCTCATAGTCGGGCATGCGGTGAGCCTAGGCGAAGTCGCCGGTCCGCGACAAGACGACAGCGGCCGCGGCTAGAGCGACGCTCTCCGAGCGCAGGATGCGCGGCCCCAGACCGGCGAAGCTCAGACCCGCCTGCTCCGCACCAGCCAGCTCGTCGGCGCTGAATCCTCCCTCGGGACCGATGACCAGGTCGGGTGGTGGTGGCAGCTCGGTCAGCCGCGTTTCGGCGTTCCGTTCGTACAGGAGGACCGCTCCAGGGGAGGTGGTGCGCAGCGCCTCGGTCAGGGAGACGGGCGGATCGACGGGCGGCACGATCCCGCGCTCCGATTGCTCGGCCGCCTCGCGGGCGATCGCCCGCAGTCGCTCGAGGCGTCCGGACGAGACGTCACGCGCCACGCAGCGCTCGCTGACGAACAGCCCGAAGCGCGCGACGCCGATCTCCGTGCCATGGCGAATCACCGGCTCCAGGTGATCGCCGCGCAGCAGGGCCTGCCAGATGGTCAACCGATGCCTCGGCTCGCCGCCGGCCGGCCCACGAGACTCCACCACGCAATCGGCGCCTTCCAGGCGGCAGCGCGCCTCCTCGCCCGCCCCGTCCAGCAGGACGATCTCGTCTCTATCCTGGAGCCGTAGCACGCGCTGCACCTGGTGCGCGATCGCTGCCGGCAACGGGAAGCGATCTCCAACCATCGCGGCGGGATCGACGAAGAACCGATGGGTGGTCACGTGCGTGCCATGCGCAGCGAGACCCACTCCCCGTCGTCCAGCCGCTCTCCGAGGGCGAAGCCCGCGCTTGTGAGCGCGTCGATCACCTCCGACGCCCGCGGCTCGATGATGCCGCTGGCAACCAGCTGACCGTCGGGCGCCGTGTGCGCCGCCAGCGGCTCGGCATGCTCGACCAGGACGGCTGCAACCACGTTGGCGAGGACCAGGGCGTACGGATCGGCTTCGGGCAGGGGCGGCAACGAGCCCACTCGCGCGGTGAGCCGTTCGCCGAGCCCGTTGGCGGCCGCGTTGGCGAGCGTCATCTCCACCGCCACCGGATCGGTGTCCAGGCAGTCGGCCGAACCGGCGCCCAGGCGCAGGGCCGCCAGCGCCAGGACGCCCGAGCCGGAGCCGAGGTCCAGGACGCGCGGCGGCATCGGTCCAGCTCGTTGCAGGAGGGTCAGGCAGCCCCGCGTCGTTGGATGCAGGCCGGTGCCGAACGCCATGCCGGGGTCCAGCCGCAGCTCGACCTCGTCGGGACTGATCGGCTCCTCCAACCAGGACGGCACGATCACCACTCGACCGATGCGCTGCGGCGCGAACCCGGCCTTCCAGGCGTCGATCCAGTCGCTGTCATCGACTGAACGGACGCGCAGCTCGCCGACCGGCCGGAGGCCGAACGCCTGGAGGTGCCAGAGCGCGCGCTCGGTCGTGTCGAGCGCCGCCGCCGCGGCGGCGTCATCGGGCAGGTGGAACGTGACCTCGTAGGGTGCCGTCGGGTCCTCGCGCACGGAGAGCTCGTCGGTGGGGTCTCGGATGAGGCGGGTTGGGCGTACCGCCGCGCCCCGACCTAGGCGGCCGAAGATCTCGCTGACCGCCTCGACCGCCTCGGCGTCGACCTCGACGGTCAGCTCCAGCCAGCGCACGCGGCGATCAGCTGAACAGGTCGCGCAGCCGGTCGATCAGGCCGGGGCCGCCCTTCGGCAGCACGGCCGGTGCGCTCACCTCGCCCAGCTGCTTGAGCAGATCGCGCTCCGCCTTCGACGGCTTCTGCGGCACGACCACCGTGACGATGACGTGCAGATCGCCGCGCCCAGCCCCACGCAGGCGCGGTACGCCGCGGCCTCGAAGACGGATCTCGGTCCCCGACTGGGTGCCCGGCGGCACCTCGACGGTCTCGCTGCCCTCCACGGTCGGGACAGTCAGACTGCCGCCCAGCGCGGCCTGCGGGAAGGTGACCGGCAGCTCGTAGAAGAGCTCTGTCCCGCGTCGAATCAGCTCGGGATGCTCGCGGACGGTGACCTGCACGTAGAGATCGCCGGACGGGCCGCCACGTGGCCCTGCCTCGCCCTGCCCCTCGACCGCGATGCGCTGGCCGGAATCGATGCCCGCCGGGACGTTGACGACCAGGCGTCGCGCCTGGCGAACTCGCCCGTCGCCACTGCAGTTGTGACACGGGACCCCGATGATCCGGCCTTCGCCGCCACAGCGCGGACAGGCGGTGATGTTGACCATCTGCCCAAGGATCGTCTGGCTGACCCGGCGCCGCTCGCCCGTGCCGTTGCAGTCCGGGCAGCGCTCGGGCTCGCTGCCGGGCTCGCCACCACTCCCCTCGCACACGTCGCAGGTGACCAGTGTCGGGAAGGTGACCTCTTTGGTCACGCCGGTGACCGCCTCCGCGAAGTCGATCGTCAGGTCGTAGCGCAGGTCGGCCCCGGCCACCACCCGCCGGCGCTGCCGCGTCCCGGCAGGGGAGCCGCCGAAGAACGCGTCAAAGATGTCGCCGAACGGCCCAAACCCGCCGCCGAAGCCTTCGAACCCGCCGCCGCTGGCGCCATCCACGCCGGCGTGGCCGAACATGTCGTACGCCGTCCGCCGCTGGCGGTCGGACAGGATCCGGTACGCCTCGTTCAGCTCCTTGAAGCGGAGCTCGGCGCCGTCGCTGGTGTCGACGTCAGGGTGATGACGCTGCGCGGCCTTGCGGAACGCGCGCTTGATCTCCTCGTCGGAGGCATCGCGCGGAACCCCCAGGACCTCGTAGTAGTCGCGCTTGATCGCCATGCCGCGCGGATTATACCGATTGGCACTCCGAGGTCCAGAGTGCCAGCCCGGTGGATAACCGTCGCGGTCAGTCGTCTGGCCCGGGAGGTCGCGCGGTCGGGGGGCGGTCCCCGGCCGGATCGCGACGCGCGTGCTCACGCTGGTAGACGCGCCCGCTGTAGGCGTTGAAGGCCATCTGCAGCCCGATGGCGGCGAGGAAGACGACGGCGCCGATCCCCACCGACGGCCCCATCGACATCTGCCACTGCATCAGGGCGATGGCCACCAGGACCGCCGCCACCACCGCGTTGACGAAGGCGATCGTGGCGGGCGTCGTCACCAGGCCGTGCATCAGCGCCGATCCGGTGCCGTGGGAGCCGTAGGTCCGTACGATCGCCCCTGCGTCGTCCTCGAAGCCGGTGACGAAGTACGGCTTGAGGTCTGGCTCCATGTCCAGGTAGGCGTGACGCAGCAGGTTCATGCCGTACACCCAGTGCACGTCCTCGTTGTTGACCTCCACCAGCCGGACGAAGGTGGCCACGCCCACGAACAGCACCACCGGCAGCACCAGCAGGGCGAAGAGGACGAAGCCCTGCCCGAAGGCTGTGGCCTGAGCAACCAGAGCCAGGGCGACGACGGCACCGCTCAGCACGGTCAGGAACATCCCCGCTCGGCTGAACGATTCGTTCCACGACAGCGAACGGGTCGCCAGCAGGCCCCAGTGCTCGGTGGCCAGGATCTGCAGGCGCTGGGCCCGTCGCCCCGGCTCGTCCGTGTCGGCGGTGCCTCCGCGAGCCAGCGGGTGCGGCCCTCCGGGGGGCGCCGTCATGCGCTCCATGTCGAGGGAGTGTGGGATATGGCCGGCGGCTGTCAAGGCCGCCAGCCATTAGCATCGGTCCATATGGCCGAACCGCTGGAGATCTCCGCCGAGCATGCCCGCCGCTTTCTCGTCCGTCGCCACCTGCTCGACCCGCCACGCTCGCTGCCGGCGGAGGCTGCATCGGTCCTGCGCGTGGTCGACCGGCTGGGCAGCCTGCAGTTCGACCCGTTGGAGGTGCCGGGCGCCCGCAACCATGACCTGGTGCTCCACGCCCGGATCGCCGGCTATCGGCGAGAGTGGTGCGACCAATGGCTCTATGGTGAGCCAGAGGAGCGGCGGCTCATCGAGCTCTACAACAAGAGCCTGAACATCCTGCCGATGCGCGAGCTGCCCCACTACCGGATCACCTGGACGAGGCTCGAGTCGCAGTACGAGAACGGGATCCTCCGCGAACAGGCCCCCGTGGCGGAGGCGATCCTGGACCGGATCCTGTCTGACGGACCACTCTCCACGGGCGCGTTCCGTGAGCACCGCCATGCAGTCGACTGGTGGTGGGCGCCGACCTCCGCGGCACGCGCGGTGATGGAGGCGCTCTTCGTGACCGGCCGCCTGGGCATCGCCCGCCGCGAGGGCAGCCGGCGTCTCTACGAGCTCATCGAGCGCCTGGTTCCCGCCGAGCTGCTGGCCCGTCAGGAGTCGGAGGAGGACGCGATGCGTCACCGCCTGCTGAGCCGATACCGAGCGGTGGGGCTCACCCCCGCCGCCGGCCAAGCGGAGGTGATGCTCGGCACGGGCAGCGTGGCGGATCGGCGGCGCCGCACCGACGAGCTCGTCGCCGCGGGCACCCTCATTCCGGTGCAGGTCGACGGGCTCAAGGCGGTCCAGTACATCCTGGCCGACGAAGAGCCCATCCTCAACGAAACCGCGCAGCCCGAGTCGAGCAGCCCATCCGCGGTCGCGTTCATCGCGCCGCTCGACCCACTGGTCTGGGACCGGCGCAAGCTGCGCGAACTGTGGGGCTTCGACTACCTTTGGGAGGTCTACACGCCGGCCGCGAAGCGGCGCTGGGGCTACTACGTCCTGCCGATCCTGTTCGGCGACCGGCTGGTCGGCCGCATCGAGCCACGCTTCGAGCGAGCCAGCCCCGACCTGCGGATCCTGGACATCTGGTTCGAGCCTGGCTTCAGACCGGTGGAAGCCTCCGGCTTCCTGGCCGCGCTGCGCGACGCGGTTGAGGCCTATCGGTCATTCGTCGGTGCCCGGCGCGTCGCCTGGCCCCGCACCCGCCCCGGCCGCGACGTGGCGAAGGCACTGCGAGCGATCAGCCAGTGAAGTCGACGATCAGCGGGGCGTGGTCGGAGGGGATGCCTGGATAGGTCGACGGCTTGCGGGCGTCACGGTCGCGCTCGGCAGCCACCGCTCGCGCGGCGAGCTCCGGAGAGACATAGACGTGGTCGATCCGCATCCCGAAGTTCTTGTGGAAGTTTCCGGCCCGGTAGTCCCACCACGTGAAGAAGCCGGGCTCCGGATGGAACTGGCGCACGATGTCGACCATCCCCCACTCGCGCAGTCGCGCCACCGCCGCGCGCTCGCGCGGCGAGACATGGGTGGCGCCATGGACCGCCGCCTCGTCCCACACGTCGATCGGCTCGGGCGCCACGTTGTAGTCGCCGCAGATCGCCAGCTCGGTGGCCGGATCGGTGTCGTCCAGCCAGCCGGCCAGCCGCTCCAGCCAGTCGAGCTTGGCGAGGTAGAACTCGGAGTCGACCACGCGCCCGTTCGGGACGTAGATGCTCGCCACCCGGACGCCGCCGCAGGTGGCGGCCAGGAAGCGCCCGCCGTCATCGGTCCAGTCGTCGGCAACCGGGATCCCGGCGCTCACCTCTTCCAGACCGATGCGGGACGCGATCGCCACCCCGTTCCACTGCCCACGACCGTGGGACGCGACGTCGTAGCCGAGCGCCTTGAAGTCGAGCAGCGGCATCGCCTCGTCGCTGAGCTTCGTCTCCTGCAGGCACAGGATGTCGGGCCGATGCCGCTCCGCCCAGGCAAGCACGCGTTCCAGCCGGGTCTTCAGGGAGTTGACGTTCCAGGTGGCGAGGCGCATCGGTCCGAGTCTAGCCCGCGGGGCCTGGCGCTATCCTCGAGGCATGTCTGAGGGCATCTCCCGGTACGGCGGCCAGAGCGCGACCGCTCCGCTGCGGGACGTTCTCGTCAAACGTCCCGGACCGGCGTTCGGCGCCGCGTTCGAGGACCCGTCGCTCGGCTTCTTGCACCCGGTCGACCTGGACGTCGCCCAGCGTGAGCACGACGCGTTCAGCGACCTGCTGACCAAGCTGGGCGTTCGGGTCCATCGTCTGAGCGGCGAGCCGGACCTGGCCGACCTGACGTACACCTACGACCCGCTCCTGATCACTGATCGTGGCGCCATCCCGCTGCGACCCGGCAAGCCGACCCGGCGCCCAGAGCCGGCCGTGGTTGAGGCGTGGACCAGCGCTGCCGGCATCCCGACCTTCGGGCGGATCGAGGCTCCGGGCACGATCGAGGGCGGCGACGCGTTCTGGCTGCGGCCGGACCTGTTCTGCATCGGGCGCACGCTGCGGACCAATGACGCCGGTGCGCGCCAGCTCGCGGCATTCGTTGGCGGCGACGTTCGCATCTTCGACCTGCCCTACTGGCGCGGGGCCGACGAGCTGGTGCACCTCATGTCCGTCATCTCGCCGGTCGCCGACGACCTCGCCGTCATCTACCCGCCGCTGCTGCCGGCCGGCCTCTGGGAGCTGCTCGGTGAGCTGTCGATCCGCACCGTCGAGGTTCCCGACGAGGAATATCCGACGCTGGGCTGCAACGTGCTTGCGGTCCGGCCCGGGACCGTGATCATGGCGACCGGCAATCCGGTCACCCAGCGCGCTCTGGTCGCGGCGGGATGCGACGTGCACACTTACCCCGCGACCGAGATCGGGATCAACGGGTCAGGCGGGCCTACCTGCATGACCCGTGCGATCTGGCGTCAGCTGTAAAGGAGGTGACTCGGATGATCCGCGAGTTCCGTGACTTTCTGCTGCGCGGCAACGTCATCGACCTGGCCGTAGCCGTGGTGATCGGCGCCGCCTTTGGCGCCGTCGTCACCTCGTTCGTCGCCGACGTCCTGACCCCGCTTTTGGGCCTGCTCGGCGTCCCCGACTTCGCCACGCTGACGTTCGGCGCCGGGGAGGCGACCGTCAACTACGGGCTCTTCCTGAATGCCCTCATCAGCTTCATCCTGGTTGCGGCTGCGATCTTCTTCTTCGTGGTGAAGCCAATGAATGCGCTTGCCGCCCGCCGCGCGGCCAGGGAGCCCGGCGAGGCGCCCACCACCAAGCCGTGCCCCTTCTGCGCCACCGATATCCCGATGGACGCCACCCGCTGCCCACACTGCACGAGCCAGCTGAGCTGACCTCCGGCGGTAAGCCGCACGGTTGCCACTCCCGGTGGCAGAACGGCGATCGGCAGCCCGCCCGATCGTCAGACCGCCACTCCTGGTGGCGAAACGGCGATGGGCAGCCCGCCCGATCGTCAGACCGCCACTCCTGGTGGCAGAACGGCGATCGGCTCGCCACCCGATGGTCAGAACGCCACACCTGGTGGCAAGCTCGCGTCAGGCGACAGGCGGTGACGGCAGATGGCCGAAACTCACACGGCTGGAGGACTGTCGCCGCTCCCCGAGATGCGAAAGGGCCGGGCGGCTGTCCCTGAGGCTGTTGCGCCAGCCAGCGAGTGGAGGCACCCACACCCCGGCAAGGGGCGGTGACGGGAGCCGAGGGTCGGTCCGCAGGCTGTTGCGAAAGCCAGCCAAGGAATGACCCTCGGGTCCCTTTACACCTCTTTGTACTCGCCCTCGATCGTCTCTTCCTCACCCTCGCCCGCGGCCGCGCCGGCGGCTTCCCCGTTCTCGGCGCCACCGTCCGTCGGGCCGCCACCATCGGTCCCGTCCGAGCCGCCGGTGCCGGCGGCCTCGTAGGCCTTGGTACCGATCCGCTGCAGGACGTCGGCGAGCTGCTGCTTGGTGGAGTCGATGACGCCCGTATCGGCCCCCTTCAGGGCCTCACGGACCGCCTCGATGCGGGTCGTGACCTCCGCCTTCTCCTCGTCAGAGAGCTTCTCGTCCAGGTCCTTCAGCAGCCGCTCGGCCTGGTAGGTCAGCGCGTCCGCCTCGTTGCGTGACTCGACCTCGGATCGCCGCTGGCGGTCCTCCTCGGCGTGCTCGGCCGCGTCGCGGACCATCTGGTCCACATCCTCCTTGGCCAGCATCGACGAAGCGGTGATCGCCACCTTCTGCTCCTTGGCGGTGGCCTTGTCCTTGGCCGTCACGTTGAGGATGCCGTTGGCGTCGATGTCGAAGGTGACCTCGATCTGCGGCACGCCGCGGGGGGCCGGCGGGATCCCGTCAAGCCGGAACGTGGCCAGCTTCTTGTTGTCGGCGGCCATCTCGCGCTCGCCCTGGAGCACGACGATGTCGACCGACGGCTGGTTGTCCGACGCTGTCGAGAAGATCTGCGTGTGCGACGTGGGGATGGTCGTGTTGCGGTTGATCATCTTGGTCGCCACGCCACCCAGGGTCTCGATGCCGAGCGAGAGCGGGGTCACGTCCAGCAGCAGGACGTCCTTCACCTCGCCTGCCAACACCCCGGCCTGGATCGCCGCGCCGACCGCCACCACCTCGTCGGGGTTGACGCCCTTGTGCGGCTCCTTGCCGTCGAACATGGCCTTGACGGCCTCCACCACCGCGGGCATGCGGGTCATGCCACCCACCAGGATCACCTCGTCGATGTCGCCCGGCTTCAGGGTGGCATCCGCCAGCGCCTGCTTGACCGGCCCGGCCGTACGCTTGACCAGGTCGGCGACCAGGTCTTCCAGCTTCGCGCGGCTGAGGGTGATGACCAGGTGCTTGGGGCCCGATGCGTCGGCGCTGATGAACGGCAGGTTGATCTCGGTTTGGGTCGTGCTCGACAGCTCGATCTTCGCCTTCTCGGCGGCCTCCTTAAGGCGCTGCAGCGCGATCCGGTCCTTGGAGAGGTCGATCCCCTGGTCCTTGCGGAACTCCTCGATCAGCCAGTCAATGACGCGCTGGTCGAAGTCGTCGCCGCCCAGGTGCGTGTCGCCGTTGGTCGAACGGACCTCGAAGACGCCCTCGGACAGTTCCAGGATCGAGATGTCGAAGGTGCCGCCGCCCAGGTCGTAGACGGCGATCTTCTCGTCCTTCGTCTTGTCCAGCCCGTAGGCCAGTGCCGACGCGGTCGGCTCGTTGACGATGCGCTTGACGTCCAGCCCGGCGATTCTGCCGGCGTCCTTGGTCGCCTGGCGCTGCGTGTCGTCGAAGTAGGCCGGGACGGTGATGACCGCTTCGGTGACCTTCTCGCCAAGGTACGCCTCGGCGTCGCCCTTCAGCTTCTGCAGGATCATGGCACTGATCTCGGGCGGGCTGAAGGTCTTGCCATTCGCCAGCTTGACGATCACGCCGTCCGACTTGGGGTCCTTCTCGACGGTGTATGGCACCAGCGTCTTGCTGCGCTGCACCTCCGGGTCGTCCCAGCGGCGGCCCATGAAGCGCTTGATGCTGAAGATCGTGTTCTCCGGGTTGGTGATCGCCTGGCGCTTGGCCACCTGGCCGACGAGGCGTTCCCCGGACTTGGCGAAGGCGACGACCGATGGTGTGATGCGGCCGCCCTCCGCGTTGGTGATGACCTGCGGCTCGCCGCCCTCCATGGCGGCGACCACCGAGTTGGTTGTTCCGAGGTCGATGCCGATGATCTTGCCCACTTGTCAGTGCTCCTTCGGGTTGTTCGCGACCTTGACGAGTGCCGGGCGCAGGACCCGGTCGCGCAGGCGATACCCGCGCTGCAGCTCGCCGATCACCTGGTTGTCGGGGAATTCAGTGGTCTCCTCGTGGACGACGGCCTCGTGCAGGTTCGGGTCGAACGGCAGCCCCAGCGCCTCGATCGGGGTCACGCCCTCGCTCTCGAGCACGTTGCGCAGCTTCCGCTCCACCAGCCGGATGCCATCAACCCAGCCCTCATGCACGTCTTCGGGGACGTGCTCAAGGGCGCGGTCGAAGTCGTCCAGGACGCCGAGCAGCTTGCTGATCAGCAGGGCGTTCGCGAACTGCCCCAGCGTCTCGCGCTCCTCGTCGGTCCGCCGCTTGTAGTTGGCGTAGTCGGCGGCAGCCCGCTGCCAGGCACGCATGTGCTCGTCGCCCTGGGCGCGCGCCTCGTCGAGGGAGCCCTGGAGCTCCTCCAGCTTCGCCATCAGCTCCGCGCGGGAAGGCCCGCGACCGCGCTCTTCACGTGGCTCGTGGACGTCGCCGTTCGTCGTTCGTTCAGTCGTTCGGTCAGTCATGGGTCTCTGCATAGTGGCTGTTGATCAGCTCGTTCATGAGGGCCGCCAGGTAGCGGACCGTGGGGATCGCGCGCGGGTAGGGCATGCGGGTCGGCCCCAGCACGCCGAGCAGTCCCAGCGCACGGTCTGGCGCCCCATACGGCGCGAAGACGAGGCTCACCTCGTGCATCGCGTCGATCGTGTTCTCGTGGCCGATGATCACGTGCACCCCGCCCCGCCGGGTGAGGACTGGCACCAGCTGCTCCAGGAAGTCGGAGCGCTGCAGCACCTCCAGGATGCCGCGCAGCTTCGCGCCCTGCGCGAACTCCGGCTGCTCCAGCACGTTGGCCAGGCCGGCGGTGAAGACGTCTTCCACCACCACGCCATCGGCCTCCTCCAACAGCTGCGCCACCACTTCGGCGACGTGCGTCGCCAGGGGGGCGAGCTTGCCGAGGCGGCGTCGAACCTGCGGTGCCGAGAGCCCACCCAGCTCCGCATTGAGCGTGGCGGCGGCGAGGTCGAGATCCGCCTGGGCGATCGGCCCGTCAGGGCTCAGCCGGTCGATGGTCGACCGGTCGAGGTGACGCTGGACGACGTTGCCGTCGTTCAGGACCAGGACGCATAGCCGCGACCGATCCGCCAGCTCCGCCAGCTGCACGTGGCCGTAGCGGGCGCGACGCGACTTGGCGGGGGTGACGACCGACACCGAGTGAGTGCTGCCGGCCAGGATCGAGGCCGCCAGGCGCAGCCACTCGTTGCTGGTCAGCTGCACCTGGCTGAACTGGTGCCGAATCATGAGCTCGTCCGCGCGGTCCAGGACCGATTCGCGCATCAGCGACTCGACGTAGACGCGGTAGCCGAGGTCGGAAGGAACGCGTCCCGCGCTGGTATGCGGGTGGCTCAGCAACCCGAGTGCCTCGAGCTCTGCCATGGCGCTGCGAACGGTCGCGGAGCTGACGGCCAGCCCGTGACGGTCGACCAGCACCTTGGAGCCGACCGGCTCGGCGGTGCGCAGGTAGTCCTCCACCACGGCGCGCAGCACGTTCCGCTGCCGTTCCGTCAGCTCGAGCGCCTGGGAGCGGAGCGGGATCTGCGGATCGCCCTGCGTCATTCGCTCGTCGACCATCGGTCCTACCGTTGGTTCCTCCTCGAATCTGGGCCACTTAGCACTCTAAGGGCGAGAGTGCTAATGCCTGTTGGCGGAATGGTACCAATCGCACGGGACCGATGTCAACGCGGCGCGGCCGCCCTACGATGCGGTCATGCGTGCCTTCGGCGTGCTCCTCAACGCCCTCCTTCGGGGCACGATGCTGGCGATCCTGGGCGAAGCCCTGCTACGCTCGAAGGACCATCGCTTTGCCGGCAAGGCGATCGGCACCCGCGGGCTGGTCATCATCCCTTTGAGCCTGCTGGTGCCGCTGGTACAGGCCGTGCGTGGACGGGACCGATACCCCGTCTGGACCGACAACCTGTACCTGTCGATCTTCGTCCTCGACCTGCTCGGCAATCACTTCGACCTGTACGACCGGTATCGCTACTTCGACGCCATCCCTCACGCCCACGGCACCGGCGCGGCCACCGTGGTATTCGCCGAGCTGCTCGACCTGCCGCCGCTCAGCGCCGTCGGCCTGGCGCAGCTGCTCCACATCGGGCTGGAGGCTCAGGAGTACTACAGCGACGTCTGGTTCGGGCTCCACAACGTGCGCGGCACCTGGGACACGGTCAACGACCTGCTGGCCGGCGCGGTGGGCTCTGCCGCCTACGCCGCCGCCCTCGCACGCTCACGCGCCTGATCGACGTCGGTCCGTCTCTGACGAGCGCGCGACGAGGCGCTCGAGCACGGCTATGCCGCGCGGTGAGAGGCGGTAGCCGATCTTTAGGCTCTCGGTGAGTCCCAGCTCCTTGAGCTTGCGGACGTCGAGCTTGAACGGCATCCGTTCGCGGCCGAATTGGGACGCCAGATCGCTGGCGCGCACGCCTGGCTGTGCGCCGATAGCCTCCAGGACGGCCCGCGTCCAAGGACCTTGGCGGCTGGCACGGTCGAGGCGCGTCAGCCTGCGGTCGATCTCGGCCGTCTCACTCTCGTCGGGCAGTAGCTCCCGCAGGACGGTGCGCGGGTCTGGGCCAACCAGCTGCAGCCGGACGCGATAGATCGTCCCGGTCGCGCGCCGATCGAGAAAGGCGAGCAGCTCGTCGCGGGAGGCGAAGCCGGCGCGGCGAGCATCCTCGCGGCTCACCTGTTCGCGGGCCACCGGCTCGACCGACTCGAACCCGATGACGCCGATGCCCGTGCGCTGGCGCGCGCCAGGCTTCACCCGCGGTTGATCCCAGCGTCGGAACGCCAGGTCGACGCGCCCTTCGGCGATGGCGCTGAGAGTGGCGGGCGGGAAGAGCATCAGCTCACCGCTGCGGGCCTCATCTCCACCGGCGTAGGCACGAAGCCAAGGAGCGCCTCGGACGCCAGCAGCCGGCCGTCGGCAGTGAGGCGCAGGGCGTCGCCCTCGAGCTCCAGCAGTCCCGACGCAGCGCCCTGCGTCACGGCATCGGCAAAGCGCACCTCGGGCCGTGCACCGAACTCGGCGGCGAAAGTCTCGCGACTCAGCCCGCGTATCCGGCGCAGGCCCAGGGCGATCGCCTCGAACGCGCGAGTCGGCTCGTCGAGCGCTTCGCTGCCCTCCACCGGGATCTCACCCGCGGAGACCGCCGCCAGGTACCGGTCAAGGTCGCGCAGGTTCCAGGAGCGTGAGGTGCCATCGAACGAATGCGCCCCGGCGCCGAGTCCCGTGTACGGGAGGCGCGCCCAGTACGCGGAGTTGTGGCGAGACTCCCAGCCAGGTCGGGACCAAGAGGAGAGCTCGTAGTGCCGGTAACCCGCCGCGTCGAGGAGCTCCTCCGCCAATCGGTACTGGTCGGCTGCGAGCGCCTCGTCCAGACCATCGGTCATGCGTCGCCGCCAGCGGAGCGCACCCGGGCGAGCTGGCGCGGCCCATTCATCGGGCGCGAGGGCCAGCGACAGCGCATAGAGGCTCAGGTGATCGGGGGCCAGGGCGATCGCATCCGTCAATCCGGACCGCCAGTCGACGAGCGACTGGTCGGGGATGCCGTGGATGAGGTCAAGGCTGACATTGTCGAAGCCGGCCGCTCGCGCGGCCGCGAACGCGGCGCGTGCCTCCGCTGCCGAGTGGCCGCGAGCAAGCGTCCGCAGGTCGGCGTCGCGCAGCGATTGCACGCCCAACGAGATCCGGTTGACACCTGCCACCTGCAACCCTGCCCAGTCGGGTGCCTCGCGGGCACTCGGGTTGGCCTCGAGTGTGACCTCGGCAGGGATGCTTGACCAGCGTGCCCTGGCTGCGTCGATCACCCGCGCAACCTCCGCAGCCGGAAGCAGGGAGGGCGTGCCACCGCCGAAGTAGATTGTCGCGAGCTCCCCCGGGGCCGGTCGCAACGCCAGCTCGGCGAGCAGCCCCTCCACGTAGCGCGGGATCTCCGCTCCCCGCCCGCCAACGGTCACGAAGTCGCAGTAGGCGCACACCAGCCGACAAAACGGCACGTGCACGTACAGGTGATGAATGCGGCTATCGCTGCCCTCGATCACCTGATGATCCTATCGGCCAACTAACACGCTGGTTGGCGTCGTGGATGCCCGCTGCGAACATCGCGTGATCCCAGCGGGCAGCCAGACACACGAACTTGGCCCTTGTGATCGCTGGGTGATCGCGCCTGCGCAGCACGGTCTAGATCGGTCGCTGGCGCAGGCGTCCTCCGGCGAAGCCGAACAGGGCGGCGGTCACCGCGAAGTGGCCGACCATGGCCGGCACGACCGAGCCGGTGGTCACCGTCGCCAGCCCGGCGGCATAGCCGAGCAGCACCGACCCGATGAGGAAGTACCACTGCCGCTCGCGCCAGAGACGGCGCTGCGCCAGCCCGTAGAGGAGCGCCTGGAGGACTAGCGCGGTGCCGACCCCGCCCGGGATGTCGGCGAAGAGCAGCATTCCGAGCACGATCGAGCGGAACTGGAGCTCGTCGGCGACGGCGCTGGCCCCGGCGCCGAGCAGCCGTGAGGGCAGGAGCGGCGTCGGCAGCGGGGTGATGCCGCCGTACCAGCGGAACGCGAAGGCGATCGCGTTCACGATCGCCACCGCCACGAAGAGGAGCATCACCGGCAGCATCGTCTCCGGATCGCCGGGCGTCAGGAAGAGCTGTCCGCGACCATTGGGCAGGATCACCGCGATCCCGATCGCGAAGGCGGCGACCAGGCCGTAGTAGCTGACCGGCCCCATCCACGGGTAGCGGTAGCGGAAGTAGTCGGAGCGCAGGATCCGTTCGGAGTCGAATCGCAGCAGGACCAGGAAGATGGTCAGCCCCAGCGCGATCGAGAGACGCAGGGATTCCTCGAGCTCCACTCAGCTGCCCTCGTTCATGCGCAGCACGGCAAGGAAGGCCTCCTGCGGAATCTCCACGGAGCCGACCCGCTTCATCCGCTGCTTCCCTTCCTTCTGCTTCTCGAGCAGCTTGCGCTTCCGCGTGATGTCGCCGCCGTAGCACTTGGCCAGCACGTTCTTGCGCATCGCCCGGATCGTCTCGCGGCTGATGATATGGGAACCGACCGCGGCCTGGACCGGAACTTCGAACAGCTGGCGAGGGATCAGCTCCTTCAGCTTGTCGACCAGCCCCTTGCCGATGCGGTAGGCATTGGACCGATGGACGATCAGGGAGAGCGCGTCGACCGGCTCGCCGTTCACCAGGATGTCCAGCTTCACCAATTCGCCGGGTCGGTAGCCGAGGTACTGGTAGTCGAGGCTGGCGTACCCGCTGGATCGGCTCTTCAGCAGATCGTAGAAATCGATGATCAGCTCGGCCAGCGGCATCTCGAAGTGGAGGTTGACGCGCTTGGGGTCGAGGTACTCCATGTTCCCGAACTCGCCGCGCCGGGCGGTCGCCAGCTCCATGATCGGACCGATGAAGTCGGACGGCGTGATCACCTGCGCCGCCACCCATGGCTCGCTGATCGTCTCGATCTCGCCGGCACCGGGCATCTGTGCAGGATTGTCGACGACCAGCTCATCGGGCTGGTTGAGACGCTTGACCCGATACTCGACCGATGGGGCCGACGCGATGAGCTCCAGGTCGAACTCGCGCTCCAGCCGCTCCTGGACGATCTCCATGTGCAACAGACCCAGGAATCCGCAGCGGAAGCCGAAGCCAAGCGCGGCGCTCGACTCCGGCTCGTATACGAAGCTGGCGTCGTTGAGGTGCAGCCGGTCGAGCGCGTCGCGCAGGAGCGGGTACTCGTCGCCGCGCATCGGGTAGATGCCGGCGAAGACGAGCGGCAGCGCCTGCTTGTAGCCGGGCAGCGGCGCGGGCGCGGGCTTGTCCGCATCGGTCAGGGTGTCGCCCACCCTCGCTTCCGCGATGCTCTTCAGGCCCGACGCCACGTAGCCGACCTCGCCGACCGTCAGCCGCCGGGTCGGCACCGGGCCGGGCCGAAAGTAGCCGAGCTCCAGGATGTCGCTCTGGACGCCGGTCGCCATGAAGCGGATCCGCTCGTGGTCGTGGAGCGTGCCGTTCGCCACCCGCACGTAGGCGACCACGCCCTTGTACGGGTCGTAGTGGCTGTCGAAGACCAATGCCTGTAGCGGAGCGGCCGGGTCGCCCCGCGGCGGAGGGATGCGCTTGACGATCGCCTCCAGGATCTCCGGCACGCCGGTCCCCTCCTTGGCGGATGCCAAGATCACCTCCTCGCGCGGGATGGCGAGCGTCTCCTCCAGCTCGGCGAGCACCATCTCGGGATCGGCGCTGGGCAGGTCGATCTTGTTGATGACCGGGATGATGACGAGCTTCTGCTCCAGCGCCAGGTGGACGTTGGCGAGCGTCTGCGCCTCGATGCCCTGGCTGGCATCGACGACCAGGATGGCGCCCTCACATGCCTGCAGCGAGCGGCTCACCTCGTAGGTGAAGTCGACGTGGCCCGGCGTATCGATCAGGTTGAGCGCATAGGTCTGGCCGTCATCCGCCGCGTACTGCAGGCGGACCGCCCGCGCCTTGATGGTGATCCCCTTCTCGCGCTCCAGCTCCATGGAGTCGAGCACCTGGCTCGTCATCTGGCGCGGGTCGATGGTGTGGGTCGCCTCCAGCAGACGGTCGGCAAGCGTGCTCTTGCCGTGGTCGATGTGGGCGACGATGCTGAAGTTGCGGATGCGCTCCGGGGGGATCACGGGGCGGAAGTCTACGCGGCGGGGCCGACCTCGGTGATGCCGTTCACGGGTCGGTAGCTGCTGAACCAGGTGTTCTCCCAGATCACCTTGCCTGATGCATCGCGCACCCAGCGCGTCACGACCGAGTCGAACCCGTCGTGCGGGTATTCCACGCGGCGGCTGGTGCCGGGCGCCAGGCTGGTGTTGACCACCGTCGTCTCGCGGGCTGAGCGATGGTTGCTCGTCGACGGAGCCGAGAGGCTGACGGTGCGTCCGTCGGGCACGCCCCAGACGTCGAAGCGCACCCAGCCATTGCCCGTGTACGAGCGGATGACGACCGGCCCCGTGGTGTCGTTCCGGAACGTCATGTTGACCTCATACGTATCGGTCTGGAAGACGGTCGCATCCAGTCCGGTCGGGTAGCGCGAGATGTAGTAGTAATGGTTCGTCCGGTCGCCGATCTCCAGACCGGCCCGCATGGCGGCATTGAAGAGCGTGGTCGAGGTGGAGCAGATGCCGCCCGCCAGCGCGCCGTTCTTCACGCTGCGGCCACCGATGATGGCGCCGCCATAGCCGTAGCCGCGCGCGGTGCTGATCGGGCCGATGTCGTCCCAGAAGTCGAACCATTCGCCGGGTGCGATCACCAGCTTGTCGATGTCCCAGGCCGGGATGTGGATGTTCTTGTTCCAGAAGTTGCCCTCGCCCGGCTCGTAGTAGGTCGTCCAGGTCCCGACGCGCCGCATCTTCGAGACGGCCGCTTCGGCCGCATCGGTCGACAGCGCCGGCTGGGTGGTGACGACGGCCAGGCTGGCCACCGGCCGCAGCGATCCAGCGGCTCGATCCTTCAGGGCGTTGACCACAGACTCGACGCTGCCATCGACGTCCAGCGCCCTGCCCTCCACGCCGGGGACCACACCGCTCACGCCGGATGAGGCCCAGGTGAAGCCGGCGCTCTTCGGCGCGCGCTCGACACCCGCCGCGTAGGTCTCGAGCAGGACGGCCAGCGCCGTCTCGTCGACCACGGGCGTGAAGGTGTCATCGCTGCCGCGCTCGAAGGTCAACAGGCCCGCCAGGTCGGCCGCCGCGATCGCGAACGTGTCGTCGCCGGCCTTCAGCGGCAGTGGCGTGCCGGTCATCCACGTCGCCGCGCTGGAGGCGGCCCGCGCGTCTGCGGTGCTGACGCTGGGCGGGACTGGGATGGTGGCAACGCTGATCGTCACCGGCTCGAAGTCGGAGCGCGAGGCGGCTGCGACCAACGATTCGCGCAGCGCGGCGCGGTCGACGCGAGCGCCGTCAGCGGCTGAGGTCACCTCGAAGCCCGTAGTCGGATCGTAAGACACCTGGGCGTTGATCGGGGCCACGCTGAACCGTGCGACGAGGTCGGCGGCCGCCTGGTTGATCGCCGCGGCATCCTCCACGTGCGCGCTGAGTGGCAGGCTCGTGTCGTGGGCGAGCGTCCGGAGGCGAGTCACGCCATCGGTCAGCGGGTTCCCGCTGCGAGCGACGCCGAAGGCGGCATCCAGCATCGCGTCGATTTGGTACCCGCGGCCGACATCGGCGTAGGGAACCTCCACCGGCGTCCCATCCACCACCACGGTGATCGAACCGGCCGCCAGCGACGGGAGCTCAGCCTGGAGCCGCGCAGCGGCCGCCCCACGGTCGAGCCCGCCGACCGTGACGCCGCCAACCTCCACGCCGGGCAGGATTCGGTTGCTGTGGCTTGCTCCCAGCCCGATGGAGACGCCGAGCACCCCGAAGAAGCCGACCAGCAGCGTCCCGAAGAAGCCGACCAGCAGCCCGCGCCGGGGCGGGCCCGGCAGGAAGAGGGTGCGTGGATTGGCGAGTGTTGCGCTGGTCATGACGTTACGGAGCCAGCGTCGCACGCGCGGACTGCGGTGATGCTGCGGTGACGGATTCCGACGGGCACGCTGGACTCCTCCCTCAGACGCCCAAACCAGGCGCCGCGTTGCAGAGGCGGCAAGGGCACGCCCGCCACGCGGATGGATTGTCGCGGTTTTCGCCCATTCGTGTCGAGTGGCCCTTCCGGCACGGCCCGTACTGGGACCCCGGCAGGGTCTGCCCAGGGACCGATGCTATACTCGGTTCCCCAGGCGCCGCGCTCCGCGCGCGCCCGTTTTGTGCTCACCCACCACCACGCTGAGGACGACCCGTGGCAAGAAAGTCTCGAACCTGGAAGGGCGCGCGAACGCCCCAGGCCCTCAAGCGCGTCCGCCAGGAGCTCCGCCGGCGCGCGGTCAACCGCCGCGCCCGGAGCGAGGCCAAGACGCTCGTCCAACAGGCCTCCAACATCGCGCTCGGCCGGGCCGACGGTGATGGTCCGGCGGCCATCGCAGCAGCGATCAGCGCGCTCGACAAGGCCGCCGAGAAGGGGATCCTGCATCCCAACAACGCGGCACGGCGCAAAAGCCGGCTGATGGCGAAGGCGAACGCGGCACACCTCCTTGACGCGGGCCAGACTGAGGGGCCGGCCAGCGCGCGGAAGAAGTCGACCGCCACAAAGACGGCGCAGCGCAAGAAGGTCGCCGCGTCGAAGGCGTCCAAGTCAGCGGCAGCCAAGGCGGCCGACCGGCCGCGAACCGCCGCCGGCAAGGCCAAGGTGGCGGTGACTCGCGCGACCCGCGAGTCAGCCGCGGCGCGCCGCCGGGCCCAGACGGACGAGCCCGACGAGGCACCGGCCGAGAGCTAGCCGGGGCCGGAGAAGATGGAATCCTCGGCGGCTCGCGTCGCGTCGGTAAACATCTCTCCCGGTGGCGTGCCCAAGCTGCCGGTTGAGGCAGCCTGGGTCGGCAGTCGCGGCCTGGCCGGCGATGGGCACAACGAGCCCGAGCCAAGCCATGGCGGGCCGGAGCAAGCGGTCTGCCTCTACTCGGTCGAGTCGATCGCTCGGGTCGCGGCTGATGGCCACACCGCCTTTCCCGGCGCGTTCGGCGAGAACATCACCCTGGAGGGGATCGAGCTGCTCAGCCTCGCCAGCGGTGACCGATTGGAGATCGGCGACGCCGGCGTGGTGATCCAGCTCACCAAGCGCTCGGAGCCGTGCCAGACGATCGCCCACTGGTTCGTGAACCGCGGCATCGCCCGGATCGGCAGCCCGCAGCACCCCGAGGACGCGCGCTGGTACGCCCGCGTGCTGCACGAGGGCCCGGTGCGCACCGGCGACCTGGTGGAACGACTGGGCGCCGACTAGGGAGATCGGTCTATCGGAAGGCCACGAACGCGTGGCGGCCCGCATACTCCGCCGCGTCGCCCAGCTCCTCCTCGATCCGGAGCAGCCGGTTGTACTTCGCGATCCGCTCGGAACGGCTGACGCTGCCGGTCTTGATCTGGCCGGTGTTCAGCGCGACGACCAGGTCCGCGATGGTGGTGTCCTCCGTCTCGCCGGAGCGGTGGCTGATGACGGCCGTCCAGCCGGCGTGGTGGGCGAGCTCGACCGCTTCGAGCGTCTCGGTCAGCGTGCCGATCTGGTTGAGCTTGACCAGGATGCTGTTCGCGCTGCGCTCCCGGATCGCGCGCGCCAGCCGCTCGGTGTTCGTGACCAGCAGGTCGTCGCCCATGATCTGGATCCGGCCACCAAGCCGCTCGGTCAGCGCCGCCCAGCCGGTCCAGTCGTCCTCGGCCAGGCCATCCTCCAGGCTGACGATCGGATAGCGCTCCAGCCACTCGGCCCAGAAGTCGATCAGCTCGCCGGAGGAGAGCGTCCGCCCCTCGCGCGCGAGCGCGTACGCGCCGTCAGCGTAGAGCTCGGTGCTGGCCGGGTCGAGCGCGATCGCCACCTGCTCACCCGGGAGGTAGCCGGCGCGCTGGATAGCCTCCAGCACGGCAGCCACCGCCGCTTCGTTCGAATCAAGGCTCGGCGCGTAGCCGCCCTCGTCGCCGACGGTGGTGGCGAAGCCACGCTCGTGCAGCAGCTCGCCGAGAGCATGGAACGTCTCGGACGCCCAGCGCAGCCCCTCGCGGAACGATGGCGCGCCGAGCGGCGCGATCATGAACTCCTGGAAGTCGGTCGAGTCGATCGCGTGCTTCCCGCCGTTCAGGATGTTCACCAGCGGCACCGGCAGGATGCGGGCCGAGGCGCCACCGAGGTAGCGGTACAGGGGCAGGCCGAGCCCCTGCGCCGCGGCGTGGGCCACGGCCAACGAGACGCCGAGCAGGGCATTGGCGCCCAGCCGGCTCTTGTTTGGCGTTCCGTCCAGGTGTATCAGCAGCCGGTCGACGGTCACCTGGTCGACGGCGTCGGAGCCGATCAGCTCCGGCCTGATCGTGTCGTTCACGTGCCGCACCGCGGTGAGCACGCCCCTGCCGCCGTACCGCTGCTTGTCGCCGTCCCGCAGCTCGACCGCCTCGTGCGCGCCGGTCGAGGCGCCGGATGGCACGATCGCTGCTCCGACCGCGCCCCCGTCCAGGAAGATCTCGACCTCGACGGTCGGGTTGCCACGCGAGTCGAGCACCTCGCGCCCGATCACATCCTCGACCAGCGTGCTCATCGCCGAGCGGCCACCAGCGGCGCCTTGGCGCGCTTCGGCTCCACGGGGGCGTCGGCATCCAGCAGCGCCTCGACTCCGGGCAGGGACTTGCCCTGCACAAACTCGAGCGAGGCGCCGCCGCCGGTGCTGACGTGGCTCATCTGGTCGGCCAGCCCCAGCTGCTCGACCGCCGCCACCGAATCGCCGCCGCCGACCACGGTGGTCACCCCTTCCGCCGTCCGCGCGGCCAGGAACCTGGCGATCGCGTTGGTGCCCTCCGCGAAGGGCGTGACCTCGAAGATGCCCATCGGGCCATTCCAGAAGATGGTCCGCGCCTTGGCCAGGTGCTCGGTGAAGGCGGCGATCGTCTCCGGACCGATGTCCACGATGCTCCAGTCCTTCGGCACGTCGCTCACCGGCACGACCTCGCGCTGGGAGCGCGGATGGATCTGGGCCGCGATCACCGCGTCCGTGGGCAGCATGAATCGCACCCGCTTGCGCCTGGCCTCGGCCATGACCCGCTCGGCGTTCTTCAGCTGCTCGGTCTCCACCAGGCTCTTGCCCAGTGCCAGGCCCCTGGCGGCCAGAAAGGTGTTCGCCATACCGCCGCCCACCAGGATCGCCTGGCATCGCGACAGCAGGGCCTCGAGCACCTCCAGCTTGCCCGATACCTTGGCGCCGCCGATGATCGTGTGGAACGGCCTGGCAGGGCGGTCCATCAGGCGCGAGAGCGCGCTCAGCTCGCGCTCGAGCAG
>DASWIE010000011.1:0-3164 GCA_036397815.1 Candidatus Limnocylindria bacterium
GGGCCGGCGCAACCAGCCCTGCAGGCCAGCTGCCCGGAAGGGGGCCCGCACAGCCTGCACCGCGTCTGCCGCGACCTCGCCGGCGACCGGGGCGAACAGCACCGCCGCGGCGACCGGAAGGCGGTCCGGTTCGGACACCCGCATCGGATCGGTCACCCCGCGCAGCCGAAGGCGGCGGGCGTCGTCGGTCCCATGGTGCTCGAAGCGGATGGAGCTCGGCGCCGGCTGCCGGATGACATCGGCCTGCGCCGCCAGCCCGTCAAGCGCCGCACGTACCACGGGTTCCTCCCCCGCCACGGTGTGGAGTGCGACCCGCAAGTCGGCGGCCAGCGCCCCCTCGGTTGCGTAGCGAGCCGCTCCCCCCGCCGACTCGACCGAGTCCGCCAGGACGTCGATGGTCAGCCCGCCGACGATCAACAGGTCCACCTTCGTCGTCGGATCGACGAGCCGGATATGATCGGTCACGTATGGCCATGCATTTCTATGAGCTCCACGAAGGCGCCACCGACCTGCTGACCGACGCGCTCCTGGTCAGCGAGCGCGCGTACAGCGGCGAGGAGTTCGCGAGCCTGGTCCGCACCGCGCGGGCCGCCGTGATCGAGACGTTCGAGGAGGACACCCTGGTCGAGGCCGTGGCGCGCGAGCTGGAGCGGACGCACGGGTTGACCTACATCGGCGACGAGAAGCTGGCGGCTTCGATGTCGGTCGGCGTGCGTGACGAGGACACGTTCCTGGTAGAGCAGTCACCTGAGTTCCGAAGCATCGTAGTCGAGCTCGAGCGGTAGCCTAAATAGAACAACTGTGCTATTCTGTCCTTAAGCCCGGGGGTGACGGACGGGATGCCAAGGCGGCTGGTGCTTCGCAAGCGCTGCCCACGCTGTGACAGTCATTTTGAAACTCACAGCCCAGAGCAGCGTTTCTGTTCGCGATCGTGCGCAGCGCGCGGTCCCCGTCCGAATCGGCGGCGAAGGGTAATCGAGCCCAAGACGTGTGCCTGCGGCCGGGGTTTCGTGCCCAGCCTACCGAGGATTCGATTCTGCTCACAGCGGTGCGGCGTCCGCTTCGGAGGACGCAGCCGCCAGAAGAGATGTTCGCATTGCTCCGCGACATTCATGACGAGGTCAGCGATCCAGGTGTACTGCTCTCTGCGCTGCCGGCGACAGGCGCGGCTGGCGCGAACGGTCAGGTACTGCGAAGCATGCGGCACTCCCTACCATGGCATCGACTCACGCCGACGCTTCTGCTCGCGGAACTGCGCTGTCCTCAACGCCATACGCCATCGAGGCCCAAACGCTTACAACTGGAAAGGCGGCAGAACTCTTACAAGTCCCATCAACGGATATGTCCGCGTGCGCGCGCCCGACCACCCTCGTGCAAAGAAGCCGAACCCATATGTGTTTGAGCACATCCTCGTCATGGAGAGGCTTCTGGGGCGCTACTTGCTTCCTCATGAGCGCGTTCACCACAAGAACGGCCGACGCGGTGACAATCGGCCAGAGAACCTGGAGCTCTGGAAGATGAAGGACCCACCTGGGGTGCGGGCGTCCGACTACCACTGCGCCGGGTGCACGTGCGACCAACGCCCAGCGCTCGCCCTTTCCGGCCAAGAGGGCGCGGTCAGACGTTGAAGAGGACATTGACCGTGTCGCCATCCCTGATCTGATAATTCCGGCCTTCCGTACGGACCAGCCCCCTTCGCTTCGCCTCGGCCTCACTGCCGGCATTGACCAGGTCCTCCCAGTTCACGACCTCGGCGCGGATGAACCCGCGCGCCAGATCGGAGTGGATGGCGGCCGCTGCGTCGAGCGCCGTCGCGCCGGTGGGGATGGTCCAGGCTCGGCATTCGTCGGGCCCCGAGGTCAGGAACGAGAACAGGCCGAGGAGCCCATACGTTCGGCGGATGACCCGTCCGCGGGACGGTTCGGCGATACCCAGGTCGTCCAGGAAGAGCCGGGCATCGGCCTCGGGCAGGGCCGCGATCTCGGCCTCGATCCGTCCGCTCAGCACGATGATGTCGCGCTGGGGCCGTGCATGCTCGCGCTGAGCCTCCGCTTCCAGCTCGGCTGCCAAAGCCAGGCGTTCCTCGGCGATGTTCAGGACCACGAGCTGCGGTTTCTGCGACAGGAACCGAAATCCACGCGCCAGCCGCTCGTCGTCCTCGCTCCAGGCCAGGTCGCGGAGGGGGCGTCCCTCCTCGAGCTCCGGTGCCAGGCGGTCCAGCAGGGCCTCCTCGCGCGCGTTCTGCTCACGCTCGGCGGAGGTCCCATGGCGGCCGGCGGTGCGCAGCCGCTCGAGGCGGCGAGTCACGACGTCAAGGTCGGCCACGACGTACTCGAGGTCGAGGTCGTCGACCTCGGCCCAGGGGTCGGGCGGCCGGTCGTCGCTCGGGCTGTCGAAGGCGCGGGCCACCACCAGCAGGGCGTCCGAGTTCCGGATCCGGCCCAGGAGGTCGGGGTCCACCGTGCCGGCCCGGGTGGCCCCGGTCGGGATTGCGAGGTCGACGTAGGTGACGTCCGCGTACACCGTCTTGCGCGGGCGGAACACGGCGGCCAGGGCGTCGACCCGCTCATCGGGCACCGGGACCACGCCCACGTTCGGCGCGGCGCGGCCCGCGGCATGGCCGGACTCGGTCGGGTGGCCGCCGAGGGCGGTGAAGACAGTCGTCTTGCCCGATCCGGGCAGGCCGACGATGGCGACCTGCATCGGTCAGACTCCCATCGGTCAGTAGCCGGCCTCGAGGTCGACCAGGTTCTCGAGGGGCTGGCCGGCGAGGTAGCGCTCCAGGTTGGCCACGAACAGGTCGAGGCTGCGCTCGAGGACCCGGTCGGAGGACCACGACGTGTGCGGCGTGATGACCAGGTTGGGAGTGTCGTACAGCGGCGAGTCGGCGGGGAGCGGCTCCTCATCGAACACGTCGAGCACTGCCCCGCCGATCCAGCCCGCGGCCAGGGCGCGGCGCAGGGCCAGCTCGTCGACCAGCCGGCCGCGGGCGATGTTGATCAGCCACGCATGGCCCGGCATGGCCTGCAGCTCGGCCGCACCGATCAGGCCGGCCGTGGAGTCGGTCAACGGGGCCGCGATGACGACCACGTCGGCGGTTTTGAGCAGGTCAGGCAGGCGCCCGACGCCCCAGACCTCGACGTTCGACAACTCCCCGCTGCCCA
>DASWIE010000012.1:0-11135 GCA_036397815.1 Candidatus Limnocylindria bacterium
CTCGGGGCTGCCCATCTCGATTCGACCCGCGTCGGGTCCCGGTCCCTCGCCAATCGGCATCAACCGCGGCAACCCGCGCGGCGCGCGGCGCGGTCCTGCGGGCGCTGGCGTCAGCGCCCGCGCATCGGCTCAGCCGGAGGACGGCGAGCCAGGCCGTTAGCGGCTGGGGGAACGCCATCGATTATCGGGAGATTACCGACGGGTTAGAGCGGGACGGCCTTCTTCATCAGTCTGGAGGAAACCTCGTCCTGGGTCCGCGCTAGCGCTCGACGATGCCCTCGGTCAACGGATCGAGGTTCGGGACTTCGCGGGCCCAGACCACGAGGATGTCGTCGGGCGTTCGAGGTCCTCTTGGGTGTCCTCACGGCGACAGCATCGGTGTCAAATACTGTCTCGCCCTGATCGTTCGATCTCAAATATCTTCCCCAACATGTTCGGAATGACGGCCGCCACCGCCTGGGAGCTCGAAGCCGAGCGCCGGGTGGAGTTGGCCCAGCGCTCGAGGTACGCACCCGACTCGAAGGCCCGCGCCGGTGGCGAGGCCGGGCTTCTCGCTTCCCTGCTTCGGTTGACCGGTTCGCTGCGGCAGGGATCATCGGCTGGCCTCAAAGACCTGCGAACCTGATTTCTGGCCTCCCGACCGGCCAAGTGGCCCCGGCCGGCCCGGATACAATCGGTCCGTGAGCCGAACCACCGCCAGCCTGAGCGTGCAGGTGGGAGACCCGATCCCGTCCATTGGCCTGCGCGCCACCGACGGGTACCTGCTGAACCTGCGCTCCTGGGTCGGCAAGTCGCCCGTGGCCCACGTGTTCTTCGCCGGCCCGTCGCTGAGTGGAGCCGCCCGCGCCGAAGCAGACGTCCTGGCCCGTGAGCTGGCCGCCGCCGTCCCACGCCTGGACGCGGCCGGAATCGCCGTGGCCGGCATCACGACCGACAACGAGCGCCAGCAGAAGGACTACGCGACGGAGCTGAACCTGCCGTTCCTGCTGCTCAGCGACGAGCGGCGGATCGCGTCCCAGGCGCTGGGCGTGCCGGTGGCCGAGAAGCGCGGCAACACGAACGTTGCGCAGCCGGTGCTGATCGGCGTCGACGAGACCGGGTTGGTGCGAGGCATCTACCACAAGCCCGATCCGCGCCTGGTGGCGGCGATCATTCTCGAAACCTTCCGAGAACCCCTCCCGGCCTGAACCGATGTTGGCCGTCCGGACGTACGCCGCCGGCGAGCCACTGCGACTCGAGGAGCTGCCCGTCCCCGTTCCGCACGGCACCGAGGTGCTGGTCCGGGTGGCCGGGGCCGGGGTGTGCCACACCGACCTGCACATTGCCCGGACCGATCTCATCAGGGTCGAACGGCCGATCACGCTGGGCCACGAGGTGGCCGGCACGCTGGCGGCGGTCGGACCGGGAGCGGCGCCGCTGCTTCGGCGGGTCAGGGTCCACGAAGGCGATACAGTGGCCGTGTTCGGCGGCTGGGGCTGCGGGGAGTGCCGGGAGTGTCGCCGCGGCGAAGAACAGCGTTGCGCGAGCGGCCGGTCGCCGGGATTCCAGGTGGACGGCGGGTACGCCGAGTACCTGCTGGTCCCCCATCCTCGCCACCTCGTTGCGCTGGGCCAGCTGGACCCGGTTGAGGCCGCTCCGCTGGCGGACGCCGGCGTGACCTCGTTCCGCGCGGTGCGGCGCGCCGTTCCGTGGCTGGCGGACGGGTCGCGCGCGTTGCTCATCGGTTTGGGCGGGCTGGGCCAGTTCGCGCTCCAGTTCCTGCGGCGGCTGCCGGAGGTGGTGGTGGGCGTGCGGGAGATCGACCCCGACAAGATCCAGATCGCGTCTCGGCTGGGTGCCGACGTGGGGTTCCTGGCCGGCGATGAGGAGCTTGTCTTCGCGGGGATGGGCGGGCCGGCGGACGTGGTGTTCGATTTCGTGGGATCCGACGAGACGCTGGCACTCGCCGCGCGGTTCGTGGCCCCCGGTGGGCTGGTGTCCCTCGTGGGCGAGGCAGGCGGGCAGATGACGTTCTCGTTCGCGGCACTCGCCGTGGAGGCGTCGCTGACCACAACGTCCTGGGGATCGCCCGACGACCTGCGCGACGTGGTGCAGCTCGCTCGCCGCGGCCGGCTGCGATGGACCGTGCAACGAATGCCACTCCGTGAGGCGTCCGCCGCCCACGACCGGCTGGCCGCTGGCCAGGTCCCCGGAAGGCTCGTCCTGGTGCCCTAACCCTGCCCCGGCTCGGCGGGCGGAGGCGCCCCGCTTACCTCGGCCAGTCGGGCCTCCATCCGGCCCACACCGACCAGGTGACCCTTGCGCCGATAGGTCTCCAGTGCATGGCGGAACTCCGCGACGGCCTCGTCCCGCTTAGCTGCGGCGAGGAGCACCTCCGCCAGGTCCGAATGCATCTTGGCAATCTCGGACAGCGAATCGGTCCGATCCATCATCTCCACCGCCTCACGCGCCAGCCGTTCAGCCTGCACGTGGTCCCCCATCCGTGCGCGCACCCGGGCGAGAATGGCTCGGCCCGGCGCCTGAGAATCCTGGTCGTCGACGTTCGAGTCGCGCAGCCCGATCTGCGCCCAACGGACGGCTTCCTCGTCTTGGCCAAGTTCCAGGTAGGCACGCGCTGCTCGGGTGGCCTGGGTCGAGGAGAAGCCGCGGTCCCCGGTCGCGGTCATCCACTGGTGCGCGTCGGTCACCAACTCTGCAGCTCGCGCCGGATCCCCAGCCAGGAGTTCGATCTCTGCCATCACCTGGCCACGCAGCGACGCCAGATCAGCGCGTGAGCCGATCTGCTCGAACCAGGCCTCACCTTCTGCTGCCAGCGCACGCGCCTCGGCAATCCGACCTTGTAGCGCCAACAGCGAGGAGAGGTGGCGTGCTCGCCGTTCGCGATTGAATCCCGCGCTCGACCCCGCCGACATATCCTCGAACGTGGCGAGCGCCTCCTCGACCGGGGTCGGGCCGAAATACGAAAACGCGCCAATCGAGCCTCGGATCTGCTGCTCGACCAGGCCCATTCCCGCGGCGCGGGGGAGAAGAGCCCGGGCCCGCCGAAGAGCAGCGCCGCCCTGCCCCATCCACCACTCCTGGGATGCCAGCGCGATGCCAGCCCTGACCGCCCCTTCCTCGTCTCCAAGCCGTTCCATGGTGTCCAGCAGCCGCTGCGCATGAGCGGCCAGCGCAGCCGGTTTCTCGGCGAGTGAAACGCGCGTGTACAGGCGGATGATCTCCGCCATGGCCGCCGCCCGCTGATCGAACAGGCGCTCAGCCAGCTGGCGGGTTTCGATCAGGAATTCGTTGGCGGCGTTGGCACCCTCGCCCCAACTCATGACCTCTCCAAGCCGGAGACGCCAGGGGAGCCCGGCCGAATCGGAAGGCGACAGCTCGACGGCGCGCCGGAGCAGGTTGCTTGCCGCGGGAGCATCACTCTGGATCATCGCCGCGACACCCGCGTCCCCGAGATGCGCTGCAGCGCGCAGCGCGAGATCCGGCAGCCGGGGGTCGGAGGGATCCAACTCGCGACGATACCGGACCGCCTGCTCCAGGTGGTAGCCGATGATCGGCCGGTACTCGTCAACCCGCTCGCCGAGCACCTGCTCCAGCCAGCCCGCGAAGTGTTCGTGAAGCTCGGCGCGGCTCTGCTTGGCGATGGCCTGATAGGCGGCGTCCCGGATGAGCTGGTGCCGGAACCGATAGGCCTCGCGACCCACCAGCTCCGCTCGCTCGGGAGACACGAATTCGCGCCGGGTGAGGGTCATCAGGGTTGAGCCCACAGTTTCCCGCTGGGTCTCGGCGGACAGTTCGGCCACGGCGTCGCGATGGAAGAGCGTCCCCTCCACCGAGCCCCGCTCCAGGACGGCGCGCTCCGGCGGAGCCAGCCCGTCCAGCCGCGCCGCCAGCAGGGCCTGGATGGTGGGCGGCACGGCCAGGCCGGCGAGGTCGCGGCGCGCGGACCAACGCCCCTCCTCCCGGGCCAGGGCACCCTCGTCGATGAGCATCCCGAGCAGCTCTTCGACGAACAGCGGGTTCCCCTCCGCCGCGGCCCGGATGCGGTCGAACACCGTGGCGGGCAGCTCGGCCCGGCCCAGCAGGTTCTCGACCAGTTCCCCCGTCTCTGCCGCGCTGAGCGGTTCCAGCGAGAGCGTCGTGGCGAAGCGCTTGCCGCCACCCCAGCTGAGTCGGAGCTCGAGCAGCTCTTGACGAGCCATCACGATGAGCAGGATCGGCGCGTCGTGCGACCAGTCGGCGATGTGCTCCACCAGGTCCAGCAGGAGCGGCTGCGCCCACTGCAGATCGTCCAGCACGACCACCAGAGGACGATCCCGGGCCAGGGACTCCAGGAAAGTCCGGATCGCCCACGGGTTCTCGTCCGGCGCCGGTTCTCCCATGGTCAGACCAATGACCTGACCGATGAGCTCGGCCACCCGTGCGCGATCGGGGTGATCGCCGAGGACGGCCTCGATACGGTCCAGGTCGGATGCCGGATCGGCGTCAGAGCCGACGCTGATGTCGGTCGCCGCGCGCACGATCTCCGCCACCGGCCAGTAGGTGATGCCCTCTCCGTAGGAGAGGCAGCGTCCGCGCACGACGCGTGCCTGGTCGCCCAGAGCGTCGATGAACTCGGTGACCAGGCGAGACTTGCCGACGCCCGCGGTGCCCAAGATCGTGAACAGATGGCAGATGCGCTGCTCGCGAACCTCGGCGAACGACTCATCCAGTAGGTGCCGCTGGCGCTCGCGGCCGATCATCGGCGAGTCCAGCCGCCGCTCATGGCCGGCGGCGGATCGGTCCACCTCCAAGAGCCGGAAGGCCTCGATCGGCGCCAGGCGGCCCTTGACCGTCACCTCGCCCAGCGCCTCGACCCGGACCGCGTCGCGGACGAGGCTTTGCGTTTCGGCCGTGATGAGGATCTCGCCCGGTTGGGCGGTCTGCTGGAGCCGGGCCGCGACATTCACGGCGTCGCCAGTCACGAGCCGATGCCCCGCGGCCGCATCTCCCGCCACGACCTCGCCGGTGGCGATCCCCGTTCGCCAGGCCACCGTAGCGCCTCCACCCACGCCGCTCGCCGTGCCCAGCGCGTCGCGGATCTCGGCCGCGGCCCGAACGGCTCGCAACGCGTCGTCCTCGTGCACCCGCGGGATCCCGAACACGGCCATGGCCGCATCCCCGATGAACTTCTCGACCACGCCGCCATGGCTCTCGACGATGGCACTCACCGTGTCAAACGAGCGACCGAGGAGGCTCCGCATGGTTTCGGGGTCGAGTTGCTCGCCCATGGCGGTCGACCCCACCAGGTCGCAGAACAGGACGGTGACCGTCTTGCGGGTCTCAGCGAGGGGAGCTGCCGCCACCTCGAGCGCGGCCCCGCACCCGTTGCAGAAGCGGGCCTCGGCCGGGTTCTCAATCCCACATGCCGCGCAGGTCCGGCCGACCGCCGCCATCAGGCGCCCCACGCCTGGAGCAGGGCCCGCGTTCGATCCACGCTCGGAATCACGCCCTTGCGCTCGTAGAGCTCCAGCCCGGCGCGCGCGGCTTCCATCGCCTCCGACGGCTTCCCCGATGTACGCAGCACGTGGGCCAGGTCCACGAGGGCGTCGCCGTGCGTGATCAGGTAGTCCGTGGCGGCCGCCATCGCGACCACCTCGCGTCCCAACGCCTCAGCGGCGGGAAGGTCGCCCCGCCGCGCCAGGAGCCTGGCCTGGACGCGGCGGCCGTCAACCTGCGACGCGACGTCATCCAATGCGGCCGTCTCGCGCGCGATGGTGGCGTACCGCCACGCCTCCTCGTCACGACCGAGTTCCAGCAAGGCGGCGGCCAGCCAGGCCGCCACCGTCGACGAGAAGGCCCGATCACCGGTCGCGGTCATCTGTTCGTAGCTTGTCTGCATGAGCTCCGCCGCACGCTCGTATTCGCCAGCCAGCATTTCGAGCGGCCCTTCGAAATGGCCGCCAATGGAAGCGGCGGCAACGCGCAAGCCCAGGTCTTCGTCCACCTGCCTCGCCTCGGCCAGTAGCTGGCGGCCCTCATCGAAACGGCCATCCATCCCGCGCAGGCCGCCGAGGTGCCGCTTGTGGTGGGCACCTTGCTGTGGTGTCGGCGCCGTACGCATCAGCTCCTCGATCCGCGCTGTGGCCTCCGGCACCGGCGTCGGGCCCCAATACATGGATGCTGCCAGCCACCGCCGGGCAATCGCCGACGGGACGCCCGTCCGATCGGCCTTGCTGATGAGGTCCGCGAGACGCCGTTCGGCCTCCGCGGCACGCCCGCTGAAGAACAGGTGATTCGCAACCAAGACGCCTGCCTGGATGGCGCCATCCCGGTCGCCCTCCCGTTCGAGAATCTCGCCAAGTCGTTCGGCCTCGCGGATCACGGTAGTCGTCTCTAGCGACTGGTGAGAACCCTGCACTTCGAGGAGGATCAGGGCGGCCCTGGCAGTGGTGACCTCATCCCGGGCGTACTCCGCCTGCTCCACGACGTCGGCCAGCATGGCCTCCGCGCGATGGCCCTCGCCCGCCTGAAATAGCCCCTTCGCCAGGTGGGTGGCTACCGGCAAGCGCCGCGGCGAATCGGCGGGGAGAAGGTCCAGGGCCCGGCCCAGCAGGTCGACGGTGGCGTGAATGTCGCTCCGTTCGAACGCCCGTTCGCCGGCCGCGGCCAGCAGCTGCGCGGCCCGAGACGCCAGCTCCTGGGCGTGGGCATCGGGCGGACCCAGCTCGGCCCGGTAGCGGTAGGCCTGCTCCAGGTGGTAGGCGATGATCTCCTCGTATTCGGTCAACCGCTCGGCCGCCGCCCGCTCCAGCCAGGCCGCGAACCGCTCATGCAGCTCAGAGCGCGTCTGCTTGGCGAGAGCCTGATACGCGGCATCGCGGATCAACAGGTGACGGAATCGGTAGGCATCCTCACCGGCGAAGGAGGCCTGGTCGGGACGAACCAGCTCCATCCGCATCAGGCTCGCCAGCCGATCGCGCACCTGGCCCCGCATCGGTTCGGGCGCCAGCTCCGTCACGGCCCCGCGATGGAATACCTTGCCCTCTACGGCGGCGCGCTCGATGACCGTCCGTTCCTCCCAATTGAGGCCATCCAATCGGGCGGCCAGAAGGGCCTGGATGCTGGGCGGGATGGTCAGCTGGCGCAGGTCACCGGTCGACGACCACCCACCCCCGGCCGTGACCAGGAAGCCGTCATCGATCAGCTTGCCGAGAAGCTCCTCCACGAAGAGGGGGTTCCCCTCCGCCGCATGGCTGATCTGCGTCCTCACCTCGGTCGGCAGTTCGGCACGTCCCAACAGACTGGTGACCAGCTCCTCGCTTTCGACGTCCGAGAGCGGCTCCAGGGCCATCGTGGTCACCCACCGCTTCCCGCCGCCCCAGGTCGGTCGCTTCTCGAGCAGCTCCGCGCGCGCCATGGCGATCAGCAGGATCGGGGCGTCGCGGGTCCAGTCGGCGATGTGGTCCACCAGATCGAGGAAGGTGGGTTCGCCCCAGTGGACGTCGTCGAAGACCAGGATCAAGGGTCGGTTGCGTGCCAGGGCTTCGAACGTCTTGCGGATGGCCCAGAAGATTTCATCAGGTGCCGGCGGGCTGTCCTCGATGCCCAACAGGCCGCCGACGATCGCGGCGACTCGCTCGGCGTCCGGCTCAGCTCCCAACACCTCGCGCAGGCGCGCGACGGCTGCCTCCGGCGGGTCGCCCTCGGCGATTCGGGCTCCGTGACGGATAGCCTCGGCCACGGGCCAGTAGGTGATCCCATGGCCGTATGCCAGGCACCGACCGGCCGCCACCTGAGCCTGGTCGCCGACAGAACCGATGAATTCGTCCACCAGCCGCGACTTGCCGACGCCGGCGACTCCGAGAATCGTGAACAGGTGGCAGATCCGCTCCTCGACCGCTTCGCGGAAGGCGTCGTCCAGCAGGCGCAGCGGCCGGCGGCGCCCGACCAGCGGCGCCTCCAGTGGGCGCGTGTGGCGGCGCACCTCATCGGTCACGCTAGCCAGTCGCCAGGCGGGCACCGGCTCGGCCTTGCCCTTGAGGGTCATAGGCTCAATCGCCTCGGCTGTCACTGAATTGCGAACCAGCGCATACGTGTCGGCGCCCAGCAGGATCTCGGCCGGCGCTGCCGCTCCCTCCAGGCGCGCCGCGACGTTCACGGCGTCCCCGGTCACGATCCGCTGGCCCGCGCGCTCGTCCCCGGCCACCACTTCGCCCGTGTTGATGCCCATCCGCCATTCGACCGTGGCTCCCCGATCGGCCCGAATCTCGGTGTCGAGCATGGCCAGCCGGTCCCGAATCTCGACAGCTGCGCGGCAGGCACGCAGCGCATCGTCCTCGTGGACTACCGGGACTCCGAACACGGCCATCACCGCGTCGCCGATGAACTTTTCCACGACCCCGCCGTGGAACTCGATCACCTCGCGCATGACGTCGAAATAGCGAGTCATCAGGTTCCGCAGCGATTCGGGATCGATCCGCTCCCCGAGGGCGGTGGACGAAATCGCGTCGCAGTACAGGACAGTGACCGTCTTGCGCGTCTCGGCGGTAGGAGCGGCCGCGGCTTCGAGTGCCGCCCCGCATCCGTTGCAGAATCGCGAGCCGGTCGGATTTTCGGTCTCGCAGTTGGGGCAAACGCGGCCAAGATCGGTCATCAGGCGCTCCATGCCTCAATTAGGCGGCGCGTCTGATCCGCGGGCAACGTTGCGCCCTTTTGCTCGTACAGGAAAAGTGCCCGGCGCACGTTTTGCAGAGCCTCGTCACTCTTTCCGGCCGCGCGAAGAACATGGGCCAGGTGGACGAGCACATCGCCATGCGAGAGGAGGTAGTCTGTCGGGCCCATGACGCCCGCCGCCTCGCGGGCCACGTTCTCTGCCTCCGGGTGCTGCCCACGGGCAGATAGAACGCGCGCCTGCACGGCGCGCCCGCCCGCTTGCGACAAGATGTCATCGCTCGCGGACGTTTCGCGCGCGACCGTGGCAAAACGCCACGCCTCGTCAAGGTCACCATCCTCCAGGAGCGCCGTGGACAGCCCGACGGCAGTGGTGGAGGCATACCCGCGATCCCCCAGGCCGATCTTCCGGTCGTACGACTCGCGGTAGTGGCGGACCGCGGATTTGGCGTCTCCCGAAAGCAGGGCGTTGTGGGCCAGGGCCGCGTCCGTCTCCGTGAGCAGGAAGCGATCACCCAGCTCCTCCAGGTCGCGCGCTGCTCTGGTGATCCGCTCGTGCGCATCATCGAAGGCGCCCTGGAGGGTCAACATCCGACCGATCCCCAGATCTGCGCCTGGGCTGTAGGCACGGCTGACCAGGTCTTCGATGAGTTGGATGGCCTCGTTACACGGCGTGGGTCCGAACACGGCGGCGGCTCCAATCTGAATGCGCGCCTCCCGAAGCCACGGCCCAACGCTCTCCGGCCGATCAAGAGCTGCGCGAGCTCGGGAGGCCGCTTCGCCCGCCCTGCCCATGCTGAACAGAGCCCACGCGGCGACGAGCTCCGCCAAGCTGGCTCCAACGGGATCGCCCAAACGGGCGAGGGTGTCCCGCAAGCGCTCGGCTTCGTGCATCGACTCCGACAGCACCATCGTGGCCTGGGTGGAGCTCCGCAGTTCGACCAGTGCGAGCTCCGCCCAGGCTCCCGCGCGCTCGTCCCCTGTCCGCGCCGCGGCGGCCACGACTTCCACGAGCAGCCGGTCAGCGCGGGCGGCCTCGCCAACCGTCGGCAGACGTCGAGCGAGCAGCACCATGAGGACGCCGCGCTCGGGATCGTCCGGTGGCATGAGGTCAACGGCCCGACCCAACAGGTCTGCGGCGGCGGCGGCGTCTGCGCGGAGGTCGGCCCTCCGTCCCGCATCGGCCAGTAGCCCGCTGGCCCGGGTGGCCAATTCGCGCGCCCGGGCATCGGGAGGCCCAAGCTCGGCCCGGTAACGGTAGGCCTGCTCCAGGTGATAGGCCACGATTTCCCCGTATTCGGCCACCCGGTCGGTGGCGATGCGCTCGAGCCAGTCCGCGAAGCGCTCGTGGAGCTCGGACCGAGTCTGCTTCGCAAGCGCCTGATACGCCGCATCGCGGATGAGCAAGTGCCGGAACCGATATGCCTCCTCTCCGGCGAATGAGGCCTGATCGGGTCGAACGAGTTCCATTCGGAGGAGTGCCATCAGACGCTCGCTTACCCGTAGCTTGATCGGATCGGGCGCCAGTTCGATGACCGCCCCCCGATGGAACGTGTTGCCCTCGACTGACGCGCGCTCGATGACCGTCCGCTCTTCGCTGTCCAGGCCATCCAACCGGGCGGACAGAAGCGCCTGTATGGTCGGGGGGATCGTCAGCTCCCGAAGGTCGCGCGACGCAAGCCAGCCGCCATTCCCCTTGGTCAGGAAACCATCGTCGATGAGCTTTGCGAGAAGTTCCTCCACGAACAGAGGGTTCCCCTCGGCGGCACCGCTCACCCGACTTCGCACCTCCTCGGGCAGCTGGGCATGCCCGAGCAGGCTCGTCAGCAACTCGTCGCTCTCACCCTCGGAAAGCGGCTCGAGCTGAACCGTTGTTGACCAGCGCTTGCCCCCACCCCACGCAGGTCGCTTCTCGATCAGCTCCGATCTGCCCAGGGCGATGAGCAGGATCGGGGCATCACGCGTCCAGTCGGCGATGTGCTCAACCAGGTCCAGGAACGTCGGCTCGCCCCACTGGACGTCGTCGAACACCAGCACCAGTGGGCGCTGGCGCGCGAGACGCTCGAACGTCTTCCGAATGGCCCAGAAGATCTGCTCGGGCGCGGGGCTCGCCGCCTCCAACCCGAGGATCCCCGCCACGATCTCGACGATTCGTTCGGCCTCGGGTTCCTCGGCCAGCACGGAGCTCAGCCGTTCACGCGAGACCTCGGCTGAGTTCGTCTCCCGGATGCCCGCGCCGTCGCGGATGGCCTCGGCCACGGGCCAGTAGGTGATCCCGTGACCGTATGCCAGGCAGCGGCCGGTCGCCACCTGGGCCTGATCGCCGACGGCGCCGATGAACTCATCCACCAGCCGCGACTTTCCAACGCCGGCGACCCCCAGGATCGTGAAGAGATGGCAGATCCGCTCCTCGACTGCCTCGCGGAACGCCTCGTCCAGGAGGCGCAAAGGCCGGTGGCGCCCAACCAGTGGGGCCTCGAGCGGGC
>DASWIE010000013.1:0-4033 GCA_036397815.1 Candidatus Limnocylindria bacterium
AGCCTGGTGTTCTGGGGTCCGCCGGGGAGCGGCAAGACCACTCTTGCGCGCCTGGTCGCCGACCAGGCCGGCGGTGCCTGGCGTCAGCTCAGCGCGGTGACGAGCGGTGTCGCCGACGTCCGGGCCCTGGTCGCCGAGGCCCAGGCCCGACGCGATGCGGGCGGGCGCACCGTCCTGTTCATCGACGAGCTGCATCGGTTCAACAAGGCCCAGCAGGATGCTCTCCTGCCCCACGTCGAGGACGGCTCGATCACGCTCCTGGGTGCCACCACCGAGAACCCGTACTACGAGCTGAATGCGCCGCTCCTGAGCCGATTGCGGGTGTACCGGCTCGAGGCGCTGGACGCCGAGGACCTGACCCTTATCATCAACCGGGCTCTGACCGATGCGGCCGGCCTGGCCGGCCGCCTGTCGCTGACCGATGACGGCCTGACCGCGCTGCTCGACATCTCGGGTGGTGACGCGCGCCAGGCCCTCAACGTGCTCGAGGCCGCGGCCGCCAGCGCGCTGGACGGGTCAGCCCTCGACGCCGTGGCCCTGTCGACCGCGGCCCAGGAACGGCTGCTGGCCTACGACCGGGCCGGCGACGGGCACTACGAGGCGATCAGCGCCTTCATCAAGAGCATGCGCGGCAACGATCCGGATGCGGCGCTGTACTGGTGCGCGTCCATGGTCGCCGCCGGAGAGGACCCGACCTACATCGCGCGCCGGATCGTGATCGCCGCCAGCGAGGACGTGGGCAACGCGGACCCGCGGGCGCTGCAGATCGCCGTGGCCGCCATGCATGCGGTCGAGATGATCGGCCTGCCCGAGGCCCAGTACGCCCTGGCCCAGGCTGCCAGCTATGTCGCTGCGGCGCCGAAGTCGAATCGGGCCGGGGCCGGATATTGGGCGGCGCTGGCCGACGTGGAGGAAAAAGGCCGGCTGCCGGTGCCGCTCCACCTGCGCCCGGGTACCCATCGGCGGCTGGCCCGCGAGCAGGGGCACGGCAAGGGGTATCGATACCCGCACGATTTCCCCGGCGCCGACGTGGACCAGCAGTACCTGCCCGATGCCCTGGTCGGGCGCGTCTACTACGAGCCATCGGACCAGGGGATGGAGTCGCAGATCGGGGAGCGGCTGCAGCGGCTCCGCGCCAACCGCCGGGGACCCGGGGGCTAGGCCGCGTCAGGATTCCGCTTCGGTCTTTCGGTCTTTCGGTCTTCGGGGAGCGCCATCAATTCGGGGACAAGGCCGAGCGTTTGAGCCAATACCTCGCCTGCGCGGAAGGCCCACCAATGGCCTTCTGCCGACCCTTCCTTGTCGGAGCCGACGGAACCAACTGCCACGATGGTTGTGGACTCGGTGACAGCCAGCATCATCTTGTAGAGAAGTAGTAGGTCCTCATGTGCAGGCTCAAAGATTTCGTCCTTTAGTAGCGAATCAATCCACGCTTGCTCACGACGGACCATTTCCCGGACCTCGAGCATCTGACTGACTCTGCGGTAACCGGGCTCGTCCTCCGTGGCCGAAATGAGGGAGCGGCGGCCTCGTTCCGCGAAGCGTTGCAGGCTCGTGAGGACTCGAGCGCGCTGGGATAGCGGCTCCGTCTTGAGGATCGCAGCCTCCAGAATGGAGATGTACTCCTCGAACGCTGCCTTCGGACCATCCCGGCCGATGCGCTGTGCTTCCGAGCGTGGGCGGGGAAGCGAAACGGGCCGAGTTATCTGCTCTCCTGGTCAGCAGTCAGCGGCCTTGAAACGCGATTACCGTCGAGCGACCAGGAAGCAGGCCTCGATGGGGCCCTTTCCCTTGATCTCGACAATGCCGCGCGGCTCGAAGACGTAGCCGGACGCCAGCCGGTCAGCCGTCCCCGCAGTGATCTGGATCCTGCCGGGGACGCCATGGGACTCCAGCCGGCTCGCCGTGTTCACCGTGTCGCCCCAGATGTCGTAGATGAACTTCTTGAGACCGATGATCCCGGCCACGGCGGGTCCGACCTGCAGGCCGACCCGGATCTGCAGACGGCTGCCACCGGCCGTGCGGTACTCACCCATGGCGTCAACCATGTCGAGCGCCATGTCCGCCACCTGCTCCACGCCTCCGCCCTGTGGTGTGATGCCGCCGGCGACCATGTAGGCGTCGCCGATCGTCTTGATCTTCTCCACGCCGTATCGGTCCGCCAGGCGGTCGAAGAGCGTGAAGACCTCGTTGAGCACGCCCACGACTTCGGCCGGAGGTCGCCGCGCCGAAAAGGGCGTGAAGTCCACGACGTCCGCGAACAGCACGGCCATCTCCTCGAAGCGATCGGCGATCATCGACTCCCCGTGCTGGAGGCGGTCGGCAATCGATGCAGGCAGGATGTTGAGCAGCAGCCGCTCGACCTCGCGAGCCGCCGTGATTTCGCTGCCGTACACGTTGAGCGACTCGAACTGCGACAGCGCGACGACACGCAACTCGTAGAGCCGTCCGCCCCACTCCGCCTCGAAGGTGTTGGGCGCGGGCCCGGCGGCGACCGCTTGCAGGCGTCGCAGCTGGTCCTCGGTCATCGCCTGCCCGACCTCGGCGCCGAGGGCCGCCATTACCGGTTCGCTGGCAGGGTTGGCATAGGCCAGGATGCCGTCCCGGTCGATGCGCAGCACCGGGTTCGGGTTCTCGTCGGGGAAGGCCGTCATGGCCTCCGTCGCCGTGATATCGGTCCCGTAGAGGTTGATGAAGTGGAATTCCGGAATGAGGACCGGATCGAGCCGGTAGATGCGTCCCTCTCCGGTAACGTGGATCGGCGCCGAACTGCCGCCGTCGAGGCGAAGACGGATCTGGGCGAGCAGGTCTGCCGGCAGGAGCTCGCCGAGCACGGTGCCCAGCGTTCGGGTGATCACGCTGGCCGCTGTGTTCGCGTAGATGAGGGCGCCATCCGAACTTGCCCGCAGGACGGGGTTCGGATTGCGATCGGGAAACTTCTCGACGACCTTGGCGCCGGTGATGTCGGTGCCATAGACGTTCCAGGCGTCGAGGTCTGGCTGGTGGACCGCGAGGATCGCGTACGTCCGATGGTCGGCGGTCAGCTCGATGCGCGACCCGGCGTGGTCCGCGGCCGCGGTCGCCAGCTGCGCCGTGACGCTGTCCGGTACCCCCTTTCCTCTCGCGGTATCGAGCGTGCGAAGGAGCGGTTCGCTGGCCCGGTTGGCGTAGAGCACCGTGCCGTCCCGCGCGATGCGCAGCACCGGATTCGGGTTCTCATCCGGAAACGAGCCCACGGAGGCCACCGCTGCACCCCTGTCCGTGTCCGCGCCGCCCTGGCCCATGCCCGTCGTCTCCATCCCGGAAGGTGACGCCTACTATCGCATGGCCCTCGCGAGGCTCGGCCGTAGAATCAAAGCTGCGGCCCTGGTCCCCATGGGGTCTGAGCCACGGAGGAGATGCGATGACGGCGACCCCGGCGGCGAGTCCAGCAGCGCCAGACCGACTGACGCTCGCCGCGTTCCTCGGCGTGGTGGTGTTCGGCGGGGTGAACGCGATCGCCGTGAAGCTGAGCGTCGAAGAGCTCGCTCCTTTCTGGAGTGCCGGCCTGCGGTTCATCGTCGCCGGCCTGCTACTGGTGGGTATCGTGGTGCTGACGAGGCGCTCCTTCCCTCGTGGGCGAAGCCTCTCCGGAGCGGCCCTCTATGGAACTCTGGCCTTCGCCGCCAGCTTTGCGTTCATCTATCCGGCCCTGCGCGAGGTGCCGGCGGGCACGGCGATGGTGCTGATCTCGCTCGTGCCGCTCCTGACGTTCGCCTTCGCGATCCTTCACGGCCAGGAGCGTTTCCACGTTCAGGGGCTTGTCGGCGCGCTCATCGCGCTCGGCGGCGTGGCGCTCGTTGTCGCCGATCAGCTGGAAGCGGCCGTTCCGCTCGGCTCGCTGCTGCTCATCCTGGTGGGCGTCGCATTCATCGCCGAGAGCGGAGTCATCCTGAAGTGGGTGCCGCGCAGTGATCCGTTCGCGACCAACGCCGTGGCCATGCTGGTCGGCGCCGCAATCCTCGTCGTGCTCTCGGCCATCAGCAGTGAGGCG
>DASWIE010000014.1:0-5531 GCA_036397815.1 Candidatus Limnocylindria bacterium
ATTTTTCGGCCGTCGCATCCGGGGCGGCCGTATGCCTCCCCGCGTCTCCCGCGGCGCTCTCAGCCCTCGACCTCCTGCTTGAGGATCGCGCCGGACCTCCGCCTCCGCGCCTGCTCAGCTCCGTCCTGCTGATCTGATCCCTGGCAGGCCCTGAACGTCGACGGGCCCGGGCGCAGCCGCACGGGCCGGTTTCTCGGGCGCGCGATCCACGCTCTGACGACGTGCCGCGATCTTCGCGTGGGCCACGCGGTGGCAACCGTCGCTCACGACACGTCGTACCCGCAGCGCCCCTCGTGGACCCGTGCGATCGCGCCCCCGCTGATCTCTTTCCGGCCTCGTCGACATCGAGCGGACGCTCGGCGGAGATCCAAGTCGCGTCGCGTGCGCAACGAGCCGGAAACCCTGTCGTCGTCAAGCGTGCAAGAGAGCCGAATAAGCCGAACGCCGTCGAGGGCGGCGAGAAACAGGACACGAACACCCATGAAGCCTTTGCGGCAAGTGCGGTCAAACAGGCTTTCGCGACGAAGGTCGCGGGTGGCCACGTCTGGAGCAGAGTTCATGACATCGTGGAAGAAGGGATGGTGCTGGCTGGCGCCTTGGCTGCTGGCCGTCGCGCTGCCAGCCGCTGCCGCGGCACAAGGTTCGCTGACGACCGGCCGGCCCCAGGTCGAGGACGTCCCTTTCGACTTCGCCGGCGCAACGCTGGATCGTCAGACGCTGGTTGCCGCAGTGCTGGCACGCAACCGCGATCTGGCGGCGGCCCGCTGGGCCGTCGAGGCGGCCCGGGCGCGCGCGGCGGAGGTTCGCGAGCTACCCAACCTCACCGCGAGCTACGGCTTCGCGCCTGCGTCGCCGTTCGTGTCGGGTACCCGCTACGGTCAGATTGCCCAGGTCTCGCAGACGTTGCCCTGGCCGGGCACGCTGTCGCGCCGCGGCGAGGAGGCCGACGCCCTGGCGGATGCGACCTCAGCCGATCTGGAGGCGCTGCGCCGCGAGCTGGCGCTCATCGCCTCCCAGGCCTTCGATGACTACCAGTACGTGGAGCGCGCCCTGGTGATCAACGGCGAACACCTGGAGCTCCTGCGCGAGTTCCAGGAGGTCGCCACGACGCGTTACGCGGCCGGTCTCGCCCCGCAGCAGGCGCCGCTGGCGGCCGAGGTCGAGGTCGCCCAGCTCGAGCACCGGGAGGTCGTGCTGACGGCGGATCGGCAGACGCTGCTGTCATACCTCAATGCGTTGCTCCACCGCGACCCGCGGGCGCTTGTGCCACCGCCGCCGCTCGAGCCGGCGCCGATCCCCGACGTTGCGGAGATGCCCTTGAGCGAGCTGATCGAGCTCGCCCTGGCGCGGCGGCCGGAGGTGGCCGCCGCCCGCGCTCGTGTGTATGCGCGGGAGACCGGCGTGGATCTGGCGCATCTCGAAGGGCGCCCGGCGTTTCAACCCATGACGACGTTCAACTCGATGTGGGGCGAAGGCGCCCACCGCTGGATGGTGACGCTCGGCGTTTCGCTGCCGCTGTGGCGCGACCGCATTCGCGCCGGCGTCGCCCGCGCGGAAAGCGCGCTGTCCGAGCAGCTCGCCAGGCGCGCGTCGCTCGAAGATCGCATCGCCGCCGACGTCAGCACGGCGGCGGATCGGTTCGAGGAAAGCCACCAGGTGCTCGCGCTGTATGAAACCCGGCTCGTCCCCGCGGCACGCGACCAGACCGTTGCCGCGCGAATCGCCTTCGAGACCGGCCAGGTGGACTTCCTCGCCGTCATCGACGCCGAACGCCGCTTGCGCGACATCGAGCTGGGCCTCGCCGGGACCCGGGCGGAGGCGCTCCGGCGCTTCGCCACGCTGCAGCGTGCCCTCGGGGCGCTGCCCGGCGACCCCTGGCCACCGCGCTCGCCTGCAGCGCCCGCACTTGAATCGGAAGACACCGGCCTCCCGCGCGCCTCCGTGCCGGGAGCGACGCCACGAAGGAGAAAGCCATGAAGACAGCGGGTCCAAGGAGCTTATTGCAGTGCACGAGAGCCCATGCCTACATGTTCCGAGCTCATCGACTTCAGCGGTACAGCCGCTACACCCTGGTTGTGGTGGCGCTCGCCGCAGCCGCGTTCGCCGCCGCCTGCGGCGGCGCAACCGGCGAGGCCGTTGAGGCGCAGGCGGGCCCCTATGCCCTGACCGCACGCCTGGATCCCGATCCACCGCAGCAGAGCGGCGGTACGCTGCGCCTCGAGGTGCGGGACGCCTCGGGGGCTTCGGTCAACGACGCCGACGTCTCGGTCGGATACTTCATGCCGGCCATGGGAACGATGGCGGAGATGAGGGGTTCGCTCGACGTGGAGTCGGAGAGCGCCAGCGTCTACGTTGCCACGCTCGACTTCCCGATGACCGGAAGCTGGCGCATCGACGTCGCCGTCGCGGGAGAAGCGGGCCGCGGCGCCGCCACCTATCGGCTGACCGTTGGGGGCAAGGGGCTGAGGCTGGAGGACAGCTCCGGCCAGGGCTCTGCCACCGCCGCCGCTGCCTCTTCGCCCCGAACGCTGCCTACCGTGACGCAGCAGGAGGCCGCTACCGCGACGATCCGCATCGATGCCGCCCGGCGCCAGGAGATCGGCGTCAAGACCGAGCGAGTGGCGCGACAACCCCTCTCGACGACGGTCCGGGCCGTGGGTCGTGTCGTCTATGACGAAACGCTTCTCAGCGACGTCTCGCTGCGGATCGGCGGCTGGATCGGCCGGCTCGACGCGGACGAGCCCGGGCAGTACGTTGGCCAGGGGGAGACGCTGTTCACCCTCTACAGCCAGGACCTCTATGCGGCCCAGCAGGAGTTTCTGACCGCGGTGGCCAGCCAGCGGGCGGCGGCCGCTACCGCCGCGCCTGACCGAGCCGACTACCTGGTCGAGGCGGCCCGCACGCGGCTGCGCCTGTGGGACCTGTCGCCGGACCAGATCGATCAGATCGCCGCGACGGGGCAGCCGATCGAGTACCTGCCCATCCTGTCGCCCGCCTCGGGCTACGTGGTTGAAAAGAACGTCGTGCGTGGGGCGGCGGTCCGCCCGGGCGACCGGCTCTTCCGTATCGCCGGCATCGACCGCGTCTGGGTGGAGGCCGACGTCTACGAGTCCGATCTGCCGGTGATCGCGGTCGGGCAGCGCGCCACCGTGACGCTTCCCTACGCGCCGGGACGGACCTTTGCGGGAGAGATCTCGTTCATCTATCCCTACCTGGAAGGGACGACCCGAACGGCCAGGGTCCGCGTCGCGCTTCCCAACCCGGACATGGCGCTGAAGCCGGACATGTACGCGGAGGTGACGATTCAGCGGGACCTGGGCGAACGGCTCACGGTACCGGAGCAGGCCGTCCTCTACGCCGGTGAGCGCTCCTTCGTGTTCCTCGATCTCGGCGACGGCCGCCTGCGGCCCAACGAGGTCAAGATCGGGCTGGTCACCGGCGACCGCATCGAGATCCTCTCCGGCCTCGAGCCCGGCGACCTCATCGTCACGTCCGGCAACTTCCTGGTGGCCGCCGAAGCCCGGCTCAAGCTGTCGATGGAGCAGTGGCGATGAGCCGCACTGCGAAGGACATGGCTACGGCGCGTCCACGGCTGAGGCTCGAGGCGGCGATGGAGGCGTGGCGATGAGCCGCACGGCGAAAGACGTGGCTTCGGCGCTGCCGCGGCTGAGGCTCGAGGCGGCGATGGAGCAGGGGCGATGAGCACGGCGCCCGAGGACGCCCGCGACGAGGGGCTGATCGCCCGAATCATCGCTGCGTCGGCCGCTAACCCGTGGCTGACGTTCTTCTTCGTGGCCGCCCTGGCCGTTTGGGGCTGGTACGCGATGGTCCGTTCGCCGCTCGACGCGATTCCCGACCTCTCCGACGTTCAGGTGATCGTGTTCACCGAGTGGCAGGGGCAGAGCCCCGACATCGTCGAGGACCAGATCACCTATCCCATCTCCACCTCCTTGCTCGCCGCGCCGAGGGTGAAGTTCGTGCGCGGACAGTCGATGTTCGGCCTCTCCTTCGTCTACGTCATCTTCGAAGACGGCACCGACATGTACTGGGCGCGGTCGCGGGTGCTCGAGTACCTCAACGAGGTCACCGCCCAGTTGCCGGCCGGCGCGACGCCGACGCTGGGTCCGGACGCCACCGGCGTCGGCTGGGTGTTCGAGTACGCCTTGGTGGACGAGAGCGGGAACCACGATCTGCAGGAGCTGCGCAGCCTCCAGGACTGGAACGTTCGCTACGCGCTCGAAGGGGTGCCCGGCGTCGCCGAGGTCGCGTCGGTCGGCGGCTTCGTGAAGCAGTACGACATCCTGCTCGACCCCAATGCGCTGCTCGGGTACGGGATACCCATCTCGAAGGTGGTGCAGGCGGTTCGCGACTCGAATCGGGAGGTGGGCGGCCAGACGGTGGAGGTCTCGGAGCACGAGTTCATGGTCCGCGGCCGCGGCTACGTCGCCTCAACCAAGGACCTGGAGGCCGTGCCGGTGGCGCTGGGGGCGGGCGGCGTGCCGGTCACGGTGGGTGATCTGGGCACGGTGAGGCTGGGTCCCGCGCCGCGCCGCGGGATTGCCGAGCTGGGGGGGCGCGGTGAGGCGGTCGGGGGCATCGTGGTGATGCGCTACGGCGAGAACGCCCTCGAGGTGATCGAGCGCGTCCACGCTCGCCTGGAAGAGGTGGAGCGCAGCCTGCCCGACGGCGTCGAGATCCAGACCGCCTACGACCGCGCCCCGCTGATCGAAGCGTCGATCGAAACGCTGACCCACACGCTCCTCGAAGAAATGATCGTCGTGTCGATCGTCATCTTTCTCTTCCTGCTCCACGCCCGCAGCGCCCTGGTCGTCATCATCACGCTGCCTCTCGCGGTGCTGATGTCGTTCATCCCGATGTTCTATCAGGGCCTGACCGCCAACATCATGTCGCTCGGTGGCATCGCGGTGGCGATCGGGGCGATGGTCGACGCGGCGATCATCATCATCGAGAATGTCCACAAGCGCCTGGAGGAGCACGCTGCCGCGGCCGCAACCGCGGGCGGTGCCGGGCCCGGCGACCCGAAGACGGAACCCGACGAGGAATCCCATGCAGGAAGAGGGGCTGGAAACGGGGCCGAGCCGGCCGGCGCGCCCGCTGTCGACCGCACCGGCGAGGCGGGCGCCGGCTCTCGCTCGCGCGCCACGGTCATCGTCGGAGCCATGCAGGAGGTGGGGCCGGCGATCTTCTTCTCGCTGCTCGTGATCACGGTCTCGTTCCTGCCGGTCTTCACGCTCGAAGGCGTCGAGGGCCGGCTCTTCAAGCCGCTGGCGTTCACCAAGACGTACTCGATGGCGTTTGCGGCCATGCTCTCGGTGACCCTGATTCCGGCGCTGTCGGCGCTGGTCATCCGCGGCAGGATCCGCGGCGAGCAGGCCAATCCCTTGAGCCGCTGGTTGACGCGCCTCTACAGCCCGGTCGTGCGTCTCGTCGTGCGCTGGCGGTGGGCGGTGATCGCCGTCAGCCTCGTCCTGCTCGCACTCACGGTCGTTCCCGCCCTCGAGCTGGAAAGC
>DASWIE010000015.1:0-1745 GCA_036397815.1 Candidatus Limnocylindria bacterium
CGTTCCCAACCCCGCCCACCCCGACCAGCCCATCACGAAGGTCAAGTAGCGTCATCGCGCTCCGGCGGCGGGTACGGGATCGGCCCGGCGTAGTCCGTGCGCAGCGGCGCCCAGCGGTCGGTCCACACGCGCGCGAGCGTGGCGGCGAGCTGGGCCAGGTGCAGGCGGTCGTGCGCGACCCAGGCGGCCAGGATGTCCAGGCCCGAGAGCCCACCCGCCCGCCGGTGTGCGACGGTGGCCGTCAGGCGGTCCGGCGCGAGCGTGGCGAGAAACGCGAGGCTGGTGGCGCGCCGGGTCCGGACGTCGGCCAGCACGGCGGGACCGTCCGCCTCGAGGTAGCGTCGCTCCACCGCCCACCGCTCGGGGTCGATCGGCACGAACGTCGTGCCGCCCTCGACGACCACGCGCACGCGGGCGCCGAAATCTTCCGTCTCCTCGTCGCGCAGGTGGCAGACGATCTCCACCGGCGCCCACTCGTTCGGCGCCGGCCGCGCGCGCCAGCCGGCGGCGTCGAGGCCGCCCAGCAGGCGGTCGAGGACCTCCGGCAGGCGCGCCAGCTCGTCGCGGGCGGCGGCGAGCAGGACGGCCGCATCGGGCCGCCCCGCCGCCGGGCCGGACGTCACTTGATCTCGGTCTTCGACTTCCACTTCACCAGCGAGGGGTCGGTCTCCTCCAGCAGCTTCGTGTAGATCACGCTCTCAGCCGGGAACTTCTGCTTGATGCGGTCGAGCGAGTGCAGGAAATCGACGAACTCGACCATGCCCTTGTAGATCTTCTCGTTCATCTCCATCGAGTAGATGTTGAGCGCCATGATGTCGCGCGTGAGCGCCTCGTCGGTCTTCATCTCGCGGGCCACGATCTTCACGGCCGCCTCGCGGTCCTTGTTGATGCTGTCGGTCGCCTTCTTGAGCGCCCGCAGGACCGCCTTCAGCGTGTTGGGGTTCTCCTTGAGCATCTTGCCGCTGGCCACCACGCCGGCGTGCACGTGCAGCCAGTCGACCTGGCCTTCCTTGCCGGGGATCAGGCTGCGGTTGCCGGTGAAGTAGACCTTGCCGCCGGCCTGCTTGACGGCGTTGAACACCCACGGCGCCCAGGCGGCCATGGCGTCGATGTCGCCCTTGGCCAGGGCGGTCACCGCGTCGGGCGGCGAGAGGTTGACGAACTGGATCTTGTTGAAATCGATCCCGTGGTCGCGGGCCATGGCCTGGATGGCCATGGTGACCGAGGCGCCCTTGGGCATGCCGATCTTGAGCTTCTCGAAGTCCTTGGGCGAGCGGACGATCTCCTGGCCCTTCTTGCCGAGGACGATCTGCTGGGTGCCGGCGATGTCGCTCTGGGGGGCGATGTTGTAGATGGTCTGGCCGGAGGCGGCGATGGGCACGACCATCGTGGCCGTCGCGGTGCCGAGGTGGATGTTGCCGGCCCCCCACATCGATGGCAGGTCGGTGCCGGCGATGTACCAGCGCGGGTTGACCTTGATGCCCTCGGCCTTGAAGTAGCCGAGCTGGTCGGCGACCGCGAACTGCGAGGACATCTGGGCGTCGCGCACCAGCCAGGCGTCGATCTCGGTCAGCTCCGGCTTCTGGGCGAGCGCGTCGCCGGTGACGGTGGTGAGCAGCGTCAGAACTGCGAGCAGCGTGCGCATGAACGGGCTCCTTTCAGGCCGCGGCGCGCCAGCGCAGCAGGCGTCGCTCGGCGGTGAGCAGCAGCGTGTTGAACACCGATCCCAGCAGCCCCAGGACCAG
>DASWIE010000016.1:0-2936 GCA_036397815.1 Candidatus Limnocylindria bacterium
CGCAACTTCGGCCGCGAGCCGGTCACCTTCCCAATCTCGCTGCGCTTCGTGGCCGACTTCGCCGACATCTTCGAGGTGCGCGGCATGGTCCGCCGTCGGCGAGGCCGCTTCCTGCCGGCGAAGGCATCGGGCTCCGAGGTGCTGCTTCGCTACGCGGGCCTCGACAGGGTCGTGCGCCGCACGCGGATCAGCTTCTCGATCACGCCCGACCAGATCTCCCACCACGAGGCGGTCTTTCGTGTGCGACTTCCCCCGACGCGGGCGACGAGCATCGACATCACAATCTCGTGTGAGTCGGGCGACCGGCATCTTCGCCCGCTCGCCGTCGACGAGGCCCTGGAACGAGCTCGCCGGCAGGTGCCGGCGATGGTGGCCGAGGGCGCCCGGATCTCAACGTCGAACGCGCTCTTCAATGAATGGATGGATCGCTCTGCTGCGGACCTGGCGATGCTCACCACTGTCACGCCGGAAGGCCGCTACCCGTACGCGGGTGTGCCGTGGTTCAGCACCCAATTCGGACGAGACGGCCTGATCACCGCCCTCCAGCACCTGTGGATCGACCCGACCCTGGCCCGCGGCGTCCTCGAGTACCTGGCCACCTACCAGGCCACCGAGCGGGACCCCTCGCACGACGCCGAGCCGGGCAAGATCCTGCACGAGGTGCGGACGGGCGAGATGGCCGCGCTGGGCGAGGTGCCGTTCGGCCGCTACTACGGCAGCCACGACGCGACGCCACTGTTCGTGATGCTGACGGCGGCCTACTGGCGTCGCACCGGCGACAGCGCCACCGTGACACGGCTCTGGCCGCACGTCGAGCGGGCCCTGCGCTGGATGGACACCGATGGCGATCCCGATGGCGACGGCTTCCTGGACTATCGGCGCCGGACCGGCCATGGGCTGGTGCAGCAGGGCTGGAAGGACTCGTGGGACTCGATCTTCCACGTCGATGGGGAGCTGGCCGCCCCGCCGATCGCGCTGAGCGAGATCCAGGGCTACGTCTACGCGGCGAAGGTGGGCGCTGCCGAGCTCGCCGTCGTTCTCGGCCACCAGGAACGCGCGGCGGAGCTGCGCACCCAGGCCGCCGAGCTGCGCAACCGCTTCGACAGCGCCTTCTGGCTCGAGGAGATGAGCACCTATGCCCTGGCGCTGGACGGCGACCGCCAGCCATGCAGCGTGCGCACCTCGAACGCCGGTCACGCCCTGCTGACAGGCATCGCACCGCCCGAGCGGGCGGCGCGCGTGGCCGAGACGCTGATGGCGGACGCCTCCTATTCGGGCTGGGGCGTGCGCACCGTCGCCGCCGGCGAGGCGCGCTACAACCCGATGTCCTATCACAACGGCTCGATCTGGCCGCACGACAACGCACTCATCGCGCTGGGGCTCGCGCGCTACGGCTTCCACGATGCCGCGGCCAGGATCTTCAGCGGGCTGTTCGATGCCAGCCGCCACTTCGACCTGGCCCGGTTGCCGGAGCTGTTCTGCGGCTTTACCCGTCGGGCTGGGGAGGGGCCGACCCGCTACCCGGTCGCCTGCTCACCGCAGGCCTGGTCGGCCGGCGCCATCTTCATGCTCCTGCAGGCGACGCTCGGCCTGGAAGTCGACGCGTTAGCGGGGCAGGTCCGTTTCCACCACGCCCGCCTGCCCGAGTTCCTCGACCGGGTCAGCATCGAAGGGCTGCGGGTCGGCACGGCGACGATCGACCTGGCGCTGCAGCGACAGCCCCAGGGCGTGGGCATCAATGTGCTCCGCCGTGAGGGGCCGATCGAGGTCGTGGCGCTGAAGTAGCGGGCTGCGCCTCAGCCGCCGCGGGCCGCGTTGGCCACGATCGCGTCGCGCAGGTAGCGGGCCAGGCCGGGGGCGACCTTCTCGTAGGTCGCCATGAAGCGCGGGTCCGCCACGTACATCTCGCCCAGCCCGACGTGCATCCGGCGTGGGCAGTCGTAGAACCAGCGGCTGATCTGCTGCCGGTGCGCCTCGGCGGCGTCCATCGCCTCGGGGCTGTCGGCCGGCAGACCGGCGCGCATGGCACCCACCAGCTGGTCGTTGACCGATTGGCCCTCGGCCTTCATGCGCAGCCAGTCGGACTTGGTGTACGAGGCCACCCGGCGCCTGGACTCGGCGGAGGCATCGGTCGTGCCCCAGCGCTCCTCCGCCTCGGCGGCATGCTCGTCGGGGTCGACGTCGCCGAAGACCTCGAACCGCTCCTCGGGGGTCAGGTTGATTCCCATCTGTCGCGCCTCCATCGCCTTCTCGACGGCCGCCGCCATGCGTTGCAGCCGTCCGATCCGATCCAGCAGCATGCGGTGCTGGCGTCGGAGGTGGACGACGGCGTCGGCGCCGCCATCGGTCATCACCGTCTTGATCTGGTCGAGGCCGAACCCGAGCTCGCGGTAGAACAGGATGCGCTGCAGCCGCTCGAGATCTTCCTCGCCGTAGCGGCGGTAGCCCGCCTCGCTTCGGCCGCTCGGATTGAGCAGGCCGATCTCGTCGTAGTAGTGGAGGGTCCTCACGGTCACACCAGCCATCCGGGCGACCGCACCCACCGTGTGCGCCATGGATCCGCCCTTCGCCGCCACCATAGACCCTAACGTAACGTCAGGGTCAAGTGGGGCCTCGTGGACGCGCCGCACCCTCGGTGATCACGTGGCGTTCTCATCGGCCATCCAAGCCTGGCTTCTTGGCTGGTGTGATCGCTCGATGCTCGCAGCGGCCAAGTAGTGGCTCAAACGGTGCCCAACTTGACCGATACGGTCATGTGCTGATCGCGGCCGAGGAGGGGAGGGGTTTTCGCGGGGAAGTGGTGAGCGGCCAGGGATTCGAACCCTGAACCTAGTGATTAAGAGTCACTTGCTCTGCCGTTGAGCTAGGCGCCCGCCGAGATGATGCCGCACCTCGGCGGGAGGGTCAAACCGAATCGTGCTCCGATCAGGAGGGCG
>DASWIE010000017.1:0-7667 GCA_036397815.1 Candidatus Limnocylindria bacterium
CGCGCGGCCGACCTCGTAGCCGTACAGGGAGGCGTCACCCAGCACCGCCTCCCAGCTGAGCTCGATGCCGGCCGGCGAGGCCGACTCCACCAGCAGCGCCGTCGGAACCGCCGGCGCGGTCGTGTCACCGCTCGGGTTGACGGTCAGCACGCCCGGGTTGGCCGGCAGTTCGCCGGATGGGATCGGCCCGTTGAGGTCGGCGTAGAGCCAGTCCCGCCCGGCGGTCGCCGTGTAGCGATAGACGTAGTGGTAGGTCCCCACCGCCTCGGGCAGCATGCTGGCGGCGAACTCGTCGTTGTTCCCAGCGTCGACGTTGAAGCTGGCTTCGACCCAGGTCCAGCTCGCCGCGGTCGGGTTGCTCCCCGCCGGCCCGAATCCGAGCTGCGCTCGCAGGCTGGGCGTAGGGCCCGGCTGGCTGGTGCCGTTGGGACCGTCGATCCAGACCTGGCCGTAGGCGGTGTCGGTCCGGTCGACGGTGCTGATGGTGTGCATCATGGTCGGTGGCCACTGCAGGTTGGCCCAGCCGATGACAAGGTGCGGGATGCCCTCGACCTCATTCGAAGGCTGGCTGGCGTTGCCCGCCGAGTCGAGGGCCGTGACGACGAAGAAGTACGGCCTCGCGTTCTGCAGCCCGGTGACCGTGAAGCTCGTCCCGGTGACGGGGCCCCCGTTCGCCTTGACGTAGCCCCCGCCGGAGAGCGGGCTGTAGTACACGTCGTAGCCAGCCGCGCCGGAGACCGGATCCCACGCCAGGCTGACCTGGTTGGCGGCCTCGTCCGTGACCGATAGATCGGTGGGCGCCGCCGGCGGCTGAAGGTCCGCCTCCCCACTCGCCAGCACCAGGCCGGACATGGCAGGCAGGCTGACGCTCAGCTCGCCGCCGGAGACCGCGTACGATCCGCCGGAGGGCGCGTTGGCGGCGATGATCACGTCGAGCAGCAGGCCATCAGGCAGGTAGCCGCTGACCTGGAGCTCCAGGGTCTGGGTTGCGCTGCTCCGGTTGAGGGCGACCAAGGCGCCCTGCGCATCGGTCTTTCGACCGTAGGCGACGGTGCCGGATGAATCGTCAGCCAGGAGAACCCGGAAGTCGCCCTCGGTCAGAGCAGGATTCTCGGCCCGGGCCGCGGTAAGCCCCTGGTAATAGGCCAGTAATGCCGTATCGGGCGAGCCGCCCTTGTCGGCCCATGGGTAGGTGCGACGGTCGTCCGGATCATCGTCGCCGGTCATCCCCACCTCGTCCCCGTAGTAGACGGTTGGGGCGCCGGGCACCGTGAACTGGATGAGGGATGCCACCCGCATCCGCGCCTTGCCGGCAGCCAGGTTCGCGGCATTCAGCTCTTTCTCTGCCCTCGTCTCGGCCCCCGGCGTGAGCGTCCAGAGCAGGCGCTCCGTGTCGTGGCTGTCGAGCAGGTTCATGAGCGAGTAGTAGGCCGCGTCGGGGTAGTCCTCGCGGATGGCAGCCAGGCGGTTCGCGAAGTCATTGGCGCTGATCACGTTTCCCGAATCGGCGAAGCCCTTCGAGTCGAACGGGCCCGGCGTCAGGAAGCCGATCACCGCGTCGCGGAGCCGGTAGTTCATGGTCGTGTCCAGACGGTCGCCACGCAGCATGCGCAGCAGGGTCGAGTCCTTCTGCCACGTCTCGCTGATGGTCAGGGCATCCGGATCGGACTCGTCGACCTCCGCGCGGAACGTCTCCCAGTAGCCGTCCGGGAACGACGGGTCGCCGCTGACGTCCATCCGCCAGCCGCTCGCGCCGTCCTCCAGCCATCGGGCAGTGATGGCGTCCTCATCGGTCAGGAAGTACTCCTGCACCGCCTGCAGGCCCTTGTTGATGACCGGGATGCTGTCGAAGCCGAACCAGCCGCTGTACAGGGCGCCGTTGGCGGCGCCGGTGCTGCTCACGCAGTGGCCGCTGCCGGGCGCCACGTCCTGGAAGAAGAACCAGGAACGGTAGGCGGAGTTCTCATCCTCGCAGGCGCCGACGGACGGATAGTGGTGATAGCGGTCGAAGAACGGCGAGTCGCTCGACAGGTGGTTGAAGACCCCATCCAGGATGATGCGGATGCCGAGCGCGTCGGCATGCTTGACCAGGTTCTCCCAGTCCTTGGCCGTCCCGAAGTACGGATCGATGCGCGTGTAGTCCTGCGTGTCGTAGCTGTGGTTCGAGCCCGCGTCGAAGACCGGGTTGAAGTAGATGGCGGAGACGCCCAGGGTCGCCAGGTAGCCGAGCTGCTGGTCGACGCCCCGCAGGTCGCCGCCCATGTAATCGCGCCCGCGCGGCTGCTCCTTGGTGGGGCTGGAGGGCGGAGGCGTGTCGTCGAAGCGCCACGGGCAGTTGACGTTCCCGTCGGCGTAGTTGCGGCAGAAGCCCTCGGGCAGGGTGCCCCACGGCAGCTTGAGGACCGGGTCGTCGTAGCGCAGGTCGCCGGTGTGCGGGTCGTTGTTGGCGCGGCCGTTGCGGAATCGGTCGGGGAAGATCTGGTAGATGACGGCGTGCGGCGCCCAGGTGGGTGACTCGAAGCCGGGCACGTGCAGCATCAGGGCCCAGCTCTGGTCGACGGCGTCATCGGTGGTCGCACCCAGCCCGCCGTCGAGGGCGGGCGTGTCATCGGCGTAGTAGTCGGTGTCGGTGCCGTCGCTGACGATGAAGCGGTACCACAGGTTGTCGGCGCCGTGCTCCTCGGGGAGCGTCAGCTCCCAGAAGTCGCAGAGCTCGTCCTCCAGGCCCGGCTCGTAGCAGCCGATCCCACCAGCCGCGAGCTCCATCGGCACGATCTGCTGGCCGCCCTGCTGGACGCTGTAGAAGCGGGTCTTCACCGCCGTGACGTCGTTGTGGAAGGTCCGGAAGCGCAGCGCCACAGGCGTGCCAGCCGGAACCGCGCCGCCCGGGGTGCGGTAGACGTCACTGCGCGAGTCGTGGCGCAGGCCAAACCACTCGACGTTGTTGTCCGGCGCGTGCACGCCGGCGACCGAGATGGTCAGGATGTGGGTCGCCGCGACATACGAGAAGGTGACCTCGTTGCCGGTGGCCGGGACGTTGAACGGGATGTTGGGCCCGTTGAAGACACCGTCGCGCCCATAGTTCTCGTCCCAGCCCTCGTTGATCGCCACCTTCGCCTCGTATGAGCCCGCCGCGATGGCGGTCGTAACGAAGAGGTAGGTGCCGTCGCCGTCCGGGTCCTGAAGCCACGAGCGCAGGCAGCTCGGATCCCAGTCAGATGAGCAGCCGATCTCGGACTGGAAGTTGCCCGGGGCGACTGCGATCACCGAGCCCAGGCTGTCCGTGATCCAGTGCGTCTTGTGGTCGTAGTAGAACTTCGTGCTGGTCGCGGATCCCGGAGCCAGCGGGATGTTGGCGCCGTTCGGCTGGGCGTGAAGACCGTAGTTCTCGTCCCAGTTGTCGTTGAGTGCGGCCTTGTATTCCCAACTGCCGGCTGGGACCGTCCACGTCCCCTGCCAGACGTCGTCGTTCGCGTCATGGGAGAGGTGGGTCGTCGCGCAGCCCGCATCCCAGTCAAAGGTGCAGCCAAGCTCCGACTGCAGGTCGCCGGCGATCGTCACGCTTGTCGGGTTAGGGGTGTGTTCGGCGAACGTGGGAGGAGGGGCCGTGATCCGGACCGCCGAGAGGACGAGGCCCAGCGTCATCGCCAGGCTCAGGAACGGCATCGAGCGGCCGCGCAGCGCGGCCGAGGTTGGCGCGGCGGCGCGCATCGGGACTTCCCTCCTGAGGCTGTCGAGTGTGCTCAAAGCAGGCGCCGAACCGTTTACTAAACCGGTTTAGGCGAGCGTTCGCCCATCGTGCTCCCGAGACCGACGGGTGTCAAGGACTTGAAGCCTCAGCCGCCGATATAGCTCATCTCCACCTTGGGCAAGTCGACCGTCTCCGCCGATCGGATCTCGGAGTAGCGGTCGTCGCGGGCACCCCAGACACGTCTAAGGTCGGCCTCGAGCTGCTGATCTGACGCTCCGGCGCGCACCAGCGCGCGCAGGTCGTGGCCATCGGTCGCAAAGAGGCAGGTGTACAGCTTCCCGTCGGCCGAGAGGCGCGCCCGATTGCACGAACCGCAGAACGGGCGCGAAACCGAGGCGATGATTCCGATCTCCCCCGAACCGTCGAGGTAGCGGTAGCGCTCCGCCACCTCGCCGGGGGCGGTGGGCTCCATCGGTTCAACCGGGAGCTCCGACGAGATGAGCCGCAGGATCTCGTCAGCGGACACGACGTCGTCAAGGCGCCAGCCGTTCGAGTGGCCCACGTCCATGTACTCGATGAAGCGCAGGATGCGGCCGGTCCCCCGGAAGCGTCGGGCCATGGGCAGGATGGCATCCTCGTTCCAGCCGCGCTTCACCACCATGTTGAGCTTGATCGGCCCCAGGCCGGCGGCCTCCGCCGCCTCGATGCCGGCCAGCACCTTGCTCACCGGCACCCGGGCGTCGTTGAGGCGCATGAAGGTCTCGTCGTCATCGGCGTCCAGGCTGATGGTGACCCGATGCAGCCCGGCCGCCTTGAGCGCGCCGGCCTGCGCCGACAGCAGCACGCCGTTGGTCGTCAGCGTCAGGTCGCGGACGCGGGGGGTGGCGGCCAGGGCTCGCACCAGGGTTGGCAGATCGCGCCGGACGAGCGGCTCGCCACCGGTGAGGCGCACCTTCTCGACGCCAAGGCGCGTGAAGATGCGGACCAGGCGCTCGATCTCCTCGAAGCTCAGCAGGTCCGCGCTCGCCAGGAAGGCGTGGTCCGGCCCGAAGACGGCGCGCGGCATGCAATAGACGCAACGGAAGTTGCATCGGTCAGTGACGCTGATGCGCAGGTCGTGGAGCGGGCGACCGAGCGTGTCGCGTGGTGGCGGAAGCATTGGCAGCGGCTCGGGCATCAGGCGCTGATCGTGACAGGGCGCACGGCTTCTGCCAAACGCCCGTCGCCGCGGGCGAAGCCGAGTTCGACACGCGGCATGCGCATACCAGCAGCGTTACGTGGGTCGCGAGGGGTAAGCAGAGCAGCCGGAGGGTCATCCTGAGCGTGGGTTCCACGCCGCGACGGCCGCTGCGGCAAGCCGAGCCGCGTAACGCTTCTGGCAGTCGCATCTCGGAAGTCGGCATCACATGCGGGCGCTAACGCGCGTGACACACGCGCACCGCAAGTCGGGCGCCGCGGACGCGTCGCCGTGGCAGGATTGGACCGATGGCCCGCGAGCACGCCGCCCTTCTCGATGCACTCAGCTCCGCGGTCGGTCCCGCGCAGGTCCTGACCGATGCCGACCTGCGCGCGGGCTACGAGACCGATTGGACCCGGCGCTGGCACGGCGAGGCAGTCGCGGTGGTGCGTCCGGAGACGACAGAGGGGCTCGCCGCAGCACTGCTCGTCTGTAGTGGGGCGGGCGCGGCAGTGATTCCGCAGGGCGGGAACACCGGGCTGGTGGGCGGTTCCATCCCACGTGCGGTGGCGAAGCGGCCGCAGGTGGTGCTGAGCCTGACGCGGCTGCGCGACCTCGAGCCGGTGGACACGGCTGCATCCGAGGTGACGGTGGCCGCCGGAGTGACCCTTGGCACCCTCCAGGCTCACGCGCGTGCGTCCGGCTACGCCTTCGGCGTGGACCTGGGGGCGCGGGACAGCGCCACCATCGGCGGCATGATCGCGACCAATGCGGGTGGCATCCACGCCTTCCGGCATGGACCGATGCGCGCGCAGCTGGTCGGGCTGGAGGCGGTGCTGGCCGATGGCTCAGTCGTCCGCCGGCTGCCGGGCCTCCTCAAGGACAACACGGGCTACCACCTGCCCTCCCTGCTGGCCGGGAGCGAGGGAACGCTGGCGGTCGTCACCCGCGCGCGCCTGCGCCTCGTGCCGTACCTCCCGCGGCGCGCGGTTGCGCTGGTCGCGGTGGGCGGTGCGGACGAGGCGATCGCGCTCGCCGGCGACCTTCGGCGGCGGCAGCCGAACCTGCTCGCCGCGGAGCTCTTCTTCGACGACGGGATGGAGCTCGTCCTGCGCCACGCCGGTGGCCAGCGCCCGTTCGGCGAGGCGCATCCTGCCTACCTGCTGGTCGAGGTCGACGGGGCCTCTGACCCCACTCCGGAGCTGGCCGCCGCGGTCGAAGCCGCCAGCGCACTCGTGCGCGACGCGCTCCTGGCTGGCGACGAAGCCGGACGCGAGCGCCTCTGGCGGCTCCGAGAGCGGCACACCGAATCGGTCAACGCCGAGGGCGTGCCGCACAAGCTGGACGTGGCGGTGCCGATCGGGCGCCTCGCTGCCTACGCGCGCGACGTGCGCGAGGCGATCGCCGGCGTGGCGCCCGCCGCGCGCACGTTCCTGTACGGCCACGTGCTCGATGGCAACCTCCACGTCAACGTGGTTGGTCCGCCGCCCGACGACGAGACGGTCGACGGGGCGATCCTGCGACTGGCGATCGAGATGGGCGGCACGGTGAGCGCGGAGCACGGCATCGGGGTTGCAAAGGTGGGCTGGCTGGAGGCGGATCGCGGCCCCGCCGACGTCGCGGCGATGCGCGCCATCAAGCGCGCCCTCGACCCCGACGGGATCCTCAACCCGGGCGTCCTCTTCCCTTGACGACGCGCGCGCCCCCGGTCGGCAGGCCCTCATATGCGGGTGTGGTTCGCGTTACGCATCCAAGCCGGATCTCATCTTCTCAGGCGCGCATCACCGCAGCACAAGAGGTTCTGGGTGGCGCACAGGAAGCTACCGGGCGCGGGCCCACGCTCAAATTAGATGGCGGAAGCCCGCATGTCTGCTCTTGGGCGCCTCTAAAGCTGTCAGGGTTCGCGCCTGAGAAGTCCACCGGCCCTCAGCGACTTCAGGGCAGGAAGATCAGCTTCAGGCCGGCAATCAGCAGCACCAACGCCAGCCCGCGACGCATCCACGGCGCCGGCAGCCGTCGGCTGCCGAGCTCGGAGCCGATGGCGCCACCCACCGCCACCGCGCCGAGCCAGAGCGGGATCGCCGCAGGGATGAAGCCGACCGCCCCGAAGTTGCCGGCCAGGCCGGCTACGGAGTTCGCCAGGATGAAGAGCGCCGACGTGCCGGCCGCGAAGCGGGTCCCGGCCCAGCCCGCCGCGATCAGCAGCGGCGTCAGGAAGATCCCGCCGCCGGTGCCGGTCAGTCCCGCGAGCAGGCCGATCACGGCCCCGCTGCTCACCGCCAGGGGCCATGGCGCGCGGGGGGCGAACTCGTCACCCGCCCGGGCGGCGGTGACTCCGAATCGCCCGGCGGCCACCAGCAGCACCGCGCCGACCAACGGCCGGTAGACCTCGGCCGGCAGCGTGATCATGCCGCCCACGAACGCGGCGGGGACCGACCCGAGCAGGAACGGCAGGGCCGCGAGCGGCCGCACGAAGCCGGCGCGCGAGAATCGAACTGTGACGATGCTGGCCACCAGGATGTTCAGCACCAGCGCGGTAGGTCGCATCACCTGCGGCGTGACTCCGACCAGGGCCATGGCCGCCAGGTAGGCGGAGGCGCCGGCGTGGCCGACCATCCCGTACAGGATCGCCGCCACACCGAAGAGGCCCGCCAGCAGCAGCGCTTCGTCCATCGGTTGGATCGTAGGCGAGATGCGGGCTGGGGTTAGCCCGCGCGATCACATCGACCACGACGAGATCCACGGGGCCTGGCAGGAGGCGTACGAGTCGGACCCGTACGACTGGGGCGACGAGATCGT
>DASWIE010000018.1:0-2689 GCA_036397815.1 Candidatus Limnocylindria bacterium
GCATGGAGCCGCTTGCCCATGGCGCGATCCGGTTCCGGCATCTCGGCGATCTTCGCGAGCACGGCGCTTTCCCCGTCCGCCTTGTCCGCGCGCGTGCCGCGGCGCGCGGCCGCCTTCAGCTCTTGGCCGCGCTCCTTCATCGCGACTCGTTCCTCGTCCGTGAATCCCTTGAACGTCTTGCCGATCGCGGTGGTGCTCTTGGCGGACTTCTGCGTGGCCTTCTTTGCGCTCATCGTTCCCTCCTGTGCGGGCTCTCCCATGTCCTACTCCGCCCAGCAAGAAATCGTCGGCCGAGGCCCGCTGCGGGTCCATGGCCGGCGCGAGCAAGTGACTCGAGTCCTCGTACTTGCTCGCCTCCAAGCTATGTTCAGCCCGACTGACGATTCCCGAATGTTTCACAGCCTGTCAGCGCAGCTCCTGGATGCGGATCAGGTTGCCCGCGGGATCGCGGACGGCGCAGTCGCGAACGCCGTACGGCTGCTCGGTCGGCTCCTGGACGACCTCGGCGCCGCTGGCCTGCAGCCACGCGAAGGCGCCGTCGAGGTCGGCGGTGGCCAGGAGGATGCCGGCGTAGGTGCCCTTGGCCATCATCTCGGCGATGGTGCGGCGCTCGTCGTCGGTGACGCCGGGGTCGGCGACCGGCGGCTCCAGGACGATGGACGTGCCGGGCTGGTCGGCAGGGCCGACCGTGATCCAGCGCATCCCGCCGTATCCGACGTCGTTGCGGACCTCGAAGCCGAGGGTGTCGCGGTAGAAGGCCAGGGAGGCGTCCGGGTCGTCGTGCGGGAGGAAGCTCGCGTGAATGGTGATGTCCATGGCGGTCATGCTAGGTGCGGCTCGGGGGCCGGCGCTTCTCGATTCCTGATCGGTCTGGTCACCTGTTTCGCCACGCAGGACGGCATCCCCGCCGTCGCGCGCGCCGCCTGGCGCCGATAGACGCTGGGCGGCACACCGACCAGCTCGGTGAAGCGACTGCTGAAGGTGCCCAGCGACGAGCAGCCGACCGCGAAACAGACCTCGGTGACACTGAGGTCGCCACGACGCAGCAGCGCCATCGCGCGCTCGATGCGCCGCGTCATCAGGTAGCCGTACGGCGGCTCGCCGTAGGCGAGCCGGAACTGGCGGCTGAGGTGCCCGGCCGACATGTGCGCGCCGCGGGCGAGCGCCTCGACGTCCAGCGGCTGCGCGTACTCCCGGTCGATCCGGTCGCGGACGCGGCGCAGCCGCGCGAGGTCGAGCAGGCGCTGCGCCGCGGCGGGTCTGCTGGTCACCTGCGAATCGTGCCACGTCGCGCCGGAGGTGCCAAGCGCCGCTGGCGTCCCACCCCACTCCGCGTCCGCTCTGGCCCGGTCTGCTCCGCCTACGTCCTCGACCTGTTCAGGCCCTGCGGTATCCGCCACTCGTCCCACGTCAACACGTCTCGTTAGCAGTCAACTAGGGTGTGGCTCCCAAGTGGTCGATGGTGATGGCGCCAATCTGGCCAGGTGACGCGTTCAGCTGAACTCAGCGAGGCTGCGTGGGCTTGGATCGAGCCGTTGATGCCTCAGGCGGTGGGTCGTAGTCGTCCGTGGCGTGATCATCGTCAGGTGGTCGAGGGCATCGTGTTCCGGTATCGGACCGGGGTGGCGTGGCGTGATCTTCCGGGGCGGTTCGGGCCGTGGCAGACGGTGTGGAAGCGGCATCATCGCTTCGCGACCGATGGCACGTGGGACAAGCTGTTGCGTGATTCAGGCTGAGGCCGACGCGGCCGGTCGGGTGGATTGGTACGTGTCGGTCGACTCCTCGATCGTGCGGGCGCACCAGCATTCGGCTACGGCCAAGCGCAGTGCCCGGGAGGATCGCACCGTGCTCGTCGAGCACACAGGGGCGGTGTCGAATGACAAGAATCCGCGCTGCTGCCGGGACGAACCGGGCGATCACGCCCTCGGCCGCTCGCGCGGCGGGCTGAGCACGAAGATCCACGCCGCGGTGGACGGACGGGGCCGCCCGCTAGCCATCCTGCTCACCCCCGGCCAGGCCGGTGACGCGCCGATGATGTTGCCGCTGCTCGCGCACCTGCGTGTCCAGCGCACGATCGGCCGGCCACGGACCCGGCCCGACCGGGTGCTGGCCGACAAGGCCTACTCCTCGCGCGCGATCCGCGCTCACCTCAGGACCCGCGGCATCGGCAGCGTGATCCCCGAGTCCCGACGACCAGAAGGCCCACCGCAAGCGCATCGGCTCATCCGGCGGCCGACCGGTGACCTACGACCGCACCGCCTACCACGGACGCAACGTCATCGAACGCGCCTTCAACGGCTTCAAACACTGGCGCGGGCTGGCCACCAGATACGACAAGCACGCCATCGTCTACCGCGGTGGCCTCGTCCTCGCAGCCGTGCTGCTCTGGCTCACCGACTTAGGAGACACGTCCTAGGCCTGGGCCCGCTCCAGCTCGAAGCCGATGAGGTTCGCGGCAACCTCCATGCATGCCCGGTGCATCCGTTCCGGCGAGACCTGGCTGTCGTTCATGATCACCTGGATGGCCAGGCCGTCGATGAGCGACCCCAGCCGGAGCGCGATCTCCTCGGCGTCGCCCGGCCCGAACTCGCCGGAGGCCTGTCCGGCCCGGACGATCTCGGCGATCGACTGGCGCCACCGCTGGTCCAGGACCTCCCGGTCCTTGGCCATCTGGGGATCGCGGAGGGCC
>DASWIE010000019.1:0-11838 GCA_036397815.1 Candidatus Limnocylindria bacterium
TCCGCGCCCAGCCGATGTAGACCGGTGCCTCGTAACCGGGCACCAGGCGCTTGTAGCTGTTCACCAGTGGCGCCAGGACGGCGATCATCCCGCGCGCGTGCTCCAGCGTCCCGGCGATGTAGCTGCGCGCGGTCGCCGACAGGCCGTAGCTGTCCTTGTCGTCCGCGAACGCGTTGCGCTCCTTCTTGATGTCCCACAGGCTCTGGTGGGTGTGCATGCCCGATCCGTTGATGCCGAAGAACGGCTTCGGCATGAAGGTGGCATAGAGGCCCTGTCGGGCGGCGACCGCCTTCAGCGTCATCTTGAACGTGACCGCGTTGTCCGCCGTGCGGAGCGCGTCGGCATACTCGAAGTCGATCTCGTGCTGGCCCGTCGCGACCTCGTGATGAGCGGTCTCGACCTTGATCCCGAACGCCTCCAGGTCGTTCATCATCTCCTTGCGGACCTCGGTGCCCAGGTCCTCGGAGAGGTCGAAGTAGCCGGCCGCGTCGTGCGGCAGCGTCTCGACATCGGTCTCGCTGCGACGGAGCAGGAAGAACTCGAGCTCCGGTCCCGTGTTGAGCACGTAGCCCAGCTTTCTCGCCTTCTCGAGCTGCCGTCGCAGCACCCAGCGCGGGTCGCCGGGGAACGGCTCGCCGTTCGGCGTGAAGACGTCGCAGATCACCCTGGCAGCTCCGGTGGTGCGCGGGGTGCCGTCCGGCTCCTCTCCCGGCTCCCAGGGGATCGGCGCGAAGGTCGACAGGTCGGGGACCAGGAACATGTCCGACTCCGCGATCCGCGCGAAGCCCTCGATGCTGCTGCCGTCGAACCACTTCCCATGCTGGACCGCCTCCTCGAGCTGGTGCATCGGCACCTGGACCGATTTCACCTGTCCCACGATGTCAGTGAACTGGAGGCTGACGAAGCGCAGGTTCCGCTCCTCGGCCAGCTTGAGGGCGGCCGCGAGATCCTTGGAGGCCATGGGCATCGAACTCCTTACCCGGTTGGGGGTTGTTCTGGGGTGAGCCGGATCGTAGCGTCGCGGGAAGCGCCTGGTCCGTCGGCCCGCGGTGAGAGGGTGCTCGAGTGTTTGTGCACTCTGCACAAGGCCGGTCGCCGCGACCCTAGCCGCGCCGCTCCACCTCGGCCAGGATGCGAAGCGCGTCCTCGGCGCGCCGAGGATCGAGGCCGCGCTCCACTGCCGCGCGGCGCAGCCGGTAGAGGACGGTGTTGCGGTGCACGCCCAGCGCGCGGGCGGCGGGTGCGATCCGCCCGTTGGCGCGCGCCACAGCCAGCAGTGTTGCACCCAGCACGTCGCCCGAGAGGTCGGCCCTCGTCGGCGCCTCGCGAGTCTTCTCGACCTCGGTCGACCGTGCCGGCGCAGGGCGGCGCATCAGGGCACGCAGCGTGATCGTCAGGGCGTCGGCGGCGACCTCATCGATGGCGGCGAAGGGCAGGTCGTCGAAGAGCCAGACCGAGGCGCCCTGGCGGATTCGCCGCTCGAGCAACCAGATCTCCTCGCGGCTTCGCCTCGCGATCTCGGTTCGACTCGAGGCATGGCCAGAGAGGATGCGTGCGTGCGTGGCGGCGAACGTGGCGGCCAGGGCACGGCCCGCCGGCCGCGCATGCAGCGACTGCAGGTCCCCCTCAGCCGCGACCGCCACCCCGCGTCGGATGCGGGCCGCGACCAGACCCGCCGGGGCGCCAACTTCCGGGTTGGCCAGGGCCGCCTCGGCACATGCCAGCCGCAGCTCAGCCGAGAGGCGCTCGAGTGCCGCCGGCTCATCCCGCAGGTAGGCCGCGGCGGTTTCCGCCAGCCGTCCAGCCGACAGCTCGCTGGCGAGGATGGGGACCGGGTCATCGGCCTGCTCCATGTGCTGCCCCCCGATGCCGGCCAGCACCACCACGACCGGGCGGAGCTCGGCCGCCTGCAGCGCGGCGACCAGGCTTCCGAGCGGACGGTCGAGGAACAGTGCGGCATCGGCGACCAGCAGCTGGCCTTCGAGCTCCGCGGGAAGGTGAGGTGGCGCGGCGCGCGTGCGGGCGACACCCCGCACCACCTGGCCCAGGGCATCGGTAGAGCCGGATGCGAGGCGCGCCTCCGGGTCGACTGCTCGCCAGACGTCGATGACGCTCGTCATCCGGCCACCTCGTGCAGCGTCGCGAGGCGGGCGTGCAGCTTTGCCAGCTCCTCCCCTGGCCGGTCGAAGCGGTCGCCGCGCAGGAGGAGCCGCATCCCTGTCGGCGTGGCGACCAGGGTCGCGCGGCGGCGAGGCAGCCAGAGGGCGATGGCGATGCTGACGACGAGGGCCCCGGCGCCCGCGAACAGCACTCCCACGCCCGGGTCGCGTCGCGAGAGGAAGGTGACGTATGCCTCGAAGCCCTCGTGACGAACGTTGAGCGAGCCGATCCGCCTCTCTTCCCCAGGCCGCAGCCGCACCGCGTCGACCAGTCCCGCGCCGCCGGCCACCCCCACCGCCAGCTCGTTGGCGGCGGCGTCAACGAGCGTGACACCCAGCGTCAAGCCGGCGATCGGCAGCTCAACGAATGCCGCGCGGCGCCCGTCGATCGTGCCGTCCAGGGCGACCGCGGAGGCCAGCAGGGGTTGGCCGGCCAGGGATGTCACGCGCAAACGCGCGGCCGGCCCATACGTCCAGCCGTGCACCAGGTAGCCGCCGAACTCACCCGGCCGGTTCACCTGGATCAGCTGCTGGGAGCGCGGCTCGCCGCCTCGCAGGAAGGTGACGGACGTATCCAGCAGCGCCGGCCTCCCTTCCGCGTCGAAGGCCGACTCGAAGCGCTCGAGGCGCACTGCGTCGGTGAAGCCGGGGCGCGGGGCATCCAGCAGCGCCTGCTCACCGGGCAGCAGGCTGAATGTCGTCTCACTGCTGAAGGCTGCGCCAAGCGCGGCGCCCAGGACGAGCAGCACGAGCGCCAGGTGGCTTCCCAGGCCCGCGAAGCGAACCCACCCGCGGCGCACGCCGGCGGCGCTCCAGCGGACGCCCCGCCCGCGCTCGACGACGCGGTAGCCGGCACGTTGCAGGAGCTCGACGGCGGCCGGCTTGACCCGTTCGCGTTGCTGCGGGGCAAGGGCCAGCTCAACGCCGGGCAGCTCTTCGGACGCCACAAGCGAGGCCGGGCGCCGCCACTCCCGCCACACGGCCGGCGCGCGCACCGCAACCCCCGCCAGTCCGGTGAGCAACACCGCGCCGAGGAGCACCAGGTAGGCGGGCGTGTCGAGCGGCCAGCCGCCGTCGGGCAGCGCCGCGGCGACGGCGTTACAGAGGCCGGCCACGAGCAGCAGGCCGAGGGCCAGACGCGGATCACCGAACGTCCGCAGCAGCCGCTCGGCCGACCGCCCCAGCCGATCGGCGCGTCCGCCGCGGCCGGCGGCCATCGCGGGCGATCGGTCCATGCCGTCCTCCGTTCAGGTCCCCGAGTCGCGGGCGGCGGCCGACAGGTCGGCCACGAGGTCGTCTGGATCCTCCAGCCCGATCGAAACGCGCACCATGCCGGGGGTGAGGCCTGCCAGCCGCAGCTCCGCCTCGCTGAGCTGCCTGTGCGAAGAGGACGCCGGGTGGCTGCACAGGGTTTCGACGCTGCCCAGGCTGGTGGCATGGACCGCCACCTGGAGCCGATCCAGGAATCGTTCGCCGGCCGGGCGACCCCCGGCCAGGTCGATGCTCAGCATGCCGCTACTCATGCCTCCTCGCAGCGTTCGCATCGCGAGCTCGTGCTGCGGATGGGAGGGCAGGCCCGGGTAGAGGACGCGATCGATGCCGGCCGCTCCCTCCAGGGCGCGCCCGACGGCGAGCGCGTTGCTCGAGTGGCGCTCCATGCGCAGCGCCAGCGTCTTGAGCCCGCGCAGCGCCAGGAATGCCTCCAGCGGAGCCGCGTTGCCGCCGACGTTGATGACGATCTGCCGTGCGGCGACGATCCGCCGTGCGGCGCCCACGATCGCGCCGCCGGTGATGTCGGAGTGGCCACCAACGTACTTGGTGGTGGAGTGGACCACCAGGTCGGCGCCGAGCGTGAGCGGGTTGCTCAGGTACGGAGAGGCGAAGGTGTTGTCGACCGCCACCAGCGCGCCGCGCGCGTGGGCGAGCTCCGATACCGCGCCGATGTCAGCCAGTGCGGTGGTCGGATTGCTGATCGTCTCCAGCCAGACGAGCCGGGTCGTGTCCGTGAAGGCGGCCTCGATCGCGGCCAGGTCCGTCGTGTCGACCGATCGCGTAGTCATGCCGGATCGGGAAAGGACGGCTCCCGCCAGACCGACGAGTCCGCCGTAGACCGCCCTGGGCAGGATCATCTCGTCGCCGGCGCTGAGCACGGAGAGCACGACGCCATGGATCGCCGCCATGCCGGAGGCGGTCACGAGACACGCCTCGCCAGCTTCCAGCTCCGCGAGCGCCGTCTCGAGCGCGGCGTGCGTCGGGTTCGAGTAGCGGCTGTAGGAGTGGCCGGGACGAGCGAACTCGAGCAGCTCCGCCAACTCCGTCGCGCTCCCAACCTCGAAGGTGCTGGTCTGGTAGATCGGCACGTTGACCGGCGCCTGGGGAACATCGGGAATGCGGCTCGCGGCTCGGATGGCGCGCGTGGCGAAGCCGGGCATGACCGCGCGAGTCTAGCAGCGGCTAGTGAGTCACCGGCCTCACGATTACCGGTGGCCTCAGCAGCTCATCGCCGATGGCGCGGATTGCGGCCAGGTTGGGGCGCAGGATGTAGCCGGCTGGCGAGGAGGGATCCGCCGTCATGAATTCGGGCGGCTGCAGCACGATGCGGCGCAGCAATGACATATCGGCATCCTGGATCGCGCGCGCCAAGTTCGGAATCTGCTCCGCGGGGACGTCGGTCGCGATCATGTTCTTCACCGCGTCGAGGAGACCGGGCAGCGCGAGTAGCAGGTTGCCTGCCGTGAGCTGTTCGCGAAGCGCCTCCAGCAGCTGCTGCTGGCGATCGGCCCGCGTGAAGTCGTTGTCGCCGATGCCCTTGCGTGAGCGGACCACCGCCAGCGCAAGGTGCCCGTCCATGTGGTACCGACCGGCCGGCAGGTAGAGGGGTGCCGGCTTGGCGTTCTCGTCGTAGTAGGTCGAATCGTTGATTGCACGTTCGAGGGTCATGTCGACTCCACCGACGGCGTCGATCGCCTCCCTGAAGCCGATCAGGTTGATCGATGCGAAGTAGTGGATCCGCACGCCGAGCATGTCACCGATCGCGGCCTTCAACGTCCCGACGCCACCCAGCGGGAATTCCGACGGGCGGGCATTCGCAAACGCCATCAACGAATTGAGCTTTGCGTTGTAGAGCTGGCCATTCGGAAGCGGAACACCGTAGAGATCGCGCGGGATCGAAATCATTGCCGAGCGACCACCGACCGGGTCGAGGCTGACGACGAGCATCGTGTCGGTCAGCTCGGTGGTGCGGCCTGGCGCCGAGTCCAGGCCGACCAGCAGCACGTTTGCCCGCTCGCCGACGACGACATTGGGTTGGTCAGATGGCTCGGGCAGGGACGGCATTCGAACACTACCGGGGCCGCCTGGATCCCCGAGAGCCTCACCGGCGCCGCCGCTGCCGCCGAGGGCGACAGCGTTGAGGGTGTCAATCGCTTTGGCGGCGTAGTACGCCGGCAGGAGATGCATGCCCAGTGTTGCGAGCAGCAGCAGGCCAGTGACCCAGGTAGTCCAACGCCGCGCCCCTATCGGTTCCCGGCGTGCGTGGGCCTGGAAGATCGCGATCAGGCGCCAGGCCAGAAATGCCAGGTCGAGAACGATCAGGCCCATCAGGAAGCTCGTGTCGAACAGCATTGCAAAGATGCCCGAGCGTGCCGTTCCAAGCACCAACGACACGGCGGCGACGAGCAGGAATGTGGGCAGCGCCAGCATCCAGGCCAGGTTCGCCTCGCCGTTGTAGGCCTGCCCGAGTCCGGGATACAGGAACGACAGGAAGGCCGCCAACGACGAGCGCGAATCGGCCGGCACAGCTGCGCGGACAGTACTCACCGGGTGGTCACCATGAGGTAATGGTGCCATGTTTGCGTTGACGCCGAGCAAGTAGGATCTGTTCCATGGATCGGCTTCGCTCGCGTCCCGTGCTGCTTGCAGGGGCCGCGATCCTGACCCTGGCGCTCCTCGGTGGCGGCTGGCTGGCGTTCGGTGGATCGGCTTCGCCATCAGCAACGCCCACGCCGACCGCGTCGCCGACGCCGACCCCGAGCCCATTGCCCACGCCGAGCCCATCGCCCACGCCGACGCCATCGCCGACCCCGGAGCCGGTTGTCGCATGCCCACTCAATGGCCTGCCGGTCGATGATCCCGGACTGTTGGCTGGGACCGTGTTGGCTGTGCAGATCGACAACGATCCGGGGGCGCGCCCGGCGCGCAACCTGACCCGAGCCGACGTGGTGATCGAGGCGACGGTGGAGGGAGATATCACGAGGTTGACGGCGTTGGTCCTTTGCCGCCCCACAGAAGGGCTCATCGGCCCAATCCGCAGCGCCCGCTATTACAACGTCGACCTGTGGCAGGACATTGGCACGCTGACGATAGGATTCGGCGCCAGCCCAGGTGCGCTCAAGCGCTTCGACGCCGCTGGCATGCCGTATGTGAATGGGATCACGGGTGCGTGGCCGTGGTTCCGCCGCTACGGCACGTTCGCAGCGCCGCACAACCTGTATGGCGACGTGGAGGCGGTGCGCAGCGCGATGGGAAGCAATGCCAACCTCGACCGCCTGGCAGCCAGGGTGCGCGACGTGCGCCCACCATTCACATTCGACGCGGATGTGGATCTGCCGGATGGTCGTCGGGTCAAGGCACTTGAGATCCGAACCAACCCGTACTGGCGCATCGGTTGGAATTGGGATGGCGCGCTGGGCACCTGGCAGCGGCTCGACGCTGGCAAGGAGATCACCGACGCCGCAACCGGTGAGCCGGTGACGGCCGGTTCGGTGGTCGTCCAACGCGTCGCTCAGGAAATCGTCTACGGCGACCCGGATCCGGGTGGGAATCCCCGACGCCTGCAGCACCTGGTCGGGGAAGGCGCTGGCACCCTTTACGTCGGGGGCCGCGCCATCGACCTGCGCTGGTCGCGACCGACCGCGGCTGATGGAACTCGCTGGACGTACGCGGATGGTGGCGATCCAGTCGTCCTGCCGCCCGGCGTGGTGTGGTGGGAGATCATTCCGAACGGAGCTGGACTGACGGAGTCCTAGGGCCTAGTCACGCTCCGGCGTGGAGCGCGGCGAAGACAGAAACGCGTCCATCGCCCGCCGGATCTGGTGGTCCGGATCCATGTTCAGCCGGGCGGCGGCGATCTGCTTGCGCACCTCGCCCGGATCCGGCTCGTCCTCGTCGGTCGGCTCGTGCGAGTTGCCGCCCGTCGTCCGCGCGCCAAGGGGCGCAACGGCCTCTGCCGGCGTGGCCCGCGGGGTCTCGACGGCCGGTGGCGCGGTGACGTTGACGGACGGGGACGCCGAATCGACGGTGAACGGTGTGGAAGCGGACGCCGAGGTCGCCGTCGTTGCCGGCGTGGGCCCGGTCTCGCTCGGGCCAGGGGCTGGCTCGACCGCCACCTCTTCGAGGCCCGCCCGCGTCACCAGGCGGCGCGGCCTCGGATTGCCACTGATCTGGTTCTTGCCGAGCGACTTCGCCTGGTACATGGCGCGGTCGACGGCGATCATCAGCTCCTCGGTGCTGGTGCCGTCCTCCGGGCAGGAAACCAGCCCGATGCTGACGCTCGTGAGCAGCTCGCCGCCCCCCTCCTTCAGGCCGACCTCCTCGGCGCCGGCGCGGATCTTCTCGGCGACCACGAAGGCGCCGGCGAAATCGGTCTCTGGCAGCAGCACCAGGAACTCGTCGCCGCCGTATCGGTAGGCGGTGTCCACGAGCCGGATCGAGCGGCGGATGACGCCCGCCAGCGAGCGGAGCACCTCGTCGCCCCGATGGTGGCCGTACGAGTCGTTGACCGCCTTCAGCCCGTCCAGGTCGATCATCAACAGGCAGAAGCCACGCTCGCTGCGGCGGGTGCGCTGCACCTCCTGCTCCAGGGTCGGAAAGAGCTGCGCGCGGTTGAAGATGCCGGTCAATGTATCGGTCCTGGAAAGCTCGAGCACGGTGTCCCGCATGCGACGCTCACCGGACGCGAAGACGCCAGCCAGGTACGCCAGGAGCCAGAGTGAACCGATGTTCAGGCCGAAGCGCAGGAGCTCGTCGCCGCCGTAGGTGCTGAAGGCGGGGTCGAATGCCAGGACCGCGGCATAGGCGAGGGTCGCCAGCGCCGCGACGCCAAGGGCGAGCGCCCCGCCCATGGCCAGTGCGACCGCCACTGCCACGAGGTGGTAGGCATATACGAACGGCGACCCGCCAAATCCGGTGAGCGTGAGCAGCACCGTGGTCAGGCCGATGGCGGCCAGGACCTCGAGACCTCCGACCGCGGGCGTGCGGAATCGGGCGGGAAGCAGGTCATGCAGGAGGACGACGGCGGCGACTGCCCCGGCGCCGACCAGGTAGATCGCCGGCTGCGACTCCCGATACGCGTCCGAGAGCCCGACGCCGACCAGAACCGCCGCCGTCGAGATCCACCACAGCACCCGCACGGCCGTGTCGTACGAGGCGCCTGCGCTGTCGGCGATCGTCGAACCGTCAGGCTCGTACTTGTCGAGCTGCGGCTGGCCCAGCTCGCGGGCGGGCGGCGTCGCATCCTGGCCGGCGCGCCCGCGCAGCACGGCGATCAGTGCCCCGATCCCCAGTAGCGCTGCGACGATGGTGGTGATGACGACGAAGATCTGGTCAGCTGTCACATGGAACCTTGCGTCTCGGCGGGCACGCCGGCGGGCCGCCGGTCCGTTCGCGACCAGGGCTAGTCTAGGGTCCTGCCCAGGGGGGTGCAAAGGTACTAGCCCACCTAACCCACCCGTACTACCCGGCGCGGCGCGTCCGGTCACCACATAGCGCGCCGGAGCTCGCCGGAGCTCGCCGGGGAGGCGAGCAGGCCCCGATGCTAGAATGCGTGCTCCCGCCCCAGGCGAGCGTCTCCGCCCGGCGCTCACGAACAGGTGCTCATGTCCGTTCGACCGCGCCCGCGAAACCCAGCGCTGGCCGCATTCCTCTCGTTCCTCTTCCCCGGCCTCGGCCAGGCATATGCCGGCCAGCGGCGACTGGCCGCGTTCCTCGCTGCCCCGGTGGTGCTGCTGGCCGTCGGCGGGGTGCTGGTGGCCACGCTGTTCGTCGACCAGCTGCGGAACGACCTGTTGTCGGCCTCGTTCCTGACGGCCGCCCTGGTCGCGGATGTGGGCCTCATGGGCTGGAGGCTGTTCGCCATCGCGCAGGTCGGCTTCGATCGACCGAGGCGGGCGGCCACCATCGGTCTCGTCGTCGTCCTGCTGGCTGGCACGGTCGCGATGCACGCCTGGGCCGGCGTGGTGGTGGGGCGCCTGAACACGACGCTGGGCGACGTCTTCTCCGGCTCCGGCTACGGAGGGCCGGTGGTGGATCGCCCGAACGGTGGCCCGCTCAACCGTCCCGAATACCGGTGGGACGGGACCGAGCGAATCAACTTCCTGCTCCTCGGCGTGGATGCGGGTCCGGGTCGCGACCAGTCGCTGACCGATACGATCCTGGCCGTCAGCGTCGATCCGGTCGCGGAGACCGCGGCGATGATCTCGGTGCCGCGCGACACCGGCTTCGTCCCGCTCCCCGACCGCAGCATCTACCCCGACGGCCTGTACCCCAAGAAGATCAACGAGCTCGCGACCGAGGCGAGCCAGAACCCAGAGCTCTGGTGCCCCGACCTGCCGCCGGCTGCATCGGAGGCCTGTGGACTGCGCACCTTGGAGCGGTCGGTGAGCCTCTACCTCGGCATCCCGATCCAGTTCTACGCGCAGGTCGACCTCGAGGGATTTGCCGAGATGATCGACGCGGTCGGGGGTGTGAGACTCTGCCTGCCCGGGACGATGGTCGACCCCGAGTACGGTGGACCCACCTGGCCCAGGGTCGGCATCGAGCTGCCGGCCGGCTGCAGCCAGTACGACGGCGTCCACACGCTCGCCTTCGCGCGGATCCGTAAGGGGTGGATCGAATTGCCGGACGGGACGCTCGACTATCAGAACGACTTCAAGCGAGCAGAGCGACAGCAGGAGGTGCTCCTCGAGCTGCGGCGCGAGTTCGCGAGTGCCGACATCTTCTTTGAGCTGCCGGGCCTGCTGCAGGCGGTGGGCACCACGGTGAGCACCGACTTCCCGCGCTCCAAGGCCGGTGACCTCGCGTCGCTGCTGCCGCTGATCACCGGCCCGGATATCCGGCGCGTGGTGCTGGGCTACCCGGAATTCGTGGATGCGCCGGCCGATCCAGACCTGAACTACCTGCTCATCGCGCGCCGTGACGACGTCCGCGCCGGGATGCAGCTGCTGTTCGGCCCGGATGTGGCGCTCGACGGCTGGTACCTCGGCTCCGAAGCGGGCGGTCCGCCCTCCACGGACGAGTGAGCCGGCGCGGCCGATCCGGAGCCGGCCCACGGGTGCTCCTTGTGTCGATGTACCCGCTCGACCGCGGGATCTGGGGCGCCACCTCGCGGATCACCCAGGTGCGAGACGCGCTGGCGAAACACGCGGACCTGGAGGTCGTCTCCGGGACGCGGGGCCGGCGCTCGTGGGCGCTGGCGAGGTACGTCGCCGGCGGCGGGCTGCGGGGCCTGGCCGGCATCTACGTGGAGACGTCGACCAGCCTGCCCGGGCCGGTCGACCTGGCCTTCCTTGCCATCGCCCGCGCACGGGGCGTGCCGGTCCTGACGTACGTTCGCGACGCCCAGCAGCTGTTTGCCGAGTACTACCGCGTCTCCTCGCCGAAGCGGAGGCTGTCGCGGGCTCTCTTCCTGCCGGCCACGCGAGCCCTGATCCGAGTCTCAAGCCGCGTGGCGTTTCCGTCCCGAGGACTGGCGCGCGCCGTGCTCCGCAGCGCGACGGCCGCCGACCAGGCGATCCTGCTGCCGCCGGGCGCGCGGATCGCCGACGCGCCCACGGTCGATCCGTCGGCTCGGCGGCTCCTCTTCGTGGGCGCACTCCGCTATCCCGCCCACGGCGGCGACATCCTGCTCGAGGCGATACGCCGCGTCCGTGAGCGCGGCCACGACGTGCGACTCGTCGCCGTCACCCGCCCCGGCGAGGAGGCCGGCGGCGCGCCGCCGGAGTGGCTCGAGCTCGAGCGGGCCGAGGGAGGCGAGATCGACCGTCTCCTCCCCGGCATCCTGGCCAGCATCACGCCGCGGCGGCGGACGCCGTACAACGACCTGGCGGTCCCGATCAAGGTCCTCGAGTATCTCGGCTACGCACGACCGCTCATCGTGACCGACACGACCGAGACGGCCGCGATCGTGCGCGCCGCCGGCTGCGGGGTCGTCGTCCCCGACTCGGCCGACGGCCTCGCCGATGGCATCACGGCGGTGGTCACCGCCGACCCGGACCAGGTACGGCAGTGGGGCGCCGCCGCGCGGCAGGCGGCCGCTGACAACTCGTGGGACGCGCGCGCGCGCAGGATCCTGGAGCTGCTGGGGGTGCAGGCATGACGACGGCGCCACGGGACCGGCACCCGGTCGGGGCTCCGCTGACGATCGCGGTCGCGCTCCTCGCCGTGGTGGCAGGCGCGGTCGGGTCGCACCTGTCCGCCGTCGTGTTCGCGGTCTGCGCCGTGCTGCTGGCGGTGGTGGTCGCCTACGCCAGCCTCTCCTGGCCGCGTCCGGCCCTGGTCCTGGTTGCCATGAGCCCGATCCTGGACCGCTACCTGGCGCCGGGGATCCTCGCTCCCGAGGTCGAGGGCCTGGCCCACTTCCTGTCGGAAGGGATGCTGCTGACGGTCGGGCTCGCCCTCACCG
>DASWIE010000020.1:0-28802 GCA_036397815.1 Candidatus Limnocylindria bacterium
CGGCACCGTGGGCGAGGCGATCGCCCGCATGGCCGCCACCCGCGACTGGTGCGAGGCCATGGTCCTCGCCGACTACGACCTGGATCGGGCGACGGCGCTCCAGGCAGAGCTCGGTGACCCGAATCGCTTCCCGGTCGAGCGCATCGACGCGCGTGACAGCGACGCGGTGGCGGAGCTGGCGCGGCGCCATCGGGCAGAGTTGGTCATGAACGCGGTCGACCCGCGCTTCGTGATGCCGATCTTCGACGGCGCCCTGGCGGCCGGCGTCGACTACATGGACATGGCCAACAGCCTGTCGCGACCGCATCCGACCAAGCCATTCGCGACGCCCGGCGTGAAGCTGGGCGACGAGCAGCTGGCGAGGGCCGGCGACTGGGAGCGGGACGGCCGGCTCGCGCTGCTGGGGATGGGGATGGACCCTGGGCTGAGCGACGTCTTCGCTGCCCACGCGGCCAAGAACCTGTTCGACGAGGTGGACGAGGTCCACGTCCGGGACGGTGGGGACCTCCACATCCCCGGTTACGCCTTCGCGCCGGTCTTCAGCATCTGGACCACGATCGAGGAGTGCCTCAACCCGCCGGTCCTCTGGGAGGGCGACGGGGAGCACGGCGACTGGCTCACGACGCAGCCGTTCAGCGCGCCGGAGAGCTTCCCGTTCCCGGAGGGGATCGGGCCGGTCGAGTGCGTCAACGTCGAGCACGAGGAGGTGCTCCTGGTGCCGCGCTGGATCCGCGGCGTCAAGCGAGTCACCTTCAAGTACGCGCTCGGTGCCGACTTCATCGAGAAGCTGAAGTTCCTGCACGAGATCGGCCTGGACCGCGTGGAGCCGGTGCGCGTGCGGGGCGTCGAGGTGTCGCCGCGCGACGTGGTGGCGGCGGTGGTGCCCGACCCGATCACGATGGGCGACAAGATGGTCGGGCGCGCGATCGTGGGCACCTGGGTGATCGGTCGCAAGGACGGCCGCCCGCGCGAGGTCTTCCTCTACCAGATGGCCGATGCGCAGGAGACGCTGGCCCGCACCGGCTCGCAGGTGGTAGGCTGGCAGACCGGCTTCAACCCGGTGATCGCCATGGAGCTGCTCGCCAGCGGCGCCTGGTCGGGCGTCGGCGTGCTGGGCCCGGAGGCCTTCGACCCCGATCCGTATCTCGCCCTGCTCGACCGATACGGGATCCATCACGCAATGGTCGAGATGGTACCGGGCGCACACAGGGCGACGTAGCGCCCGCGGTCGCGGCGAAGAGCTCGACTGATGGGCGCTACGGCCAGGATGCATCGGCGAATGACCGATTTCGGCGGCATTTGAGCCGCATCCTGGCGGAATGCCAGCTGGTGGACCGATAGGGACGAGGAAGCAGGCCCGTCCGACTGGATCGTGGCAGGTACGCACACCAGCTGAGCATCTGGTGTCGATGTGACCACTTCAACCCATCGGCCTAGACTGGAGGGCCACACCGATGCAGGAGGCACTTCCATGAATGTCGACGAGATGCTGACCGGCGCGCGTGACGCGGTCACGGTCCAGCGGGTCTACGGCGAGCCGATCGAGAAGAACGGGGTCACGATCATTCCTGCCGCGAAGGTGAGCGGCGGGGGAGGCGGGGGCGGCGACGCGGAGAACAACGGCGGCGGCGGCTTCGGGATCTCCGCCAAGCCGGCGGGCGCATACGTGATCAAGGGCGACGACGTTGAATGGCAGCCGGCGCTCGACATCAACCGGATCGTGCTCGGCGGCCAGGTCGTTGCGATCTTCTTCTTCCTCTTTCTGCGCACGCTGGTGAAGGCCCGCGCCAGGAAGTCCTGACCCAGCGGCGGATAGCACGAACGCCGCCTGGCGGGAGGCGGCGTCCGATCTGAGAGTCTGTGGTTGCGGGGGACGGATTCGAACCGACGACCTTCGGGTTATGAGCCCGACGAGCTACCACTGCTCCACCCCGCGACTCGGTATGGTAGTGGCGCGGTCGGCTTCGGTCAATCGAGCGGGGTGCCGACCGAATGGCGTCGGCTACAATTCGGGCCGTGGTCCGCCGCACGGGCGGCCTGCCCCGGACGCACCAGCCTCAAGACCGATTCGTCCGCAGGAGGGTCTGCGCGCGCAGATGGCCGTCAACCCGAAGAAGCTTCGCCCCTACGACGAGCCGCCGCGCGGCCGTCGTTCGCTGATACCGCAGGCGCCGGACAGCGGGGCCACCGCATTCCTGGTGGTCGCCGCGCTCTGGCTGCTGGTGACCGCCGGCCTCGGGGCTGCGTGGATCGGCGGCCTGCTCTTCCCGGCGCAGCTCACCTTCCGGTTCGAGATCCCACTGCCCATTTTCGGCGCGTTTCCGATCGACATCAGCCCAGGGACCGATGGTGCCGCGTTCGCGAACGCGCTGGTCTACGGCTGGCTGTCGAACGCCGCCCTGGGCGCGATCCTGTTCATCACGCCGCGCATCAGCGGGGTGCGCCTCGTCGGCGAGCGGACGGCCTTCCTGGCGATGCTGGCGTGGAACCTGGCCGTCGCCGGCGGACTGTCGAGCGTGTACATGCCCCGGATCGCCCAGGTGGGACGCCTGGCCGAGTTCGCCCTCCCGTTCGACGGGCTGATGCTCCTTGGCCTGCTGATGGTGAACGTCGTCTTCTGGCGCACCGTGCTGGCGGCCAGGCGGTTGCCGTTCGTCAGCATCTGGTTCTTCGGCATCGCGCTGCTGGCGGTGATGGGCTTCTATGCCCTGGCGGCGGCTGCGACCGCGGGCGCGCAGGTGATCAGCCTGGACGAGACGCTCGTTGCGCTGGTGGTCGGCTTCGCGGCCCGCGCAATCGAGACCTACTGGGTGCTCGGTGTCGCATTGGGGACGCTCTACTACGTCGTGCCGCGGGCCACCGGCAACCCGCTCGCCAGCGCCGCAATGGGGATGCTGGCCTGGCTGCTGTGGGCCGGCCTGTCGGGCATCTCGGCGCTGGGAGCGCTGGTCGATACGTCGGTCCCGTTCTGGGTCACCATGCTCGGCAACGTCGGCACCCTGCTGCTGGTCACGCCCGTCTTCCTGTCGGTGGCCACCCTGGCGCTCACGATCCAGGGGCGCTGGACGCTCGTCCTGTCGGCCGGGACGATCGCCTTCGCGGTCGTCTCGATGGCCTTCCTGCTTGCCGCCAGCCTGCTGGAGGCGATCGGATCGCTGCGCACGGTGCAGGGCCTCGTCCGTGGGACGGAGTGGCCCCTCGGGGCCTGGCTCTTCGGCACGCTGGGGACGGCGACCTTCGCGTCCTTCGCCATCGTCGATCACGCGGCCCCGCGCCTCCTGCGCCGCGACTGGCGCGGCAGCGTCCTGACCGATGCCCAGCTGTGGGCCGGCTTCGCCGGTGCGACCATGACCGGCATGGCGCTGATGGCGGCAGGCCTGGCCCACGGCTCGCTCCTCCGACAGGCCGCATCGCCCGACGAGATCACCAATACCCTGCGCTGGTTCCTGATCGTGGCGGGCGGCGGTATGAGCCTCGTGGCACTGGGGTCCGCCGCCCTGCTGGGCACGCTCTTCCTGATGTACACCACCGCGCGAAAGGCCTCCTATGCGGTGGCCGATGCGACCGCCGCCGCCGCGGGCCACTGAACCGATGTCCGTCTACACCCCGATCGAGACGCGCAACGCCCTGCCCCGCTGGGCGGTGGGGCTGACCGTCCTGGTCTTCCTGGTCGGCGGTGTCTACTTCGCCGGCAACCTGAGCGGCGAGAATCCCCCGATCATCGGCGGCCCGTCGCCGTCGGCGGGCGGTGGCGGCCCCGCCGTGGCGCAGGCGATCATCGACCAGGCGGGCTGCCAGTCCTGCCATGGGCCGGACCTTGCGGGTCAGGGCACCTTCCCGAGCCTCCACGGCGTCAAGGACGGGCCGGTCAGCGAGAACCTCCAGCAGCTCTACGCAGAGCATCCGGACGACTGGGCCAACCTGTGGATCGCCGGTACCGATCCCGCCGTCGCCGGCCTCGACCGCGGAGGAATGCCCGTCTTTGACGAGACCCTCACCCCCGAGCAGATCGACACCGTCGTCGAGTACCTGAAGACCCTGCCGTGACCGATCCGGCCGAACGGCCGGCACGCTCCGTCCCGGTCCTGATCGGCGGCGCCGAGATGGCGACGATCGACGAGAACGCCCAGCAGCTCGGCCTCGCCCAGGACGCGCTGATGGAGAGCGCCGGCGCTGCGGTTGCGGAGGTGGCGCTGGCCGAGCTGGCGCGGGGGGCGGAGGAGATTCGCGGCCCGGGCGGGCTCCTCGCTGAGCCGGCGCTCACCGCCGTCCTGTGCGGCACCGGCAACAACGGCGGCGACGGGTTCGTGACCGCCCGCCGGCTGGCGGCGACGGGGCAGCGGGTGGTGGCGGTCCTGGTCGGCGACCCTGGCCGGATCGCCGCCGAGGCGGGGAGGGCGGCGACGGCGCACAACTGGACCGTGCTGCAGGCGATGGCCTCGGCAGGGTCGCTCGAGCTGTTCGTGGCGCCCACGCCCGAGCTCTTGCTGCAGCTGCGGCCGCGCCTCTCTCCGGCGTCGCTGGTCATCGATGCGCTGCTCGGCAGCGGGGCGGCCGGACCGCTCCGCGAGCCGATCTCCACCGCCGTCGACCTGGTCAACGCCATCCGCACGCACGCCGTCGCCGCCGGCCGGCCGTGCAGCGTCGTGGCGGTCGACACCCCGACCCTGATCGACCTGACCGATGGCTCTCGCTCCTCGCCGGTGGTGGCTGCCGACGCCACGGTCACCTTCCACCGAGCAAAGGCAGGATTCGCGCTCGATCGCGAGTCGCGGCGGCTGGCGGGTCGCTACTTCGTGGCGCCGATCGGCATCCCGCTCGAGGCCGAGGAGGGGATCGTTCCGCCCGACGGTGAGTTTCCGCCGGCCCGGATCGCGCAGATCACCTGGCAGGAGCCGGTCCCGCGCGAGGCGGAGGGGTTCGTGCGGCCCGGCGGTGGCGTGGCCGCCGGTCCCGGGGTCGAGGACTAGCTGCCTCCCGGCTTGACGAGCGGGTCGCCGGAGGCGCACAGCGGACAGCCAGCCGCGTCCCAGGACGCGATCTCGATGCGGCCCAGCGAGACGATCGGAAAGCCCAGCTCGACGGGACCGTTCGACCGATCGACGATCACCGCCGCCGCCAGCGGCTCGACACCGGCGGCGCGCACCGCCCGTGCCGTCTCAGCCAACGACGCCCCGGTGGTCAGGATGTCGTCGACCAGCGCGACCCGCTCGTCGGGCGCCACCGGCCAGCCACGTCGCAGGGCGCGCACACCGCGCTCGGCGGGCTCGGCGAAGACGCCCCGCACCGTGCGCCCGAGCCGCGCCTCCAGCTGGCGGGCCGTCTCGAAGGCGAGCAGCACGCCGCCGGTAGTGGGGCCGACGACGAGAGTGGGCTCGTATGGCTCCAGCGCATCGGCCAGGCGCCGGCCGATCTCGACCGCCAGTGCCGGGTACTGGAGGACGGCGAACTTCTCCAGGTAGCGGTCCGAATGGCGCCCGCTCTTGAGCAGAAAGTGGCCGCGGCGCAGTGCCCCGGCGGCGTCGAACAGTTCCTCGACGGATGCCGCGGCGAGGTCGAGCCGCTCCATCGGGCCCTGGACGTCTCTACTCGTAGACCGCGCTGAAGTCGACCGCCGGGTAGCGCTCGGAGAGCGCATCGGTCACCCACTGCAGGACGTCCGCGGGGTCGTAGAAGTCGGCGATCACCTTCGCGTCGGTGACTGTCAGCCCGGGACGGCGTGACTCGATGCTGAGCGCCGAACCGGCGGGCAGATCGGTCAGGTCAAGGCTCGTCTCGAAGCGGCCGTCGGCGCGCAGGACGAGCGTGTCTTCCTCCTCCTCGAGCAGGACCAGGTCGCCGGTCCGGGTCAGCACCTCGCCGGCATTGGCCGCGAACTCGCGCAGCACCTGCTTCTGCTGCTCGCCGATCTGGCTGCGGTAGGCGTCCGCCAGCTGCCAGAGCCGCTGAGCGGCCAGCGTCTCCTGCTGCGTGGTCGGCAGATCGGCCTGCCAGTCCCCCTCGCCGCCCTCGACCGGCTCCTCCTGTTCGGCGAGCGCGTCGGCGGGGACCAGGTGATTGGCCGGATCACGTGCCGCCGCAATCAGCCAGGCGAAGATATCGGCCGGGTTGTAGAGCTCCACGATCTCGGAGACCGTGTCTACCACCTGCTCCTCGTCGTACCACTCGTTGTCGGCTGGATCCTGGTAGGTGAGCCGCGTGGTCCACGTCTCGTCCACGGGGTGGAAGACGAGGTAGTCCTGGTCGTCATCGACGAGCTTGATCGGCCCGACCTCGCGCAACCGCTCCCGGTTGGCGTCGACGAAGCGGCGCAGCTGCTCGGTCGCCTCGTACAGGAAGTCACGACGCTCCAGCTCGGCCTCGGCGGCCAGCTCGCGCAGGGCGGTGATGCGCGGCGCGCTCACGGCCGAATGCTCATGGCCGAAGTCTCATGGCTTGAACACGAAGTCGGGGCCCATCCGCTCCCGCAGGAAGATGATGTGCTTCTTGTCGAACACCGACTCCGCCATGCGGTGCCCGAAGCCGAGCGTTCCCGGATCGGCGTACAGGCGGTCGAGCACCGCGTAGTTCGGCAGGTCCAGGATGATCAGGTTGTCCCACTCGGAGCCCTCGGTCACGTTGAACCAGCCGATGAAGCGGATCCCGTACTCCGCCTCGTAGCGGCGCGCGGTCCGGGGGAAGAAGTGGCGCATCCCGCGCTTGAAGAGCGCGTCCCGCCCCTTGCGCACGTTGAAGAAGGTGGCCATCAATGGCATCAGGCCGGCCCCTCTTCGTCATCGGTCTCCTCGGACGGCGGCTCGGTGCTGATCACCCGGGGCGGTCCTTTGGCTGGACCGATGGTGCGGCCACGGCCGCGCCGCCGATCGGCGAAGAAGACGCGCAGCAGAAAGACGGCGGTCATGCTCACGAAGAAGAGGAGCACCATGTCGATGCCGAGCAGGACGACGAGCAGCCAGACCGGCCATGAGAGGCTGAAGAGGCCCACCGGAATGAGCAGCAGGATGGCGGCGAACAGGATGGCCTGCCAGATGAAGCAGCCAAAGCCGGGCCCCTCATTCGGGTCGAGCTCCTCGTTGTAGCGGATCGACATCCATCACTCGTTGGGGGTGCGTGGTGGCGCGTCGCATGGTCCCATATCCGCACGTGCCACGCTGCTCCGGCGCAGAGTTGCGCCCCCACGGGTCTAACGGGCGGAGTCGAGCCCGTCTCGGTACGTGATCCGCCCGCTCGCCACCGTGAGCCGCACCACGCCCGGCAGCTCCATGCCGAGGAGGGGCGTGTTCGTGGACGACGAGGCCAGCGCGTCCGGCTCGACGCGCCAGCGGGCCTGCGGGTCGACAACTGCCAGGTCAGCGAGCGCGCCCGGGCTGAGGCTGCGCTCCTCACCGATCAGCGCCGCGGGCCGCGTGGCCATCGCGACGACGAGATCGGGAAGGGTCAGACGTCCGGCCTCGACCGCGGCCAGCCCCACCGACAGCGCGGTCTCGAGCCCGATCATCCCCGGCGCGGCGGCTGCGAACTCGACCGCCTTGCGCTCGCGCGGGTGCGGGGCGTGGTCGGTGGCGATCGCGTCGATGGTGCCGTCGGCCACTCCCTCAAGGAGGGCCAGTGCGTCCTCACGGGTGGGAAGTGGGGGATTGACTCGACACGCCGAGTCGTAGGCGAGCTCCGGGTCGAGCGGCGTGCGGAACGGATCTGCGACTGCGCCGGTCGGCTCCTCCCAGGCGAAGCCGCGGTCGCCGGCGACCCACGCGTCGGTCAGCGCCAGATGGTGCGGCGTCACGTCGCAGGTGACGCGTGTCCCACGCGCCCTGGCGCGCCGTACGGCCTCGAGCGCGGCAGCGGTCGACAGGTGCGTGAGGTGGACCCAGCCACCGGTCTCCTTGGCCAGGCCGATGTCCCGCTCCACCATCGACAGCTCGGCGCTGCCGGGCCAGCCGCTGAGCCCCAGCCGCGTTGCGGTGCGCCCGGAGCGCATGACGGCGCCAACTGCCAGCGAAGGCTCCTCAGCGTGCTCGATGAGCGGCAGGTCGAGCGGCGCCAGGTAGGCGAGGATCCCCCGGGCCACGCGCGCCGAGGCGACCGCCGCGCCGTCGTCGCTGATCCCCACGATGTGCAGCGGTATCAGCTCGCCCACCTCCGTCATCCGCTCGCCCTCACGGCCACGCGTGGCGGCGGCCACGACCCGGACGCGGCAGGCGGCGTCCCGCGCCAGGTCCACCACGAGCGCCACGCGAGCCCGCTCGTCCAGCGGTGGATCGGTATTCGGCATGGCGCAGACGGTCGCGTAGCCGCCGTGCGCCGCGGCGCGCGAGCCGCTCTCGATCGTCTCCGTGCGCCCATCGCCGGGCTCGCGAAGGTGGGCATGCAGGTCGCACAGCGCCGGCATGGCCAGCAGGCCGGCTCCAACGAGGCGCGGCAGGTCCGTTGGCGCCGCAGCGGGATCGACCAGGCGCCCGGCCACGACCGCCAGGTCACCAACCGCATCGGTCCCGAGCGACGGATCCACGATCCGCGCCCCGACCAGCACGAAGCTGGCGGGCGCATCGGTCACCCGGCCGAAGGCGCTCATGAGGCCAGCAGGGCCAGGACTGCCATGCGAACGGCCACGCCGTTGCTCACCTGGCGGCCGATCAGGCTGCGCGGACTCGCGGCCAGCTCGGGCGTGATCTCGACACCCTCGTTGGTCGGGCCGGGATGGAGGAGCGGCGCGTCCCGCGCGGCGAGGGCCATGCGCTCCTCGTCGAGCCCCCAGCGCGCGGTGTACTCGCGCAGCGTCGGGACGCCACCGCCGGCGTCGCGCTCGAGCTGCACGCGCAGGGCCATCACCGCGTCCGCGTCCCGCAGCCCCTCCTCGAGTTCGTGCGAGATCGAGACGCCCGGCCAATCCTCGAAGCCGCGCACCCAGGCCGGCGGCCCGACCAGGCGCACCGTGGCGCCCAGCGCGGTCAGCAGGTGGATGTTGGAGCGCGCCACCCGCGAATGACCGATGTCCCCCACGATCGCGACCCGCTTTCCCTCGAGCGTGCCAAGGGCGTCGCGCAGCGTGAGCGCGTCGAGCAGCGCCTGGGTCGGGTGCGCGTGCGTCCCGTCGCCGGCGTTGACGACCCGGGCGCCTACGCTGCGCGCCGCCAGGTACGGCGCTCCGCTGGCCGCGTGCCGCAGCACGATTGTTCCGACGCCCGTCCGTTCCAGCGTCCGGAGCGTGTCGATCAGGCTCTCGCCCTTGGTCACGCTGCTGGCCTCGATCGGCAAGTCGACCACCTGGGCACCGAGGGCAGCGGCGGCCACCTCGAAGCTGACCCGGGTGCGAGTCGATGCCTCGGCGAAGGCGAGTCCCACGATCTGGCTGCGCAGGAGATCCAGCCGCTCGCCGCGATCGCGGAGCGACCTCATCTCGATCGCCAGGCCGAGGCAGCGCTCGATCTCGGCGTGGTCGAGCTGGTCGACGTCGAGGAGGTGGCGGTGCCGCCAGGTTGGCGCCTTGGCGTGGTCGGCGACGGGGGGCGTGCCGAGCGATTCGATCATGCGACTCCTTGGCGGCCTCACAGGACCGCGCTTAAAGGTGGCGCCCAGTATACCGGGCGCCGTGGTCGGTCAGGTGGCGCGCTCGTCCGCCGCCACGCCGCGGTCGAGCATTACGCCGTCGACCTCATCGGTCTCCAGCAGTCGGACGTGCACGATCTCGTCGAGGCTGGTCGGCAGGTTCTTGCCGACGTGGTCGGGGCGGATTGGCAGCTCCCGGTGGCCGCGGTCGATCACCACCGCCAGGCGCACCGCCCTTGGACGCCCCTGGTCGGTGAGCGCGTCGAGCGCGGCACGCACCGTCCGGCCGGTGAATAGGACGTCATCGACCAGCACCACCGTCTTGCCGCCGATCTCGGGCATCCCCTCGGTGCGCTTCACGATCGGGGCGTGGGCGATACGGGTCAGATCGTCGCGGTAGAAGGTGATGTCCAGCGCGCCGACCGGCACGCTCGCACCTTCGTGCTGCTCGATCAGCCCCGCCAGGCGCCGGGCCAGCGGCACGCCGCGGCTGCGGACCCCGATCAGGACCAGGTCATCGGTCCCGCCGTTGCGCTCCACGATCTCGTGGGCCATGCGGGTCAGCGCCCGACGCAGCTCATTGGCGTCCAGGATCTGGCGCTCGCTCATGCGAGCCGAGTGTAGCGTCCTTTACTGAGCGGGCTTTACGGAGCGGGCTCGAGCGTCGCCGGGTAGAGCGCGGGTCCGTTCCAGACGCCGTCCTGCCCGTAGGCCATCACCTCGTCCGGCGTGGCGCCGGTGTGGCGGGTGATGAGCACCAGGTTGGCCACCGGCGCGAACTCGTTGCCCTGGGACGCGTCAGTGCGGAGCGTGAGGGCGAGGTACTGCCCGCCGCCGAGGGCCACGTCGACCACCTCGGTCGCGCCCGCGGTGTCCGCGGCGTCGAGCGCCTGGGCCGCCGTGATGAGCTCACCAGTGCCGTCCCCCACGTGGCCGAAGTACACGCGCTGCGGGTCCGGGAAGCCGGTCCCCTCCTCGGTCCCGGTCCACTGCGTGTCCCATACCGCGAAGCCGTCCCCGTCCGGCGCCCACTCGAAGCGGGCGCTGGCGAAGGCGGCGCCATTCTGCTGAATCGTGAGGCTGGAGAAGACCTGCTCGCCGCCACCACCGAGGTCGAAGGTCCCGTCGACAGCGGGGACCATGTACAGCATCCCGCCCCTGGCGAAGTGCCAGCCCATCTCATCGCGCGCCATCTCGCCGCGCCACACCGCTGCCTGCGATGCGGGAATCGTCGGATTCAGCATCGGCAGGAAGGCGCCGTCACTGGTCTGGTCGGCGTCGGTCGAGGGGTCGTCATACGGGACCCAGTCGCCCGCCGTGAGCGGTACGGTGAGACGGTAGCTGCTGGCATTGCTCTCGGCGGCAACGCTGACCCACAGTCGGGCGCTGCTTTCGTCGCTGCCGTCAAAGCTCCCGGCGAAGGCGGTCCCGGACTGGGTCAGCTGCCTGGTGGTCTCGGCACCAGGGTAGAAGAGCCACACGTCGGCGCTCGCGTCCTGCGCGAGCGCCGTGTAGGCCAGGACCCGGCCATCGGGCGACCACACGAACCGCAGGAACGGCGAGTCGAGGCCCTGCTGCGTCAGCGGCACCAGCGTGCCGTCCGAGATGCGGTAGGCGTAGGAGTCGACGAGCCCGGACCCCTCACCGAACAGCGAGAACGCGACCCAGTCGCCGTCCGGCGAGAGCGTGGCGTCCACAGGCGTCCCGTGGCTCTCGACCGGGATGGGCTCCGCGCCCTGGGCGGTGACCAGCTCCAGCCGGGCCTCGGGCATCTCGACGGTGTAGACCAGCGCGCCGACCGGGTTCGGGTCCGCGGCGACCGGCGGAGCCGCCGAGGCGGTGGGCGCCGGCGATGCGTCCAGGCTGGCCGTCGCTTCGGAGGATGCCGTGGAGGTGGCCTGCGGCGAACCGCTCTCCGCCACCTGGGAGAACCGCAGGTTGCTGAAGACGACGAACGCCAGGACGCCGGCGGCCACGCTGGCCAGCGACGCGCCGATGCCGACCAGCGCTCTCGGCCGGCGCCACCAGGGTGGGCCTAGAAAGCGGCGAGAGTCGATCCCGGCGCGCACCCGCGGGCCAAGGTCGCGCGGCGGCGGCACATGGCGCATCCCCGAGACGAGCCGGCGCTGCTCAGCGAAGGCGGCCAGCGTGTCGCGGCAGGCAGGACACATTGCCAGATGCGCGTCGAGCTGCGCGCGCTCGACGTCAGTCAGGTCGCCGGTCAGCGAATCGCTGAGCAGCTCGTCGGGGTGGTCGCCCGGTCGCAGGAAGCTCATCGCACCAGGCCCTCCACCGTCAGCTGCCGTCGCATCTCGCCTCGCGCGCGACACAGCAGCGTGCGCACCGCTCCGTACGAGAGGCCCATCACCTCGCCGATCTGCTGCGCGCTCATGTCCTCCAGGTCGGACAGGATCAGACACTGGCGGTGGTTCGGCCGCAGCTGCATGAGTGCCCGCTGGATCCGCTCGTCGAGCATGCCGCCGATCACCTGCGCCTCGGGTCCGGGCCGTTCATCGGGTCGTTCGTGGTGTCGCTCCTCGTCGCTCCCCATCGGGCTGACCCAACGTCGCCGGCGCATCTCGTCGATCGCGGTGTTGGTCGCGATCCGGTACAGCCAGGCGCGCGCGGAGGTCTCATCGGTCAAGGTGTCGAGCTTGCGGTAGGCCTTGATGAACGTGTCCTGCGTGATGTCGGCCGCGCGGTCCGCGTCACCGACCATGCGCAGCACGTAGTTGTGGATCGGTGACGAGTACTCCTCGAAGAGCCGATCGAAGATGGCCCGATCCTGGGCGGCGCTCACGGCGGGCCGTCCGGTCGCGACGCGGCCGAGCCCGATCGACAGCACCCGGCCCTCCATTGCGATCTGCCCCCCGTTCGCATCCCGTGACGCATCGGCCCCCGCACGTGTTACGCGGACCGATGCAGATGCGTCCGCAGGACCTCGGCCGCGAACTCGGGCGCGGCCGGGTTGACGGCCAGGGCGGTGGCGCGCTCCAGGCCGGCGATGACCCGCAGCCGGGGATGGAGCTCCCAGTGCCAGTGGAAGGTCTGGTCCAGCCGCTCGCCTGCCGGAGCAGTGTGCAGGAACAGGTTGTAGGGCGGGTCGCCAAGGGCGTCGAGCGCCCCGAGCGTGCGCTGCAGCGTCGCCGCGGTGGCGGCGAGGTCGTCGTCGTCCAGCGTGGTGAAGTCGGCGGAATGGGTGCGCGGAACGATCATCAGCTCGAAGGCGGAGCGGCTGGCGGCGGGAGCGAAGACCACGAAGCGCTCTTCGGCGAGCACCAGACGCTCGCCCGACTCCTCCTCCGCCCTGGCCAGGCCGCACCAGACGCAGGTCCGCGTCTTGATCTGGTGGCGCGCGCCACCGCCGATCTCGTCCGCGATCCAGTGCGGCAGCTGCGGGATGGCATACAGCTCCAGGTTCAGATGCTGGCTGCGGGACCCGGCCTGGCGGCCGTAGCTCTGGACCGCCTGGATATAGCGCGGGTCGTCCGGAGGATCCGCCTCGCTGCCGAGCTCCCGCATCGTGTCCCTCAGCGCGCGCAGAAGGTGGAGCGCCAGGCGCGGCGGCGCGTCGGCGAGCCGCTCGTGATGTCCGCTCGGGGCGACCAGGATCTCCCACGACCCGGAAGACGACTCGACCTCGGACAGGGAGAGCTGCGCGGCCGTCTCCTTGGATGAATCGATCCGATGGAAGGCGTCGTGGCGCAGTGTCACGCGGCGCACCGTCGCGTCGTCGGTGGCCTCCGATCCAGCAGCCGGGTCCTCGTCGCAGTGGCGGCAGTGGGTTCCTTCGACCGGGGCCGCTTCCATGGCGAACGAGGCGTGCTCGAAGGTGCGGTCCGTGACGATGGCCGACCACCAGCCGGTGACGGGGTCGCGGCGCAGCTCGAACACGCTCCGCATGCTAGAGGATCGGCGGCCGCAGCCTCAGAAAGCGTGCTCCCAGCTCTTGGGGCGTGGGAGGGCCAGCCATTCGTCGCGCAGGAGCGACATGATCACGGCGTCAAGGTGCTTCCCGTCCGCGAAGTGCGCGCTGCGAAGCGTGCCCTCTTCCACGAAGCCCGCCTTCTGGTAGGCACGTTGGCCGGCCTTGTTGGGGGCGTAGACTTCGAGGTAGATCCGCTCCAAGCGAAGCTGCCCGAACCCGAAGTCGCTGATCGCCTGCAGCGTCTCGGTCCCGTAGCCCTTGTTCCATTCGGCCTTCTCGCCGATCACGATCCCGAAGCCGGCGTTGCCATTCTCGAGATCGATGTCGCGCAGGTCGGTGGCGCCGATTGGCACGTCGCCGTCGATGAGGCAGATGACAAAGTGGTAGTGGTCCTTTCCCTGCTTCTCGACCATCTGGTCGAACCACTTCTCCTCCATGGCCTGACTGATCGGCGAGCGAATCGCGAGATGCTTGGTCACTTCGGCATCGGTCAACCAACGCACGAAGGTGGGCAGGTCGGCGCGCTCGGCTGGCCGCAGGTAGACGCGCTGTGCCCGGATGACGTGCGTGGGTTGCGGGGATTCGGGCTGGCCGTTCGACATCGGTCCTTCTAGGCTAGGCTCGTAGCGCCCCGCAGGATACAAGGAGGACCGATTCGATGGCCGCCGTCCGAACCGCCACCGCGAGCTGGCAGGGCGACCTCATGAGCGGGACCGGCACGACCAGCGCCGGCTCCAGCGAGACGTTCCGCGACCTGCCGATCAGCTGGGCAAGCCGTACCGAGGCGCCGGAGGGCCGCACCTCGCCGGAGGAGCTGCTTGCCGCTGCCCATGCCTCCTGCTTCGCCATGGCCTTCTCCGCCGACCTCGGCCGCGCCGGCACGCCGCCCGAGCACCTCCATGTCGAGGCGGAGGTGACCTTCGACAAGCTCGAGGCGGGCTGGACCGTCGTCTCCTCCCGCATCACGGTCATCGGTCGCGCTCCGGGGGCCACCGATGAATCGTTCGACAAGGTTGCGGAGGGCACCCGCGACGGCTGCCCGATCTCGCGGGCGTTGGCCGGAAACGTGGCCCTCTCCGTGGATGCCACGCTGGAGACCGATGACTGAAGCGGAGGCTCCCGCCTCCGAACGCGACGCGCTGGCCGCAGTCGGGCGCGTCCTGGCGGCCGTCACCGGTGCCGAGTTCGAGCTCCAACCGATCCTCGACCGTATCGCCGCGGAGGCCGCGGCTCTGTGTCTTGCCGAGGTCGCCTTCGTCTTCCTGCGTGAGGGGGATCTCTTTCACTTCGTCGCCGCAAGCGGCGGGAACCCTGAGCACTGGGATTACGAACGGTCGCATCCCGATCCGATCGACCGCGGATCGATCGTGGGTCGGGTGGCGCTCGCCGGCAAGGCGGTCCAGATCAACGACGTCGCGGCCGACCCGGAGTACCACAGCAGCGCGTACACCGTCGGCGGCAATCGAACCCTGCTGGGGGTTCCGATCCGCATGGACGGCGCGCTGATCGGTGCCTTCGGGCTGGGACGCACTGACGTTCTGCCCTTCTCCGAGGCAGAGATCGACCTCGTGAGCCTCTTTGCCGATCAGGCCGGCATCGCTATTCGGCTGGCACGGCTCCTGACGCGGACGCAGGAAGCGCTCGAACGCGAGACGGCAGTTGGCAGTGTGCTGCAATCGATCAGCCGCTCCACGTTCGACCTGAACCGGGTGCTCCAGACGGTCATCGACAGCGCCACCCGTCTGTCGCGCGCCGATGAGGGCAACATCGTGCGCGAGGGGAACGGTCGATTCCGGATGGCGGCCTACACCGCCGGCGTGCCGGCGGAGTTCCGCGCCATCATCGACAAGATGACCTTCCAGCCCGGGCGCGGAACGATCACCGGCCGCGTGCTGATGGAGCGCGGCCCGGTGCAGATCGTGGACATCAAAGCCGATGCCGAGTACCAGCACCCCGATGCCCAGCGGGCATCCGGGTTCCGGACCGTCCTGGCGGTACCACTCTTGCGCGAGGGGATCCCGATCGGAGTGCTGATCGTCTGGCGCCTGGTCGTCCAGGCCTTCACGGAGGCGCAGATCGGGTTGCTGCAGACGTTCGCAGACCAGGCCGCGATCGCCATCGCCAACGCGCAGCTCTTCGAGACAGTCGAGCGGCAGCGGACCGAGCTGGCCCGATACGCGCCCCAGGCGGCCGAACTGCTGTCGAGCACGGAGGGCGAGCAGCTGCTCGCCGGCCACCGCCGGGAGATCACGGCGCTCTTCGCCGACCTGCGCGGATTCACCGCGTTCGCCGAGCAGGCCGAGCCGGAAGAGGTTCTGGGCGTGCTGCGCGAGTACCACACGGTGGTCGGGGAGCTGGCCGTCGCGAACGGCGCGACCGTAGAGCACTTCGCCGGGGACGGGCTGATGGTCTTCTTCAACGATCCGCAGCCGGTGGCCGACCACCAGCTCGCCGCGACCCGGACCGCCTGCGAGATGCGCGAGCGGTTCGCGTCGCTGTCGACGGCATGGAGCAAGCGCGGTTACCAGCTTGGCCTGGGGATCGGGATCGCGGCAGGGTTCGCCACGCTCGGGCGCATCGGCTTCGAAGGCCGATATGACTACGGGGCGGTCGGCAACGCCGTCATCCTGGCTTCTCGGCTGTCGGGTGCCGCCACGGCCGGTCAGATCCTGGTCAGCCAGCGCGTCTTTGCCGTGATCGAGGAGGAGGTCGAGGCCGCTCCCGTCCCGAATCTGGAGCTGAAGGGATTCAGTCACGCCATGACGGCCTACTCGGTGACTTCTGTGCGTGACGCGGTGGCCGGCTAGTAGGCGCGTTTTACCGTCTGTCAGGAACTGGGTAACTGATAAGTGACTCGACAGGCCTCGCCGCCGGCGCCGTTGATCCTCGCTGAGCTCGAAATCCGGCGGGCATGCCTGATTTCGACGTCTACCAGTCGCTTACCAGTAACAGGATTGCTGGGAGACGGTACGGGCTACGCCCAGGCGCCTAGCGGATCGCGTCCAGGATCTCCGCCGCCAGCTCCGGATACTTCGCAAGGAACTCGACGCGCTCGCGCTTGAGGCGATCGACCCATCCCGCGTACTCCTCCGCACGCCCGGTCCGGTCGTATAGGCGCCGCGGCTGAAGGATCTCCACGTCACTGAGGCCGGGCAGCTTCGACGCGACCTCGTACCCGAAATCCGGATCGCGCTCCCAGCTGATCGTCCCCTCCGCGATCGCCTCGACGATCGCGCCCGAATGCTCGATCTCGACCTTCTTGGAGGCCGGATCGTCCGGTCCGCCGCCGACGCGTCCGGTGTTGAGCAGGTATACCTCGAAGGGATGGGTGGCCATCAGCTCCAGGAAGCGGTTCGCCTGCTGCTCGTCGCGATGCGGGTAGAACGGGTTGGTGCCCGGCACGCGAAGCGCGCGACCCTCCTCCGCCTTGCCGCCGGCGCTGGTGCCCTGTGTCTCGCCGAGCATGAAATAGGCCGCCGCCTGTTCTCGGGAAAGCCGGGCGACGGCCGGGATGATGTTGTCGTTGCGATTGAGGATCAGCAGGTGACTGACCGGGCCGATCTCGCGTGGGTCGCGCCAGATGCCGAGGTTGGCCATCGGGAAGGTGGCGCGCCCGTTTTGCGTATACGACGTGTCGAAGAAGTCGACCGGTCCGCCGTCCTCCCTCTGTGACACGTTCTCAAGGTAGGCGTCCGGCTTCGTCACCGCGCCGTAGATCGCCGGCTCATGGCGCGGATCCAGCCCGAACGTCTTGGCGAAGCAGCCATTCTCGGTTCCAACCACCTTGCCACCCGCAAACAGACCGATGAAGTCGTCCTGCACCGGTTGGCTGTTGTTCTGGCGGGTGAAGGTGGTCGTCGTCTTCCCCGTCCCAGAGAGGCCGATGATCAGCATCGTCTTCTCGCCGCCATCGGTCGGCACCACCTTGCAGCCGGCGTGCATCGCCAGGCCGCCCTCGGCGTAGACCAGGGCGTTCCACATCCGCAGGCCGCCCTTCTTGCTCTCGCCGAAGTAGTCCGAGTTCATGATCCGCGTGACGCCGGACTCGAGATCGACCGCGATGAGGCGGTCGTCCGGGTAGCCGGGCATGGGCAGGTTCGGGGTGTAGATCAGGCTCAGCTGCGGGTCCCACTCGTCGGCCGGCGCATCGGGCGGGAAGTAGAGCTGGCGCTGCATGCCGGCGATGTTGGCGTTGGCCGCCTCGACGTAGAGGCGTACCCGGGACTGATGCTCCGGCTCGTTGCCGATATAGCCGTCGATCACCAGCATGTCGGTCCCGGCCACGTACGCGTCCTGCAGGGCCGACACCCGGGCGGCCTCCGCGCGCGAGATCGCCTTGCCGGTCGTCTCGGCCGGATCATCGGTCACCAGGTAGGTCGAGCCGGCGGAGCGGCTGACCGCGCGGGTCTGGACGTTGTAATTGCCGAAGCTGGTGCGCCGCGCCGGCGGCATGCGGCTGGTCAGCTCCTGCAGGTCCGCGGCCGATGGGTTGAATCGTACGGAACGGGGAGCAGGTAAGCGCCGTCCCCTGGGGCCCATGGGCGCCCCCGTCACGGGGCGGCCGGTGAGCGTGCTCATGCTGGTCGTCACTCCTGTGCGGCGTCCGAAGCGGGCGCGCAGATGAGGGCGCCCAGCGGGGAATCTCGGGCGCACATGGTACCAAGTCCCGGCGCGGAAGACCCTTTGAGCCCTATTCGTCGGGCGGGCCCGTCAGCTCCCAGAGGTCGTCGCGGGCGCCATCGGCATCACGGCCGCCGAAGAGCAGGAGACGGCCGTGCGAAGGGTCGGCAATCAGTTCGGCCGCCCATCGTGCCGGAGGTCGCGTCCCGCCGATCAGAGTCGGGGCGGAGCTGCCGTCGTCGGACAGTAGCCAGGTGTCGTCGAGCGCACTGCCGTCGAGCGCCTGCCCACCCACCACCAATGTCATGCTGCCCCATCGGGCAGCGGCGTACAGGTTGCGCGCCGGGGGTGGGCCATCGGGCACCTGCTCGGCCCACGCGTTTGTTCCGGGGCGCTCGCCGACGGCCAGCCACCACAGGTCGTCGAGCGAGTTGGTCCCCGTCGTCTGGCCGGCGTACAGGGCGAACGCCCCGTCATCGGTCCACCAGCAGGCGTGCAGGCACCGCTGGATCGGAGCCTCACCGGCGGGTGTCTCATCGGTCCAGGTGCTGGTTGAGAAGTCGTAGGCGCGCGTATCGGCGAAGCGTTGGCCTTCCTGGGTGAAGCCGTGGCTGATCCACAGCCGTCCGTCAGGACCGATGGCGGCGCAGCTGCCATAGCGCGGCACGGGGACGGCGCCGTCGGCGGGCAGCTCCTCCCAGGCGTTCGCAGCGGGGTTGAAGGTCCAGAGATCGTTGTAGAAGGTGGCTCCCGCCTGCCCGGCGAAGATCACCAGGCCGACACCGTCCACCCAGGCCGCGTTGTGTCCGAAGCGCGCCGGCGGTCCATCCTCGGTGACCAGGGCCCAGCTGTTGCCGGGCAGGTCGTAGGCCCACAGGTCGCCGAGCGCGGCGCCCTCACCAGTGCGACCACCGAACAGGTAGGCGGTCACAAAGTCCGGTGTGATGGTCCACGTGTGGTCCTCGCGGGCGGCCGGAGTCTCGCCGCTCGGCGTGAGCTCGCGCCATGCAGGAAGGGTGGGAGCGACGGAGGGCATGGGTGTTGCGACGGACGACGGCTCGGCCTCCGACGCCGCGACCATGCTGGGCGTTGCCGTGACGCTCGGTGAGGCGCAGCCCGCGAGCAGCATGGCTGCGACAAGCAGGGATCGAGTGGCTTGGCCTGTCATCGGCTCACGGTAGCGCACCCACTGTGACGGTCAAATGAAGCGCTTGGGACCGGCCAGCCGTGACCCTCACGGCAGCCGATGAGCGAGGATCGCGGCCAGCGTTGACGTGTCGATGTTGCCGCCCGAGATGACGGCCACGACGCGGCCGGTCCCGGCCTGACCGGTCAGCGCGGCAGCCAGGGCCGCGGCACCGGCTCCCTCGGCGACGATCCGGTTGCGCGTCGCGAGCAGCCGCAGCGCCTCCGCCACCGCCTCCAGCTCGACCACGATCGAGCCGTCCAGGACCGATGACACGAGCGGCCACATCTCGGTCAGCACGCCGCCGCTGCCGATGCCGTCGACGAAGCTCGGGGCACGGTCGATCTCGACCGGGCGGCCCGCGGCGAGAGAAGCCGCGAGGGGCGCAGCGGTCGCGACCTCCGCGGCGAAGACCCGCACCCCGCGTCGGAGCGCCTTGACCGCGCAGGCGATCCCGCTCGACAGGCCGCCGCCACCGAACGGCACCACAACGGCGTCGACTTCGGGCAGATCGGCGACGATCTCCAGTCCGATCGTGCCGTTGCCGGCGATGACGGCGGGATCCGAGACCGGGTGGATGAAGAATCCGTCGAGCTCGGGATGACCGCGGTCGACGAGCGCCTGCCACCACGCGTCGAATGGCACGCGCACGATTCGCGCGCCCAGGGCTGCGACTGGGTCGAGCTTCGCCGCGGGGGCGTCATCGGGCGCAACCACGGTGCACGGAACGCCGCGACGCCGCGCCAGCCAGGCGGCGGCTCGGGCCATGTTGCCGGCGCTGGCCGTCGCGACGCCCCGCGCGAGGAGCGCCGGGTCAGCGTGCTCAAGCGCATTCCCCGCGCCGCGAACCTTGAAGGAGCCGGTCGGCTGCAGGCTCTCGAGCTTCAGGTGGATCTCGGCCGGCGCCTCGCCCTCCAGGCGGAGCAGCGGCGAGTGCGTGGCGACCCCGCCGAGCCGCCCGGCCGCGGCGCGCACCTCGTCCAGCGAGACCGGGGCGAGCGGCTGCATCGGTCCTACCGGAGGCGAATGGAGGTGCCGAGCCCTTGCTCGGTTGCCCCCTGCCACACCTCGTGCGCTGCGGCCAGATCCTCGACCGCCAGGCCGAGCGACTCGAACAGGGTGATGTCGCTCGCGTCCCGCCGTCCGACCGCCCCTCCGGTGAGCAGGTCGCCGAGCTCGCCGACGATGTGGCCCTCATCTACGACACCGGCTTCCATCGCCGCCAGCAGGTCGCCCGACTCGTGGAGCGCTGACTCGCGGCGATCGACGAAGAGCCGACAGCGGCGGACGGCCTCCGCATCGAGCTCGCGCGCGTTCGGCTGGCTGGCCCCGACCGCGTTGACGTGAACGCCTGGCACCAGCCACTCGCCCTCGAGGACCGGCGTGGGGCTGGCGGTGACGGTGCACACGATCGTGGCGCCCTCGACCGCGTCACGCGCGGAGGCGGCGACCTCGACCGGCCGATCGTGTGCGCGAGACGCCTCCGTGGCAAAGGCCTGCAGACGCCCGGCGTTCGGGCTCCAGGCGCGAATGCGACGGATCCCGGGGCGGACCACCAGCATCGCCTCCAGGTGCGTGCGCGCCTGTCTGCCCGAGCCGAGGATCGCCAGGTTGTCCGCCTCCTCGCGAGCCAGGAGGCGGGTCGCGAGCCCGCTCACGGCGGCGGTGCGAATGGCCGTGATCTCGCCCGCGTCGACCAGCGCGATCGGCGCGCCGTGCTCGGTCTCGAAGAGCAGCACGAAGCCCTGGTGCGACTCGTAGCCCGAGCCGCGGTTGCCCGGGAACACCGAGATCACCTTGAGACCGATGGTCCCCGGCGAGGCGCGCGCTGCCGGCATCATCCCCAGGGCTGCGCCCAGCTGCGGCAGGCGCATCACCGTTCGGAGCGGGTTCTCCGCCTCGCCGCGGGAGAGCGCGGCGAGGGCATCGGCCATCAGCTCGATGCATCGCTGCATGGACAGGAGCTGCCGGACCTCGTCACGGGCGACGACCCGAACCTCGACCGGCGCGTCCATCCGCCGATCATACGCGGCATGGAATTCGGCACCGCCAGGGGGACGGGCCGCTGCAAGGCTCCTGTCAGGGAACCAGTGTGCTGCCGAGCGGGATCCCGTTGGCGATGTATGCCCCCGTCTCGCCGGATGTCAGGAGGTCGTATGTGCGCCTGCCCAGGTACCGCTCCCGCGTGACGCTGCGCACAACGCTTCCGTCGACCGTGTCGCCCGCTCGGATGCTGCCGATTGGCCTGCCGTCGGCCAGCGGATGGCCAGGCGACGCGATCACCGAGCGGCCATCGGTCAAGGTCATTCGCACCACCACGTGGCTCGCCGGCACTTCAACGCTGCCGATTCTGACCACCACGGCCACTCTCACTCCACCCTCGCCGCCCGTGGCGAGCACCTGCTCTCCGACTGAAAGCTGCTCCACGGGCACCTCGCCCGCGGGCGTCGCAATCCGCGTGCCCTCGGCCAGGCAGATGGGGCAGGGAGGCGGACCGGAAACAGCTTCTGCCTCCACGGAGATGGTGCCATCCGGCGCGATGTGGCCGGCGACTCGCATCCCCTCTGCGGCGTCCAGGGCGGAAGTGAAGATCGCGTCGAAGCGAAAGCCGTTGTCCTCGGGCTCGAGGATGAGCGCGTTGAGCATCTTCCAGGCCCGATAGACCGCCAGCGTCTGCGCCGGGTCCGGATCGGCCTGGGGGTCGATCCCCAGCTGAGAGGTAATGGCGGCGTAGGTATCGGCGTCCAAACGGATCTCGGGCAGCCGCTGCTCGGCAAGCTCCTGCTCGTCCCCGTGGGCGACCGGGTATTCGTCCGGGTCGCAGTACCAGAGCAGGCCGAAGCGGTCGATGAGGCGATACTTCAGATCGGCCAGCGCCAGGTTGCCGGAGCCAGGTGATGGGCTGTCGCTCGGTTGAGCGCTCGGGGTCGATCCCGTGCTCGGCGTTGAGGACGGAGCAGCTGCGCAGCCTGCCAGGGCGAGCACGATCGATGCCTGGGTCGCGAGCCAGAGTCTGGTTGGGCGATGCGCGTTCATGGTCGGCAGACGCGATCTGGCGGCAGGCCGTTCCCCATCACGGTCGGATGGGAGACTTGGAGCGGGAGACGAGACTCGAACTCGCGACATCCACCTTGGGAAGGTGGCGCTCTACCAACTGAGCTACTCCCGCAGCGCCGTGGGACTACTGGCAGGGCATTCTAGCCCGGGCCGATCGAGGCGCCAAAGACGCCTGAGAACCTAGATCGCGGTGTCCGGTTCCAGGCGGCGCACGCGGTGGCCGAGTGTGTTCAGCAGCTGCACGGCGACGTCCGGGAACTCCTCGACCATCGAGTGAAAGTCGCGGTGGTTGATGACCAGCAGGGTGCTCGGCTCCTCGGTGGTCGCGGTTGCCGTCCGCGGCCCGCCCACCACCAGCGCGATCTCGCCGAAGAAGTCACCTGCACCCAGCGTGTTGAGGCGGCTTCCGTCTCGCTCGATTCCCACCCGACCCCGCACGATCACCATCAGGTCGCCGCCATCCTCGCCCTGGCGCATGAGCACCTTGCCGGCCGGAACGTCGACCTCCTCGGCGAGCATGCCGAGGCGCTCGATGCCATGGCGGTCCAGGGCGCCGAAGAGTGGGATCCGGTGCAGCAGGTCGAGCTTCTCGTCGCGGGCCACGCGGCATCTCCTGAGGGTGCTCGGCGAGGATAACCGGTCGCCGGTCGCATTTGAAGACCGATGCCGGTATGGCAGGGCGGGTTATAGGGCGGCGACGGCCTGTTCCACGCGGTCGGTTGCGACCTGGTGATCCGTGTCCCACGCGAAGCGGATCGGGTCACCGAAGACGAGCTCCACCTCGCCGCGCCACGGATGGCTCTTTCCGTTGCCGTCCGCGGCGACGATCCCGGTGCCACGCTCGCCGCGACGCAGGTCGAGGCGTGACATGCGGTTGATCTTCAGCCGCATCGGGACGACGGGCGTTGCCCCCTCGACTGCGACCAGGCCCGTCCCCGCCTTGAACGGCTGCAGTGGCCCGCCAACCGTCAGCTTGCCCTCGGGGAAGACGAGGATGCTGAATCCGCGGTCGAGCCGTGCGCCGAGCAGTTCGAGGCTGCGACGGATTGCTCCCTCGCGCGCCAGCGGGAAGGCGTTGCCGATGACCGCCGAGCCGAAGCCGCGGATCGGGTTGCCGAAGATATCGTCCGCGGCGGCCGCCACCGAGAGCCGCCAGCGCCAGCCGAGCGGGAAGCGGGTCAGGATGATGCCCACGTCGTTGTGGAGGTGGTGGTTCGGCGTGAAGAGCACCGGGCCTTCCAGCCCGCGCAGGCGCTCCAGCCCGGTGACCCGGACCCGGTAGATGAGCGCGAAGAACGGGATCATGAAGAGGGCCTGGAAGCCGATGCCGATGGCTCGCACCAGGGGGCTCAATGGCCAGCCGAAGATGCCGGTCTCGTGTTTCGCGTCGCGCGCAGCGGCGACCATGGTGGTGAGCTGGCCGACGGTGATGTCGGGGTCCATGTCGCCGTCGTCGATGAACGCGCCCAGCTCCTCTTCGATCACGCTGAGCAGCTCGATGCGCGCCAGCGAGTCCATATTCAGGTCGGTTGACAGCGTCGCCTCGGGAACGGCGGCGACCTCCGCCACGCCGGCCACCGACGCGACCAGCGAAGGGACGGTCGCGGGCATGCCTGCCGCCGGTGGCGCCGCGGGTCCGCCGGGCCCCGATGCCGCCGCGGGACGTGTACCCGCCAGCTCATCGGTCAGCCGCTCCAGGATGACGCGCTTCTTGACCTTGAGCGTCGGCGTGCGCGGGAAGTCCTCGTCCGGCCAGATCGAGTGGCTGCGGATCTGCTGGTGCGCGCCAAGCTGCGCGTTGGCGTCATGCACGATTGCCTCGGCCGCCGACGGATCGGCCATCAGCAGGACGGCGTGCACCTTCAGCTCGGAGGCGGGCGGTTGCCAGCCCACCACCGCGGCGTCACGGAGTCGCTCGTCGCGGCCCAGCACCGCCTCGATGTCCTCGGGGTAGACCTTCGTGCCGTCCGGCATGGCGAGCATGTCCTTCTTGCGGCCACGCAGCGTCAGGAAGCCGTCCGCCGACAGCTCACCCATGTCGCCGGTGTGGTAGAACCCATCGCCGTCGAGCACGGCGGCGGTCGATTCTGCGTCCTCCCAGTAGCCGGCGAAGACGTTCGGCCCACGGACCAGCACCTCCCCATCGTCGCCGATGCGGACCTCCACCCCGGGGACCGGCTCGCCCACCGTCCCGAGCCGGTTGCGCTTCGGGTGGGTGAAGCTGACCACCGGCGAGAGCTCGGTCGCCCCATAGCCCTGCAGCACGTCGAAGCCCATGTCCTGCCAGCGGCGGGCCAGGTCCGCCTCGAGCGCGGCGGCCCCGATCGCGAGCGTCCGGAACTTGCCGCCGAAGCCGGCGAGCACCGGCCGAAAGAGCAGCCGCTTCAGCGGGCGCGGGAGATGTCGAGCCAGCCGATGGAGTCGCTCGAAGGTGGCTCGCTTGCCGCCGGCTTCGACCTTGCGCTCGATCGCGTTGTCGAGCAGCTTCAGGCCGGCTGGGACGACGAGCAGCATCGTGACGCCGAACTCTCGGAAGGTACGAATCAGGACGGCGGGTTGGCGGCTGACGGGGTAGACGATCGAGGCGCCGGCGAAGAGCGCGGCGATGAATCCGCAGGTCTGCTCGAACAGGTGGCTCAAGGGGAGGATGGAGAGCAACCGCTCGTCGTCGCGGAAGGGAAAGACGGTCTGCAGCATCGTGGCGTTGCTCGCCAGGTTCCGGTGCGTGATCATCGCCCCCTTTGGCTCGCCGGTCGTCCCGGAGGTGAAGACCACCTCCACCAGATCGTCCGGCCCGACCCCGGCCGCCGGCAGGGGCTGCACCTCGCGTGCGCGGTCCGGGATCGACTCGATCAGGATCACCGGCAGCTCCAGGCCTTCGACGAGCGGCTCGGTCTGTCGCGAGGCGAGAACCGCCTTGGCCCGCGTGCGGCGCGCCACCTTGACGGCGAAGTCCGGCGCGCTGCGAACGTCCAGGGGCACGAGCACGATGCCGGCGTGCACTGCGCCCAGGAAGGCGAGGCCCCATTCCGGCCGGTTGACGGCCCAGATCACGACCCGATCGCCCCGCTCCAGGCCAAGATCGGTGAAGACGCGCGCAACCCGCGGCGCGCATTCCGCGAGGTCGCGGTAGCTCCATGATCGGGTCCGGAACCCGGGCTTGATGAGCAGCGCGGGCCTGTCGCCGTATCGCCCGGCGGCCTCGCGAAACTTGTCGACCAGGGTCTCCACTTGCGCCCTTCCTGCCCTCTCCGGTTGGCGGCATCCTGCGCGCGCAGGACTGCGGGATAACTGCGGATGTCGCGGGCGCGCTCCGCTAGGCGCTGGCCGCTCGCCGCGCCAGGGCACGGAGCGTGGCGGAGGAACGGTCGCGCCACGGCGGGTAGTGGCTGAAGGCGATCGTCTCCACGTCCAACTCGGCCAGGCGGGCGACCGACGTCCGGGCAAGGGGCAGGTCGTGGCTGAAGATCGGGCTGGCGAAGGTGACTCGCCCGCGGATCACCTGCAGCGCATCGCCCACGAACAGGAGCCGATGACGCGGTGCGTACAGGCAGATCGTCCCCGGGGTGTGGCCGGGGGTGTGGATCACACGCAGGCCGCCGAGCGCTGGCAGCTCGTCGTCGTCCTGGATCAGCGTCGCGTCCTCCGGCCCACGGGTAAGGAAGGCGATCAGCTTGCCTCGGCTGCGCTCGGCGACCGCCTCGCGCAGCGTGACGTTCAGCCCGGCCAGGTCGGCGGGGTGCATCAGCACCGTCGCGCCGCTCTCGGCGACGAGCTCGCGGACGCCGCCGATATGGTCGGGATGGGCGTGGGTGCAGACGATGGTGTCGAGCTCGTCGAGCGAGCGGCCGAGCCGCGACGCATAGCGCGCCAGGCCACGGCCGGAGCCCGGCAGGCCCGCGTCGATCAGCGTCATTCTCGGCTCGCAGATCAGAAAGGCCCTGGACCCGCCCAGCAGTCGGACCGCATGAACGCTCGGCGCAATCTCCATCGGTCCGGCGATGATACGGCCGAGACGCTCAGTCCTCGTTCAGCTGCAGCCGCCGGTACGACTCGTATCGTTCGGGGCTCACGGCACCGTTCTCGACCGCCGCTCGGACGGCGCAGCGCGGCTCGGTCAGGTGGCGACAGTCGTTGAAGGCGCATCTCCCCAGGAACGGACGCATCTCGCGGAAGCACCAGGCCAGCTCGCTGGGGGGAACCTGCCACAGCCCGAGCTCACGGAGCCCGGGGGTGTCGGCCACGTAGCCGTTGCCGGGCGCCTCGAGCGCGTGAAGCTCGGCCGAGGTCGTGGTGTGGCGCCCCTTGTGCAGCGCCTGGCTGACGGTGGCGGTCTCGATCCGCAATCCCGGCTGGATCGCGTTCAGGATGGTCGACTTTCCGACCCCGGACGGGCCGGTGACGACGCTGGTGCGGCCGATGAGGCGGTCGGCGAGCTCCTCCACGCCGATCCCTTCGCGGGCGGAGACCAGGTGCAACGGGTAGCCGATCCGCTCGTACGTGCCGAAGATCCGGCGGCCCGCATCGAGCCCCACCAGGTCGACCTTGTTCGCGACGACCACGGCCTCGACCTCGTTGTGCTCGGCGACGACCAGGAAGCGGTCGAGCATGCGGAGGTGGGGCATCGGGTCGGCGCAGGCAAAGACGACCAGCACCTGGTCGACGTTGGCGACGACCAGATCCTCCTTCCATGCCCCGCGCGGCCCGGGCTGGCGGCGGCTGAACCTGGTGCGCCGCGGCTCGACTGACTCGATCATGCCCTCGCCGTCGCCGAGGGGCGCGACCGTTACGCGATCGCCGATCACCGCCAGCTCGGTCGTCTGGCGCTCCTTCTTGAGCAGCCCGCGCATGCGGCATTCGAGGCTGCGACCGTCATCGGTCCGGACGGTGTAGAACCCGCTGCGGGCACGCAGGATGGTGCCGGAGAGCATCGTGGCGGGCTGGGCGTCGATGGCCGGGACGGTACCGGCGAGGGTTGTCGGTGTCAACGGCCGGTAGCATGGGACCGATGGAGCCGCGCCACGTCGATGCGCTGCTGATCGGCGGCGGGGTCGCCGCGGTGCGCTGCGCCCGCACGCTCCGCCGGCGAGGCTTCGGCGGCTCGATCCTGATCGTCGCCGAGGAGGCGGTGGCGCCCTACAACCGGCCGCCGCTCAGCAAGGAGCTGCTGCGTCTCGATTTTCCGCGCGAGCTGATCGCCGCCGAGCCGCCTGAGTGGTACGAGCGCCAGCGCGTGGAGCTGCTGACCGGCGTCTCCGTGGCGGCGCTCAACCCGGACTCGCGCTTGGCCGATCTGGTCGACGGGACGCGCCTGCAGTTCAGCCAATGCCTGCTGGCGACGGGCGCTTCCCCGCGACGTCCTCCGATTCCAGGCGCCGAACGCGTCCTGCTTCTTCGGACCGTCGACGACGCGGAGGCGCTGCGCGCGCGCGCTGTGGCGGGGTCGCGGGCCGTGGTGCTGGGCGGCGGCTTCATCGGGGTGGAGGTGGCCGGCTCACTCGCCTCGCGCGGCGTCCACGTGACGCTCCTGGAGCTGAGCGGCGGGTTGTGGGGAGGGTCGCTCGGGCAGGCGGTCAGTGACTGGGCCGTCGGGCGCCTCGAGGCCGCCGGCGTCGAGGTGCGGCTGCGGACCGCCGCCACCGAGCTCGGCGCGGGGGCGGTGCTCGCGGGCTGGGAGCGCCTCACGGCCGACTTCGTGCTGGCCGGGGTGGGCGTGGCGCCCCGGACCGAGCTGGCGGAGCGGGCGGGCCTGGCGGTCGATGACGGCGTCGTGGTCGACGAATCACGTCGCACCAGCGCCCCTTCCGTCTTCGCGGCGGGTGACATGGCGCGCCCGGCGGACGGCCCGCGGGTCGAGCACTGGCATGCGGCTCGGGAGTCGGGCGAGGCGGCAGCGCTCGGGATGCTTGGCGAGCCTCCGCAGCCGCGCCGGGCGCCGTGGGTCTTCTCAGAGTTCGCGGGAGCGAAGCTGGATGTCGTCGGCTGGGCGCCGCGGTGGGACGACATCGTTCTGCGCGACGGCGTGCACGCCCACGTCCTGAACGGTCGTGTCGCGCAGCTCGCGATCCTGGACGGCGCCTTCCCCGTCGAGGCGGCGCGCGCATTCGTCGAACACGGGCCAATGGTGTCCGCGTTGCCAGAGCTGTTTCCCTAGGCGCTCGGCGCTGCCTCGCGGACGCATGCTGGTGATGCGTCCGCCGGCTAACCCGCACGTAAGGGCCTGATAACACGCGGATCGCCATGTTTGGATCATGGACGACCAGCGGGTTGGTGCCGCGCTACGAGCGGTCCGGCAACGCCGTGGGTGGCGGCAACATGATCTCGCCATTGCCGCTCGGATCTCGCAGTCGACCGTCTCGCGACTGGAACGAGGCCATCTGGACCAACTACCGACCTCGACGATACGACGAGCGATGGCTGCGCTCGATCTCCGCCTGGAGCTGTTTGTGCGCTGGCGCGGCGGTG
>DASWIE010000021.1:0-39027 GCA_036397815.1 Candidatus Limnocylindria bacterium
CCGCGCTCGCCTAGCGCCGGACCGTATATGCGTATATACGGTCATTGGGTGGGAGATGCGACCGCGTCACGGGCTACCGCGGCGCGCGGGTGAACTGCTCACTCACCAGCACGCGCTCGAGCGTATCGAGCTCCTCGAGCACGCGGCCGGTGCCGCGCACCACGCACGTGAGCGGGTCGTCTGCGATGTGGACCGGCATCTGGGTCGCCTCGGCCACCCGGCGGTCGAGCCCCGCGAGCAGCGCGCCGCCACCGGCCAGGACGATCCCCTGGTCCATGATGTCGGCCACCAGCTCCGGCGGCGTCTCCTCGATCGTCTCCTTGATGGCATCGATGATCTGGGCGATCGACGGTTCGAGCGCCTCGCGGATCTGGTCGCCGCCGACCTCCACGCTGCGCGGCAGGCCGGTGAGCAGGTCGCGGCCACGGAACGTCACCGTGCGCTCGCTTTTCTCGGCGGGGTAGGCGGAGCCGACGGCGATCTTGATCTCCTCCGCCGTCCGCTCGCCCATGAGCAGGTTGTACTCGCGCCGGGCGAAGCTGACGATGTCGGTGTCCATCTCGTCGCCGCCCATCCGGATGCTGCGGCTGACCACGATCCCGCCGAGGCTGATGACCGCCACCTCGGTGGTGCCGCCGCCGATGTCCACGATCAGCGACCCCGTCGGCTCGCTCACCGGCAGGCCGGCGCCGATGGCGGCCGCCATCGGCTCCTCGATCAGGCGCGCCCATCGCGCGCCGGCGTTGATTGTCGCGTCGCGCACCGCCCGCTTCTCGACCTCGGTCACGCCGGACGGGATGCCGACCAGCACGCGCGGGCGGGGGATGCGGGCGTATCGGTCGTGAACTTTCTGGATGAAGTAGCGAATCATCTGCTCGGTGACGTCGAAGTCGCTGATCACCCCGTCGCGCAGCGGGCGGATGGCCACGATGTTGGCCGGGGTGCGCCCGACCATTCGCTTCGCCTCGGCGCCGATGGCCAGCACGCGCTTGCTGCGGGTGTCCATGGCCACCACCGATGGCTCGCTGATGACGATCCCGCGATGTCGGACCGTGACGAGCGTGTTTGCGGTGCCCAGGTCGATCCCGACGTCGTGGCTGAGGAGACCGAGCAGGCCGTCGAAGAGTCCCAAGTTGCCTCCGGCTGCCGTGGCCCCGGCCCGTGGCACGACAGGGCCAGTTGTTGAGGATTGCGCGCCCCTGGTGCGTCCGGGCATCGCCGAGCGCGGGTGCAACCCTAGCACACGGGCCCGCCAAATCGGGCCGCGCGAGCCGAGCTGACCCCTGGTCGTGGTGCGCCACACCGGTGCGCGAGGGTATGGTTCATCCGTGGCCACCCGCTCGACCGCTCGTCAGCTCGCGCCGCCCGCCGACGAGGCGCAGCGCCTGGTCCGCGGCGAGCACCACGATCCGCACGCGATCCTGGGCGCACATCCGCTGGGCGACGGCCGCGTGGTCCGGACCTTCCATCCGGAGGCGACCGGGGTCGACCTGCTCCGGCCCCACGCCCAGCCTCAGCCGATGGAACCGCTGGGCGACGGCCTCTGGGCGGCATTCCTGCCTGGCGCCCCTGCCTCCCCGTATCGCCTGCGCCTGCATTTCCGGAACGGGGACGACTGGGAGCGTGACGATCCGTATCGGTTCATGCCGACCGTCGGCGAGGCTGATCTGCGCCTCTTCAACGAAGGGACCCACGAACGGCTTTGGGAAGCGCTCGGCGCGCACCCGCGCATCGTCGACGGGACGGCGGGGGTCTCTTTCGCCGTCTGGGCACCGAACGCGCGGAGCGTGCGGGTGGTCGGCGACTTCACGCGCTGGGACGGGCGGCTCTTTCCGATGCGCTCGCTCGGGGCGTCCGGAGTCTGGGAGCTCTTCGTGCCGGAGATCGGTCCCGGGGAGCTCTACAAGTTCGAGGTGGTCGGCCAGGACGGTAGCGTGCGGCTGAAGGCGGACCCCTTCGCCTTCGCGATGCAGGTTCGGCCGGAGACCGCCTCCCGGGTATGGGACGTCTCCAACGACGACGTCTGGACCGATGACGCCTGGATGGCGGCACGCGCGACCCGGGATCCGTATCGGTCGCCGATGGCGACCTACGAGGTGCACCTGGGGTCGTGGAAGCGCAACCCGGACGGCAGCTGGCTCGGCTACCGCCAGGCGGCCGAGGAGCTCATCGAGCATTGCCGCCGCTTCGGCTTCACGCACGTCGAGCTGCTGCCGGTCGCCGAGCACCCGTTCGACGGCTCGTGGGGCTACCAGGTGACCGGCTACTACGCGCCGACCGCGCGATTCGGCTCGCCGGACGACTTCCGCGCCATGGTCGATGCGCTGCACAACGCCGGGATCGGGGTGATCGTCGACTGGGTGCCGGCCCATTTCCCGACCGATGACTTCGCCCTGCGCCGCTTCGACGGCACGCCGCTCTACGAGCACGCCGACCCGCGGCGCGGCAAGCATCCCGACTGGGGAACCCTGATCTTCGACTTCGGCCGCCCGGAGGTGCGCAACTTCCTGGTCGCCAACGCGGTCTTCTGGCTCGATCGCTACCACATCGATGGGCTACGGGTCGACGCCGTGGCCTCGATGCTGTACCTCGACTACTCACGCACGCGCGGGCAGTGGGAGCCGAACCGCTACGGCGGAAACGAGAACCTGGAGGCGATCGCCTTCCTGCGCGAGGTCAACGAGCGAACGTACGGGCGCCACCCCGGCACCTTCACCATCGCCGAGGAGTCGACCGCCTTCCCCGGCGTCAGCCGGCCCACCTACCTCGGCGGCCTGGGGTTCGGCTTCAAGTGGGACATGGGCTGGATGCACGACACGCTTGCCTACTTCCACGAGGACCCGATCCACCGTCGCTACCACCATCATCGGCTCACCTTCCGTGGCCTCTACATGTTCAGCGAGCACTTCGTCCTGCCCCTCTCGCACGACGAGGTGGTCCACGGCAAGGGATCGCTGCTCGGGAAGATGCCCGGCGACGAGTGGCAGCGCTTCGCCAACCTGCGCAGCCTGCTCGCCAACCTCTACACGCAGCCGGGCAAGAAGCTGCTCTTCATGGGCTCCGAGCTGGCCTCGTACGAGGAGTGGAGCCACGAGCGCGCGCTGCCGTGGGCGCTGGCCGCCGAACCGATGCGGGCCGCATACGGGCGCTTCGTGGCGGACCTCGGAAAGCTCTACCTTGACAGCCCGGCCCTGTGGGCGGCGGACCCTGACCCGCATACCTTCGCCTGGATCGACGCCTCCGATGTCGAGTCGTCGGTCTTCTCGTACATCCGCCGAGCCGGCGACAGCCTGCTGGTCGTCGTCCAGAACCTGACTCCGGTGGCGCGCCGCGGATACCAGCTCGGCCTGCCGCAGGCGGGTGGCTGGGAAGAGGTGCTGAACTCCGATTCGGAGCACTACGGAGGGGCGAACCTGGGGAACCAGGGTGCGATCGTGGCCGATGCGACTCCCTTCCACGGGCAGCCCGCATCCGCGCGCCTGACCCTCCCGGGACTGGGGACGATCATCCTCCGCCCGGCCGCCGCCGCGGCCGGTCGCCGCACCCGGCGCGCCTAGCCGTCAGCAGCTCAGCGCGCGAGCGCTCAGCGCCGCATGGCGCTGGTCAGACGCGCCACGAACGGATCGTCCGCGACCTCCGCGATCGTGGCCGGCAGCGCCAGCGACCAGTTGTCGCGCGCAGGCGCCATCGTGCCGGGCAGGTTCGGCCGCTCGCGCACGCGGAGCGCGTCCTCCAGGGTGGCCGCGGCCAGGACCGATGGCGCGGACGCGATGGCGGCGTGCGCCGCCAGCACGACCTCGTCGAGCGGCTCCTCGCGGCTGACCCCGGTCAGCGCCACCAGTCGCATCAGCAGCCGCTCGGCCGCAGCCGGATCGGGCTGCACGCCCGCGCGCGCCTGGTCCTCGAGGTCGGCGCCGCTCCACAGGCCGGCGATGGTCGGCAGATCGTGGGTGGTCACCGCGGCGAGCGCGGCGCGCGGCCATTCGGTCGGCGGCCGCCGCTCGAAGTAGCCGAGCCGCGTGGAGAGGATGTTGGCCGCCGCCAGGCGCCTGCGAACCCCTGCCTCAACGGTGCCCAGGTCCTCGCCGATCACGATCGCCTCGGCCCGATGGCTCTCGATGGCCAGGATGGCGAGCAGCTCGTCGGTCGGCTGGTTCACATAAGCACCATCGCCGGGAGCGTTGCCGCCCGGGACCCACCACTGCCGGAAGAAGCCGAGCACGTGGTCGATGCGGAGGCCGCCGGCGGACCGCAGCGTGGCGCGGATCGTCTCGATGAAAGGGGCATAGCCGGCCTCCCGCAGGCGGTGCGGCACGAACGGCGGCAGGCCCCAGTCCTGGCCCGCCAGGTTGAAACGGTCGGGCGGCGCGCCCAGCGTGACGTCGAGCGCCAGGTGCTCCTGCCAGGCCCAGGCGTCGAAGCCGCCCGGGTCGAAGCCGACCGGCAGGTCGGCGATGAGGTCGACCCCCGCCCCTCCGGCGGCGGCGAGCTGCACGTCAAGGAGCCACTGGATCCAGGCGTGAAAGGCGACGCGGTCCCCAAGCTCGTCGGCAGCGGCCCTTACCGCGCGCGCGGCGGGCTTGCGCAGCCGCGCCGGCCAGGTTCGCCAGCCGGGCCCATGCACCTCGGAGAGCGCCGCGAAGGTGGCCCACTGCTCGAGTGGCTCGCCCGAGGCCGCCCGGAACGTCGCCAGCCGCCGGCGCACGCCCGGCGCAACGGCTCCGCCGGCCGCCCAGATCCGTTCGAGCGCGGCGAGCTTGTGGGCCTGCACCCGCGCTCGATCGATCCGTCGCTCGGCGTTGAGCGCGCGCGCGGCCCGCCCGATCGGCCCGAGCTCGGCGGCGGCCAGCTCCCGTCCCGGGACCCGCTCGATGGCCAGGTAGAGCGGATTGCGGAAGCGGCGGGTGCTGGGGTAGTACGGGCTGGGCTCGGGATCCGGGCCCGGGTTGGCGGCGACCAGTGGGTTGAGGACGAGTGCCTGTGCCCCCAGGCCGGCGGACCACGTCGCCAGCGCGCGAAGGTCGGCCAGGTCGCCGATCCCCCAGCTGCGCCGCGAACGCGCGGCATGGAGCTGCACCGCCCAGCCCCAGGCGCGCATCGCGGGCGGGAGGTGGCAGCGTGCGGGAGCCACCAGGAGCAGCTGTTCTCCCGTGTCGCGCCGCAGGCGGTGGTAGCCGATCGGCACGTCTCGTGGCAGCCGAGCCACGGAGGGCATCGACGTGCCGTCCTCCAGGACGAGGTCCGCCGGCGGCCCGATCAGCTGGCCGGCACGCCCGATTCGAACCGGCTCCTCGAGGCTCGGCGCCGGCGGGGCCTTCGGATCGATGCCCATCGACGCCAGGACCGCGTCGCGCACCGGCGCCGCCACCCGACGGCGCACGTTCCACGCGTCGACATAGGTCGCCGCCACCGCCGCGCTGGGGTCGGGCGAGCCGGCTGCCACCTCAGGACCGCGGCTGGCGGAGGAGGACAACCGATCGAGCGGCCAGGGAATAGGCGTTGCCACCCTCGTGGCGCGGGCCGTCGTCCGTCGGCAGGAGCTCCCGAAGGCTGGTATCGACGACCAGCAGCCAGCCGTTGCGAGCCCCTTCCGGCAGCCGGAAGTCGATCGTCTCCTCGTCGGCGTTGAGGACGAGCAGCAGGGTGTCGTCGACAATTCGCTCTCCCCGGGGGCCGCGTTCCTCGATCGCGTCGCCGGCCAGGCGCACGCCGATGGTGTGCACTCCCTGGGCGTGCCATTGGGCATCGGTCATCTCGTGGCCATCGGGGCCGTACCAGGTCAGGTCCTTCACGCTCGACCCGCGGATTCGCCGACCCTGGAAGAAGCGGCGCCGGCGGAGAACCGGGTGCGCGCGGAAGATGCGGATCATGGCCCGCGTGAACTCGAGCAGCTGCATGCGCCGGGTGTCCAGGTTCCAGTCGAACCAGCTGATCGGGTTGTCCTGGCAGTAGCCGTTGTTGTTGCCGGCCTGGGTGCGGCCGATCTCGTCGCCGCCGAGCAGCATCGGGACGCCCTGGCTGAGGAGCAGGGTCGCCACCACGTTTCGCTTGTGCTGCTCGCGTGCCGCGACGACCGCCGGATCATCGGTCGGGCCCTCGACACCGAAGTTGCGCGACTCGTTGTCGCTCTCGCCGTCACGATTCTGCTCGCCGTTCGCCACGTTGTGCTTTCGCTCGTAGCTGACGAGGTCGGTGAGGGTGAAGCCGTCGTGGCTGGTCACGAAGTTGATGCTGGCGTGCGGCTGACGCCCGCCCTGGGCATACAGGTCGGACGAGCCCGAGAGCCGGAACGCGAGCTCAGCGGCCTGTCCGCCGACGCCACGCCAGAAGCGCCGCACGGTGTCCCGGTACTTGCCGTTCCATTCCGCCCAGCCCGCCGGGAAGTTGCCCACCTGGTATCCCCCCTCGCCCAGGTCCCAGGGCTCGGCGATGAGCTTGACCTGGCTGATCAGCGGGTCCTGGTGGACGATGTCGAAGAACGAGCCGAGGCGGTCCACGTCGTGCAGCTCGCGCGCCAGGGTGGAGGCCAGGTCGAAGCGAAACCCGTCGACATGCATCTCGCTGATCCAGTAGCGAAGGCTGTCCATGATCAGCTGCAGGGTCCGCGGGTGCTGAACGTTCAGCGTGTTGCCGGTCCCGGTGTAGTCGAGGTAGAGGCGGCGGTCGGCGGCCAGGAGGCGGTAGTAGGCGGCGTTGTCGATGCCGCGGAAGGCGAGCGTCGGGCCGAGGTGGTTCCCCTCGCCGGTGTGGTTGTAGACGACGTCCAGGATCACCTCGATGCCCGCATCGTGCAGCCGCTTGACCATCGTCTTGAACTCGCTCACCGGCTCGCCGGTGGCGCTGAACCGGTGGTCGGGGGCAAAGAAGCCGATCGTGTTGTAGCCCCAGTAGTTGCTGAGCCCCAGCTCCACCAGCCGTCGATCGTTCACGTGGTGGTGCACCGGGAGCAGCTCGATCGCGCTCACGCCCAGCGAGGTGAGGTAGTCGACCGCCGCCGCCGAGCCGAGCCCGGCGTAGGTCCCGCGCAGGTCAGGCGCGACGTCGGGGTGCTGCTGGGTGAAGCCCTTGACGTGGACCTCGTAGATCAGGGTCTGCTCCCACGGCGTCCGGAGCTGGGTGTCACCGCCCCAGGTGAAGGAGGTGTTGACGACCACGCTCTTCGGCACGTGCGCGGACGAGTCCCGCTCGTCGGGCTGGTCGTCCTCGGCATCGGTGCCGACCCGGTAGCCGAAGAGACGGTCGCTCCAGTCGATCGGTCCCCCCAGGCGCTTGGCGTACGGGTCAATCAGCAGCTTGTTCGGGTTGAACCGATGGCCGTCGGCCGGCGCATACGGCCCGTGCACGCGATAGCCGTAGTGCTGCTCCGGGGCGACGTCGGGCAGGTAGCAGTGCCAGACATTGTCGGTCTGCTCGACGATCCGCACCCGCCGCTCGCCGCCATCGGCGTCAAACAGGCAGAGATCCACCGCGCTGGCGTTCTCGCTGAAGAGCGCGAAATTGACGCCGGCGCCATCCCAGTTGGCGCCCAGCGGATAGGGCGCTCCCTCCCAGACGCGGATGCTCACGCCAGCAGCCGCTCCAGCGCGGCGAGCGGCAGCCACACCCACTCCGGGCGGTTGTTGGCCTCGTAGCGGACTTCGTAGCAGGCCTTCTCGAGCTCGAAGGCCGCCAACAGGCCCTCCCCGCCGGGCGGCAGCCCGCCGTAGCCCGAGAGGAAGGCGTCCCGCGCCTCGCTGAGCCAGGCGTCGGGCTCGAAATCGATCGCCCCGTCGCGCTGCGCCGTCCGTGCCGCGTAGTCCAGGGATCGCAGCATGCCCGCCACGTCGCGCAGCGGCGAGGCCGGCAGCCGCCGTTCGGCGAGCGGTCGCGCCGGCTCGCCCTCGAAGTCGATGACCGCGAAGTCGCGCTCGGTGCGCAGCAGCTGCCCGAGGTGGTAGTCGCCGTGGATCCTGGTGGCGCGCGCGGTGTCGGCATCCTGGATCGTGGCCAGCCGCTGGGCGATGGCCGGCGCCAGCGCCTCCAACCGCGCCCGTGCGTCACCGGCGAGCGCCTCGACGGCCCCTTCGAGCTGGGCCTCGGCCGAGGCACGCCAGGCGGCGAGCTCCTCGAGCGTGGCCAGCCGCGCCGGGAAGCCGGGTGCGTCAGGTCGCGAGGCCAGCGCGGCGTGCATCTCGGCGGTGATGAGGCCGATCTGGGACGCGTCCGCGAGCGCCTCGGCCGCCCCCTCCGGGCCTGCCGCCAGACGTCCGAGGACCCGTCGCCAGCCGTCGCCGCGCGCGGGCAGAAAGGCCTGCAGCATCCCGGCGGCGCATGGCTCGCCCTCGTTGGGCAAATAGGTGATCGCCCCCGCCAGGGCCGGCGCGTGGCGAAAGCCGACCGCGGTCAGGAAGGCGCTGACCTCGACCTCTGGGTTGGTCCCGGGCTCCAACAGGCGGTAGACCTTCAGGAAGAGCCGATCACCGAGGACCGCCGAGCTGTTGGACTGCTCCACGGCCTGCACTCGCTCGTCCAGGCGGCCGGCCTCGTCCGCGCCGCCGGGCAGCAGCTCGGCCAGCGCGGGAGTCGCCTCGAAGCCGAAGCGCCCGAGCTCGGCGGGCAGCACGCCACCGGCGGCGATGCGAGCGACGAGCGCGCGCCACAGCCCTTCGCCGTCGCGCGGCTCGCGGAGGCTCTGCCCGTCGGCAACCGCCGGAACCAGGTAGCGGTCCTCGCCGCCGTCGACATAGGCAACCCCCAGCACCAGCAACCAGCCGCTCCCGGCGCCCAGCTCGGCGGCGTCGCGCGGCGAGACCGCCTCGACGCGTCGCGTCTTGGCGCGGAACCAGCGCTGGCCGGCGATCCACCCCGCGTCGAGCGATCGCGCCCGACGTGCGAGGAGATCAGCCGGCACCGTCGGCGCCATCGGTCAGGACGAACCAGTAGAAGCCGTGCGGCCCGAAGGTGAGCAGGTAGGGCAGGCTGCCGATGGGTGGGAAGCGGACGTGCCCCACCATCTCCGTCGGCACGCGGCCGTCGAAGCGCGACAGGTCCAGCTCCACGTACTGGCTGAAGCGCGAAAGGTTCACGACGCACAGGATCGAGACACCGTCGTGCTCGCGCAGGTAGGCCAGGACGTGCCGGTTCTCCGGGTGCAGGAACTCGAGCGTGCCCCGGCCGAATGCCGGGTACTCGCGCCGGACACGGATGATGCGGCGCATCCAGTGCAGCAGGGAGCCCGGGATCCGCTCCTGGGCCTCGACGTTCACCGCCTGGTAGCCGTAGACCGGGTCGACGATGATCGGCGAATATAGGGCTGCGGGATCGGCGCCCGAGAAACCCGCGTTGCGGTCGCCGGTCCACTGCATCGGGGTGCGCACGCCGTTGCGGTCGCCAAGGTAGACGTTGTCGCCCATCCCGATCTCGTCGCCGTAGTAGATCACCGGCGTGCCGGGCATCGAGAGCAGGAGCGCGTTCAGCAGCTCGATCCGGCGGCGGCTGTTGTCGACCAGCGGTGCCAGCCGGCGGCGAATCCCCAAGTTGATGCGGGCGCGCTTGTCTGCTGCGTACTCCGCGTACATGAAGTCCCGCTCCTCATCGGTCACCATCTCGAGCGTCAGCTCGTCGTGGTTGCGCAGGAAGAGCGCCCACTGGCATTCCGGTGGGATCTGCGGCGTCCGCTCCATGATGTCGACGATGGGGGTGCGGTCCTCCTTGCGCAGCGCGATCCAGATACGCGGCATGAGCGGGAAGTGGAAGGCCATATGGCACTCGTCCCCGTCGCCGAAGTAGGGGCGCACGTCGGGCGGCCACTGATTCGCCTCCGCCAGCAGCATGCGCCCGGGGTGGCGCTCGTCCATGGCGGCCCGCAGCCGCTTCAGCACCTGGTGCGTCTCGGGCAGGTTCTCGCAGTTCGTCCCCTCCCGCTCCAGGAGGTAGGGCACCGCGTCCAGCCGCAGCCCGTCCACGCCCATCTCCAGCCAGAAGCGCAGCACCCGCAACATCGCCTTGAAGACCGCCGGGTTCTCCCAGTTCAGGTCTGGCTGGTGGCTGAAGAACCGATGCCAGTAGTAGGCCTGGCTCTCGCGGTCCCAGGCCCAGTTGCTGGTCTCGGTGTCGGTGAAGATGATCCGCGCCTCCGAGTAGCGGTGGTCGTCGTCCGACCACACGTACCAGTCCCTTCTTGGGCTGTTGACCGATGAGCGCGACTCGGCGAACCAGGGGTGCTGGTCGCTGGTATGGTTGACCACCAGCTCGGTGATGACCCGCAGCCCCCGGCGCTTCGCCTCGCGCACGAAGGCGCGGAAGTCCCTGCGTGTCCCGTAGTCCGGATGCACGTTGCCGTAGTCGGCGATGTCGTAGCCGTCGTCCCGCATCGGCGAGGGGTAGAAGGGAAGCAGCCAGACGGCCGTCACTCCCAGGCTGGCGATGTAGCCCAGCTTGCGAGTCAGGCCCGTGAAGTCGCCGATCCCATCCCCCGACGAATCGGCGAAGGCCTTCACGTGGAGCTGGTAGATGACGGCGTCCTTGTACCAGAGCGGATCGTGGGCCGGCGACAGCGCGGCCGGAGGAGCGGCAAGCGTTCGGGTCATTGCGAGAGGGTAGCGGGACGATGCCTCAGCCGGGAGCGCGCTCCGTTACAGCGCGGCACGCCATTCCCGCGATTCACCGTGCCGCGCAGTACTCACCGTGCTACAAGCGCCATGATTTGACTGCTGGCGTGTCCAAATAGCACCCTGCGTTCATCCCATTGACCGATCACCGCCAGATCCCGTCGGTTGCAGCACTGTCAGTACTGTCGACGCGTCGGGGCAAAAAGGCCCCTTGGGCGCGCGAGCGACCGCATCGGTCTTACGCCTGGCCGGTCAGTGCTTGGATCGTGAAGATGCGGAAGGGCTGGTCGACTGGGTCCAGCCCGACCGGGACGTCAGCGCCGCGGGCGCGACGGGAGCGGCCGCTGATGAGATCGACCATGCGATATGGCTCGTCCCAACCGATCCCGATCGCCGGCAGGTCGGGGTGCAGGATGGCTCGCTCGGGCCGGGTGGGGTCGCAGTTGACCGCTACGAAGACCGCGTCGCGGAAGCGGGACGACTGTCCGGTGAGCGGGTCGAGCGGCCCGTCCGGCAAGGCCTTGCGGTAGAAGAGTGTCTGCTCACCGGTCGCGTATTGGAAGCGCAGGTTGTCGTACAGCTGCAACGCGCGCCACTCCCGCCGCAGCCGGTTCAGATCGGCGACGAGCGGCTTGATGTTCCCGGCGGCGTTCCAGTCGCGGGCCCGAATCTCGTATTTCTCGCTGTGCAGATACTCCTCGCGGTCGGACAGACGCGCGCTCTCGCACAGCTCCCAGCCGGAGTAGATCCCGAAGCTGCTCGACAGGGTCGCGGCCAGGACGCTTCGGATGACGAAGGCCGGCCGGCCGTGGTCGAGTTGATGCGGGTTGATGTCCGGCGTGTTGGTGAACAGGTTGGCGCGGAAGTACTCGCGCATCTCCGACTGCGTCAGCTCGGTCAGGTACTCGCGCAGCTCGTCGCGCGTCTCGCGCCAGGTGAAGTAGGTGTAGGACTGGGTGAATCCCACCTTGGCCAGCTGCCGCATCATCTTCGGCCGGGTAAAGGCCTCCGACAGGAAGACGACGTCCGGCCAGTCACGGTGGACCTCGGCGATCAGCCAGCGCCAGAACGGGATCGGCTTGGTGTGCGGGTTGTCGACGCGGAAGATCCGAACCCCACGCCCGATCCAGAGCCGGAAGATGTCGAGCCAGGCGCCCCACAGCGCCTCGCGCTCAGCGGGGTCGTCGTTACCGAAGTCGAATGGATAGATGTCCTGATACTGCTTCGGAGGGTTTTCGGCGTATTTGATCGTGCCGTCCGGCGCGTGGCGAAACCATGCCGGGTGCTCTCGGACCCAGGGGTGATCGGGCGAGGCCTGGATGGCCAGGTCCATCGCCAGCTCCATGCCGTGTTGCGTCACGGCGTCGCGGAACCGCTCGAAGGCCGGCAGCCCGCCGAGCTCTGGGGCCACCGCCTCGTGCCCACCTTCCGCCGAGCCGATGGCGTACGGGCTGCCCACGTCGCCCCGCTTCGCGCCCAGCGTGTTGTTCCGCCCCTTCCGGTTGGCTTGACCGATGGGATGGATCGGCGGCAGATAGACCACGTCGAATCCGAGCTTCGCGATCTCCGGCAGGCGCCAGGCCGCCTCGTCCAAGGTCGTAGCGCGGGGCTTGCGGGGGTCCGGCGACTGCGAGCGTGGAAAGAGCTCGTACCACGCGCCGGTTCGGGCGCGCTCCCGGTCGACGACCAGGGGCAGCTCGGGGTGACGGCTGGCGGCCCGGCGGTCTGGATGGCGCTGCACGGCACTCAGCAGCGGCTCGCCGGTCAGTGCCGCCGCGCGGGACGCGTCGCTCCGCGCACGGCGCAGGGTCTCGAGCGCGCCTCGCATCGTGGCAGCGTCGCGGGAGGATGGCCTGGCCCGGGCCAGCGCGGCCTCGACGAGGATTCGGCCTTCCTCGATCTCCACCAGGTATGGGACCTTGCCCTCGACCTTGCGCAGCAGTGCGCGACGCAACGTTCCGAACGCGTCCCGCCATGACTCGATGGTGTACCGATGCCGAGCGTTGCGCAGGAGCCGGGCCGTTCCCGACCAGCGGTCGTTGTCGATCAGTCGCATCGGCGTCTCGCGCCAGGCGCGCTCGTCGTCGCCCCGGACGAGGAGCGCCGCGTCGAGCAGGTCGTGGTTGTCGGCGAAGATGTCCGCTGTCACCAGCAGGGTGTCGCCAACGACTCGCTTCACGGCGTGGCGGCCGCCGTCCAGCTGGGGCTCGACGCGCTCGATCACGATCGAGCGTCGGGTGCCGATCGCGTCGGGTCCGGCCTCGACGACGGTGACGCCATCGCCGGTCGAGGGCGCCCGGCCGCGAGCGGGTCGGCCCGCCAGGGCCGCCCTTCCGGCTCGGCGCAGGCTCGATCGGGTGGTGGTCATCGGTCCAGTCGCAACCCTACCCCATCCGCGGAGAGACGCGCGACCGGCCTCGCTCCTGCAACCCTCGCGGCGTCGGCGGGGTAGTCTGGCCGACCATGCATCACGCGACCGAACTCCGCCTCCTGCTGCTCGGGCTTGTCCTCGTCCTCGGCGCATGCGCAGGTCCGTCCCCGTCCGGGCCGCTTGGCGAGACGACTCCATCCGGCACGTTCTCCCCACCGCCGTCCGCTGTGTCCTCCCCATCGACACCGGGCTCCACGATTCCGCCATTGCGAAGCGGCCCCGACCGGCTGCGGCTGGAGCTCCTCACCGATGACCTGGTCGACCCGATCGGCATCACCAACGCCGGCGACGGCAGCCGCCGCCTCTTCGTCAACGAGCGCGGCGGCCGGATCTTGGTGATCGAGGCCGACGGTTCGCTGCGCGCCGAGCCGTTCGTGGATCTCTCGAGCAGGGTGGTGGCCGGTGGCGAGCGCGGCCTGCTGGGTCTCGCCTTCCATCCCGACTTCGAGGAGAACGGCCGCATCTTCGTGCACTACAGCCGGGCGGGAGACGGAGCGACGGTCGTGTCCGAGCTGCAGGCCAGTCCAGACCGAGCAACGGCCGACCCGGCCGAGCGCGTGATCCTGACCGTGGCGCAACCGTTCGCCAACCACAACGGGGGCCAACTGGCGTTCGGGCCCGATGGCTACCTGTACCTCGGCCTGGGCGACGGCGGATCTGGCGGCGACCCGTTCGAAAACGGGCAGAACCCGGACGTGTTGCTGGGCAAGATCCTGCGCCTGGATGTCGACGGGCCGACGGCGGCGGGCCGTGCCTATGCGCTGCCGCCGGACAACCCGTATGGCGTCGGGGGGAGCGCGCCGGGTGCCGGGCTGCCCGAGATCTGGGCGCTCGGCCTGCGCAACCCATGGCGCTTCAGCTTCGACCTGCGCCTGGGCGACCTGTACATCGGGGACGTCGGGCAGAGTGGCTGGGAGGAGATCAATCGCCAGCCAGCCGACTCGACCGGCGGCGAGAACTACGGCTGGAACGTGATGGAGGGCCGTCACTGCTTCCCGGTCGACTGCGACCAGACCGGCTACGTGAAGCCGATCGCCGAGTACCCGACCTCCATCGGTTGCGCGGTGACCGGCGGCTACGTCTACCGCGGAACGGCCCAGCCCGAGCTCCAGGGCGTCTACGTCTTCGCCGATCACTGCAGCGGCATCCTGTCCTCGCTGCAGGTCGACGAGGGCACGATCACGCCGAAGCAGGTGCTGGAGAGCGGCCTTCAGGTCAGCTCCTTCGGCGAGGACGAGGAGGGGGAGCTCTACCTGGGAGACCTGACGGGCGGCGGCATCTACCGGGTCCTGGTCGACGACTGACGATCACACGCTCCACCCGGCGCCCAGCGAACGGATGCTCACCCAACCGGTCGCCCCGAGCACGACGTGATCCAGCAGCTCGATGTCGAGCAGCCGCCCGGCCTCGGCCAGCTCGGCAGTGATGCGCAGGTCGTCGCTGGACGGTGTAGGGTCGCCCGAAGGGTGGTTGTGGACGACCACCACCGCTGCGGCGTGGCGGCGCACCGCGTCGCGAAACACCTCCGCCACCCGGACCGATGAGCCGGCCAGGTTGCCGACGTACACGGTGACCATGGCGGTGACTACGTTCTTCGTGTTCAGGAGCAGGGTCCGCAGCTCCTCCCGCTCCAGGGGACGCATGGCCGGCAGCAGGCGTTGTCCAACGTCGGCCGGGGTGCGGACGCGCCACCCGGGATCGGCCGGGGCCGCCGCGACCCGACGCCCGAGCTCGATAGCCGCGCGCACGGCCGCCACTCGAGCTCCGCTCATGTGAGCCACCTCCACCAGCTCCGCCACCTCACTCCGCGCCAGGTTGAGCAGCCCGCCGCTGCCATCGAGGACCAGCCGTGCCTGCGCCAGCGGCAGCCCTGTGGCCAGCGCCAGCAGCTCACCGTCGTCCAGCGCGGCCGGGCCCAGCCGCGCCAGGCGGACCCGGCCACCGGCGGCCCGCGGCGACGCCCGCTGCAGCCCTGCGGACGGGTGGAGCTCTACCGGGCGAGCCAGGGCGGACATCGAGACGAGGCTAGCCCCTGCCGCTCATCGCGGGCTTACGCCCCGCTTACCGGCGCCGAGAACCCTGGCGCCGGCATTACCGGCGGCGCCAGGGTTGACGGGGTCGATCGGTCAGGTCGGGAGCGGAATGTCCAAAACTCCGGCGCGGACGAGGAGCGCAATGGAAACGGAGATGGCATTGAATCCGGCGTGCATCGCCATCGAGGCGGCAAGGCTGCGCGTCCCGCGATAGATGAGGGCCAGCGCGATGCCAAGGCCAAGGATCGGCACCACCGTGACGACCGAGGCGATGAGCGACTCGATTGACTCCAGGTTGGCATGGATCATGGCGAAGACGGCCGCCGAGCCGACGAGCCCCGTGCGCGTTCCGTACTCGCGCATCCACGCGTTCAGGACGACGCCGCGAAAGAAGAGCTCCTCGGCCACCGGGGCGACCAGCACGAGGGCCAGGACCAGCACGGTTGGATCGATCCGCGCCACCGCCGCGTCGACGATCCCCGGCTCTGGCTGACGGCCGATCAGCTCGAGCAGCCGCGTCAGGATGAGCCCCAGAGTCGTCGCGCCGAGCCAGGCGGGGACGGCCAGCAGCAGGCCCAGCAGGACGGAGCGCGCGCCGCCGTGTTCCGGCAGCAGGCGAACCCCCTGCAGCGCCCCGGGCGCGACGACGAACAGGGCGGCGGTCACCACCAGCCCGATCTGTGTGATCGTCAGCAGCAGGAGGCTCCCGCCGACCGTCAGCTCGCCGCCGGCCTCGAGCGCGATCAGGTCGCCGGTCGCGCCCACCACGCCTATCGAGGAGATGAGCGTCGAGATCAGCAGCAGGATGAAGATGGACGGCCCGCGGTAGCGGCTGGGAGGCAGTGCGCGGCGCACGATGATGGCGCGCACCGCATTCATCACCAGGCCCACCACGAATGCCAGCCCGCCGATCACCACCCCGGCCAGGACGCCGATGGCGCGCCCGAGCGAGGTCGGGTCGAGGCTCTCCACGCCGAGCAGCAGCTCCATGTTCAGGGCGACGACCAGCGAAGTGGTGGCGAGGCCACCCACGATGAGCAGGATCGAGACGATCTGGAGGGCGCGATAGCGACGAAGCGGGTCGACCGCGGGCTGGGAGGGTTGCGGCGGGGGCGCGGCCTCAGCCGCTGTGGGCGGCAGCCACGCCGGCCCGTCGTTCACGCGGCGAGCGGCTCAGGTGTTGGCGGGACGGCGCAGGCCGCCTGGCTCGGCGGATACGTCCGTGACGCGCTCCTGCGAGCGCGGTGCTGCGGCTCCCCATTCGGCCGCGCGCTCGGCGGTCCGAGCGGCAACGCGCTGAAACTCGTGGCCGCAATAGGCGCACAGCGGCCACTCGGGCTGCGCGAGACGGTTGCAGGACGGACAGACGCGGTGCAGACGGGTGCGGCAGTTCGGACAGACCAGCCAGTCGGCGTGCACGCGGTCGCGGCAGACCGGGCAGAGCTGGTTCTTCTCCACCTCGGCCAGCAGCGATTCCTCGGCGAGCGAGCGCTCGTAGACCTCGGCCAGCGTCTCGCGCGGCCGAACGATGAGGTAGAGAACCACCGCGAAGACGAACAGGAGCGGGGTGAAGAAGATGATCAGCGCCGCCGAGAAGTACGGCAGGATCGGGTTCTCGGTGCGAGCCTGCATGTCCCGGAAGGCCCAATACGCCGTGCCAAGCCAGAGCAGGACGACATAGATCACGATCAGCTGCGCGGCGAGGCCGACGATTGGATTGTTGACGAAGTCGTTCCAGATCTTGCCCGGATCCGGCAGGCCTTCAGGCATCGGGTGCGTGCCTCTCGTGCGTCGTGCGCGGGCGCGTCCGAGCCCGCGGCGCGGCGGTCATGCTAGCAGAAAGGTGAGCGCCGGAGCCCTCGGCGGCCAGGCGGGCGAGCACGGTCACCAACATCCGGTGCTCGACGATGAGCACGCGCGCGGCGAGGGCCTCGGGAGTCTCAGCGCTGAGCACCGCCACCCGGACCTGCGCGATCGGCGGTCCCTGGTCGAGCTCGGGCGTCACGTCGTGGATCGTGACACCAGTTTCGCGATCACCGGCGGCCAGCACCGAGGCGTGAACGGCCAGGCCCATCATCCCCGCCCCACCGTGGCGGGGCAGCAGGCTCGGATGGACGTTGATCGTGCGCCCGACAAACGCCGCGAAGTAGGTGCCGGCCAGCAGCTGGTCATAGCCGGCCAGCAGCGCAAGTTCCGCGCCGGCATCGGTGAGGGCCCGCCCGATCGCCGCATCGCGCGACGCGCGATCGGCGAAGTCGGCGCGCCGCATGACGCGAGTTGGCACCGCGTGGCGTCCAGCGATCGCAAGGGCCGGCACCCCGGACCGGTTGCTGATGACGAGGACCGGCTCGACCTCGGACAGTCGGCCGGCGGCGATGGCATCCAGCACGGCCTCCAGGTTCGAGCCGCGGCCCGACACCACGACGCCGAGCTTCATGGCGCTCAGGCGAACGCCACCCGCCGCGCACCCTCGTCGACCGGCACCACGCTGCCGAGCCGCGCCACCTCGGGCAGGGCCGCCAGGGCCGCATCGACCAGCTCCGGCCGCACAACGGCGGTGAGCCCGATCCCCAGGTTGAAGGTGCGCACCATCTCCTCGTCGGCAATGTCGCCCCGCTCCTGGATCAGGCTGAAGATGCGGGGCACGTGCCACGAGCCGGTCTCGACCTCGACGCCCAGGCCGGCCGGCAGGGTGCGCGGGATGTTGTCGATCCAGCCGCCGCCGGTCAGGTGGGCGAATGCGAGCACATCCCCGCCCGCCGTCCGCAGGGCGCGGCGCAGGATCCGGACCTCGTCCAGGTACGACCGATGCGGCTCGAGCAGCTCTTCGCCGATGGTGCGCTCCAGCCCTGGCGCGGTCCGGCGCCACTCGTCTTCGCGCAGGACGCGTCGCACCAGCGAGTACCCGTTGGTGTGCAGGCCGCTCGACGGGAGCCCGATCAGCACGTCGCCGGCTCGTACCGTCGATCCGTCGATGACGTCGGCGCGAGCCACGGCACCTACGATGAAGCCGGCGAGGTCGTAGTCCTCGCCGTGGTACAGGTCGGGCAGCTCGGCCGTCTCGCCGCCGACGAGCGCCACCCCGGCCGCCACGCATGCGTTGGCGATGCCGGTCACGATCTCCTCCGCGACCTCCGCGCGCAGCGTCCCGACCGCCAGGTAGTCGAGGAAGAAGAGCGGATCGGCACCGTGCACCGCGATGTCGTTGACGCAGTGGTTGACCAGGTCGACCCCGATCGTGTCATGCCGGCCGAGGGCGATGGCGACCTTCAGCTTTGTCCCCACCCCATCGGTCGAGGCGACCAGCACCGGCTGCGGGTAGGGGCCCGGATCGAAGGCGAAGAGGCTGCCGAAGCCGCCGACGCCGCCAAGCACCGCTGGTCGCGACGTCATCGCCGCCGCGCGCCCGATCAGCTCGACCGCGCGTCGCGCCTCCTCGAGGTCGACGCCCGCATCCCGGTAGCTGGGCGCCACGCCGGCTAGCCCCGCTCCAGGGCGAACTTGTCGACGTCGAGCGGGACGTCGATCGGGTAGCGGCCGTCGAAGCACGCCGTGCAATGGCGGCGCACGCCATCGGTCTCGCGGCCGACGGCAGCGATCAGGCCCTCCTGCGAGAGGTAGCCCAACGAGTCGGCGCCGATCCGTTGCCGGATCTCCTCCAGGGTATGGGTGGCGGCGATGAGCTCGGCGCGGCGCCCGGTGTCGACGCCCATGTAGCAGGGGAACTGCATCTGGGGCGAATGGATCCGCACGTGCACCTCGCGCGCGCCCGCTCGTCGGAGCATGGCGACGATGGGGGCGGTGGTCGTGCCGCGCACGATCGAGTCGTCGACCACCACCACGCGCTTGTTGGCCAGCACCTCGGGCAACGGGTTGTACTTCATGCGGACCGATGCCTCGCGTGATCGCTGGGCGGGCTGGATGAAGGTCCGGCCGACGTATCGGTTCTTGATCAGCCCCTCGCGGTATGGCAGTCCCGACTGCTCGGCATAACCGATCGCCGCCGGGATGGCGGAGTCGGGTACCGGAATCACCAGGTCGGCGTCGGCCGGGTGCTCGACCGCCAGCTGGCGGCCCATCCGCAGGCGCGCCTCGTACAGGAGCCGCCCGCCGATGACGCTGTCCGGGCGAGCGAGGTAGACGAACTCGAAGACACAGAGCCGCTCCCCGTCGCGACTGGCGATCGGTCGGTCGGAATGAACGCCGCCCGCATCGATGGTCAGGATCTCTCCCGGCTCGACGTCGCGCACGAAGCTGGCGCCCATCGCGTCGAGGGCCGCGCTCTCGGAGGCGACCGCCCAGCCGACCGGATGGCCCGCCTCGTCGTGGAGGCGGCCGAGCGCCAGCGGCCGAAAGCCGAGCGGATCGCGTGCGGCGATCAGCTCGTGAGCGGTCAGCATGGTGAAGGTGTAGGCACCGGCAGCACGGTGGAAGGCATGCTCGACCCGCTGGGACCAGGTGCGCCCGGGCGCGTGCGCGATCAGCTTGGCGAGCACCTCGGTGTCGGAGGCGGTGATGAACTCGACGCCCTGCTCGGTCAGGTCGTCGCGCAGCCAGGTCGCGTTCGTGAGGTTCCCGTTGTGGCCGAGCATCAGCTCACCGAGGTCGGAGGTGGCGTACACCGGCTGAACGTTCGGCAGGCTGTTGCTCCCGGTCGTGGAATAGCGGGTGTGACCGATGGCGATCTGCACACCGTCCTCCGCGGCGTCGCGCTCCAGGCGGACGAGCGTCTCCTCGTCGAAGACCTGGCTGACGAGGCCCAGCCGCTTGTGGAGGGTCAGCTGCGCGCCGTCGCTGACCGCGATCCCGGCCGACTCCTGACCGCGGTGCTGAAGCGCGTGGAGGCCAACGTAGGCAAGCCGGGCGACGGAGGCTCCGGTGGCGTGGATGCCGACCACGCCGCACTCCTCTCGCGGGCCGTTCGGAGCGTATTGCGGCAGCTCCGGCGAGCGTCCCAGGCGCGGTGTCGGCACGTCGGAGATGATAGTCGCAGCGGCCGCCAGCCGGAGCTACACCACGCCATTCAGCGACCAGGACCCGAGTCCTGGGGCAGTACTGCACCAGACCGCCCAGCCGTCCAGCGACCCCTCGGCGCGGGCAGCGACCGTGCGCGAGGTGACCATCGGGCCATGGTCCGGGAACCCTCGCATCGGCATGCTCACGCGGAGGGATCGTCAATCGTGAAGCGGAGGCCTGATGCTTCGAATCGTCCGCGCGCTGGGGTTCATGGCCCCACTTGCGGTCGCGCTCACGATCGGCGTGGTGATGGGCCTCGACACGCTCCCACGCGGCCCGTACCGGAGCGTGCTGACCGCCATGGTCGCACTGGCGGCGATCGCCGGCATGACCTCTATGGCCCTCGCCGCCTGGAGCTACGTGGGATGGCGGCTCAACCGGATCGCGCGAGCCCTCGAGGAGACGCTCGAGGCTGACGGCCCGATCCACCTGCGTGAGGCCGGAATCCCCGCCGAGCGCCGGCTGGCCCGCGCCCTCAATGCCGCCTCGGGCGCCTTCCTGCAGGTCGAGGCGCGCGCCACCCACGACCGCCTCACCGGCATCGCCAACCGTGAGACGCTGCTCACCACCCTGTCGACGGAGGTCGAGCGCGCGACCCGGCATCACAAGTGGCTGTCGGTCGCGTTCATCGACATCGACCGCTTCAAGCCGATCAACGACACTTACGGGCATAACTCCGGCGACGCCGTCCTGCGCCAGATCGCGTCGCTGATCGCCGACAACATCCGCGCATCGGACCTCTTCGGCCGTTATGGCGGCGAGGAGTTCATGCTGATCCTGCCCGAGACCGCACCGGAGGAGGCGGTGCAGCTGGCCGAGAAGCTGCGCAGCCTGGTAATGCAGCAGCCGATCGTCATCGCCGGCGAACAGCGCGTCCAGCTGACCATCAGCTCGGGCATCGCCGGCGAGGTGGGCTCGCAGCTCCAGATCGACACGCTCATCGACCACGCCGACGCGGCGATGTACGCGGCCAAGTCACTCGGTCGCAACCGGACCTACCTGTATCGCGCGGTCGACGAGAACGCGCCCGTGCGACGCGCTCCGATCTCGAACGAACGGCGCGCCGCGGCCACCGCCATCGGACAGTGGGCGAGCGACACGGCCACCGAGGCGCTGGCATCGGTCCTGGCCCCGCAGCCCCATCATCGCGGGCGTCCATCCGACATGATCGCCTCGCTGGCGACCGGCATCGCTCTCGAGTTCGGCCTACCGCGCGAGGAGATCGAGCGCATCCGGATCGCAAGCCTGCTGCACGACCTCGGCAAGCTGGCCGTCCCGTCGGAGATCCTGGACAAGCCGAGCGGCCTGTCCGACGGCGAATGGCAGGCGATCGGCGAGCATCCGCGCATCGGTCAGGTGATCCTGGAGCAGGCGTCCAGCCTGCGCGAGGCGATCCCGGTGATCCTGCACCACCACGAGCGCTTCAATGGCGGCGGCTACCCGCACGGGCTGCGTGGGAACGAGATCCCGATGGGCGCCCGCATCGTGGCCGTCGCCGACGCGTACCACGCCATGATCCACGATCGCCCCTACAAGAACGCGCGCACGCACGCCCAGGCGCTTGCCGAGCTGCGCGAGCACGCCGGGACCCAGTTCGATCCCGAGGTGGTCAACGCCTTCTGTGCCGTGTACGCGGCGGGCGTGCCGCCGGACGGTCTCGAGGAGGTCTACAGGCTCCATGAGCGGGCGCGCGGCGGCCTGGAGCGAATCGACCCGCGCGCGGCAGCGGCGATCCTGAAGGGCCCCGGCCCGCGACGGGCACGGAAGGCTTCGGTGCCTCAGGTCGTCGGGCCGCAGGCGGCCGAGCGTCGCGCCAGGCGACCTCGAGCGCCAAAGCCGGCCGGCCGGGACGCTACGGCGTCGGAGCACGCCGCCAAGACCTCCACGATCCAGGAAGCGACCGGCTGACGAGCCGCAGCTAGAAGGGCGTCATCCAGGCGCGCCCCAGCTCGGCGAGCCCCCATCGGAGCTGGACGGAGGCCAGCGACACGGCGAGCTCGGTGCCTCCCGCGGCGCCCAGCCGGACCGCGTGCACGTCCGCCGCCCTGGCGGCGGTGGCGACCGCTGCCTCCTCCTCTGGCTCAACCGCGACCAGCGCTCTGCCCGATCGCTCGCCGAACAACGCGGCGGTCGGCCACAGCCCCGCTTCGGGCTCAGCCGCGAGCGAGACCGTGGCACCGACTCCCGAGGCGATCGCCAGGCGTGCCAGGGCGACGGCCAGCCCGCCGATCGACAGGTCGTGCGCACCCTTGATCCGCCCCTCGCGTGCCAGCCCCGGCAGCAGGCCGATGAGCCGCGCGGCAGCCGTGAGGTCGAGCGCCGGCCGGCCGCCGAAGCGGCCACGGCGCCAGGCCAGCTCCGATCCAGCCAGCGAGTCGGCGACCCAGGCGGGCGCGCCGAGCAGCCAGATCGCGTCGCCGGCGTGCCAGCGCATGGGCGTGGCCATGGCTCGGTCCTCGAGCAGGCCAACGGTCCCGATCACCGGCGTGGGCAGGATTGGACCGTTCGGCGTCTCGTTGTAGAGGCTCACGTTGCCGGAGACGATCGGGATATCGAGCCGGCGGCAGGCCTCCGCCATGCCGGCCACCGCCTCGGAGAGCTGCCAGTAGCCGGCCGGCGTTTCGGGCGACCCGAAGTTGAGACAGTCGGTGATGCCGATCGGGGCGGCGCCGGAGCAGGCCACGTTCAGGGCGCCCTCGGCGACCGCGGCTGCGCCCGCCAGCCACGGGTCGAGCGCACCGAGGCGTCCTGGGCCGTCCAGGCTCAGCGCGATCGCGCGCGAGGTCCCCTTGATGCGCAGCAGCGCGGCGTCGCCGGACCCCGGGCCGACGAGCGTGTTCGTCCCGTTCATGTGGTCGTATCGACGCCAGACCGGCTTCCGATCGTTCAGGTTGGGGCTCGCCAGCAGCTCCGGCAGCAGTTCCGGCGTCGGGAGCGCGGCGGCAAGGTCGTCCAGCGCCTCGTTCCGGCGCTGCTCCAGGTCATCGGGTGGCGCCGCCGGACGGACGTAGCGTGGCGCGTCGTCCGCCAGCGCGCGACCCGGGATTTCGCAGACCACCTCACCGCGCAGGGTGGCGCGCACGAGCGGCTCCCCGATCACCCGGCCGATGGCGACGGCATGAAGCTCGTACCGTTCGAAGACCGCCTGGACCTCGTCCTCGCGCCCGGCGCGCACCACCAGCAGCATCCGCTCCTGCGATTCGGAGAGCAGCAGCTCGTAGGCGCTCAGCCCATCCTCGCGGAGGGGGACGAGATCGAGCTCCACCTCGGCACCGCACCCGCCGCGCGCAGACAGCTCGGCAAGCGCGCAGGTCAGCCCGGCGGCGCCCAGGTCCTGCATCGCGACCACGGCGTCAGAGCCTGAGAGCTCCAGGCATGCCTCCAGCAGCAGCTTTTCAAGGAACGGGTTCCCCACCTGCACGGCGGGCCGCCGCTCGTCTCGGTCGTAGCCGAGCGTGGCGCTGGCGAAGCTCGCTCCCTGGATCCCGTCGCGCCCGGTGGCCGCACCCACCAGCAGCAGCGCGTTGCCCGGACCGGCCGCCCGGGCCAGGGTGATGTCGTCGCGGCGGGCAACCCCCACGCACATCGCGTTGACGAGCGGGTTGCCGTTGTAGCTGGCATCGAAGAGCAGCTCGCCGCCCACGTCCGGGATGCCGATGCAGTTGCCGTAGCCGGCGATCCCGGCCACCACCCCATCGAACAGGTAGCGGTTCCGGGTGGCGTCCTCGGCATTAGTCCTTCCGGAGGCATCCTCCGCCGTAGCGAGCGGGCCAAAGCGCAGCGAGTTGAGCAGCGCGATCGGGCGGGCGCCCATGGTGAAGATGTCACGGATGATGCCGCCCACCCCGGTGGCAGCGCCCTGGTACGGCTCGACCGCGGATGGGTGGTTGTGCGACTCGACCTTGAAGACGACCGCCAGCCCATCGCCGATATCCAGCGCGCCGGCGTTCTCGCCCGGTCCGACCAGGACCCGCGGACCGCTGGTCGGCAGGCCGGCGAGCAGCGGGCGCGAGTGCTTGTACGCGCAGTGCTCCGACCACATCGCCCCGAACATGCCGAGCTCGACGGCATTCGGCTCGCGGCCCAGGGCCCTCCGAATCAGGCCGTATTCCTCCTCGGTCAGCCCGTGGCGCTCGACGGGCGGGGCGATGCTCACGCTGCGGCGCTCACCCTCCGGTGCGCTCCGACGGCGGCATCGGCCGGTCCCGGTCGAGCTCGATCAGGAGCGCACCGCCGGCCGCCGCCAGCATGGCGATCAGGAGGACGCTGTCTGTGCCGCGCTGGACGAATCCGATCCCGGCTCGGTCGAGCGCCACCCCCAGGCCGACCATGCTGATGACCAGAATCCAGAGCCGCAGGCGCGGCACATGCGGCACGCGATCGGCCAGGAAGACGGCCGCTGCCACACCCGTCAAGGCCAGGAAGAGGAGCAGGCTCACCACGTTGCCGAAGTTGGGAATGAGCGCGAGCGCTCCCACGGCGCTGCCGATGCCGGTCAACCAACCGGAGAGAGCCGTGGGCCAGGTGAACGGCAGGTCGATCCCCGCCGCCGCGGGAGGGGCGGGAGGCACCGGCTGGGCCGGCTCCACCCGGGCAGGATGACTGACCGGTGCGATCGGGCCAGGCTCGGGCGGGGCGGGCGGGGCATCCGGAACTGCCGAATCCGGAACTGCCGAATCCGGAACGGCCGCCATGTTGGCAGTCTCCGTCGCACCGCCGTGGTCGGTGGCGTCGATCGGTTCTGGCTCTGCCTGGGCACGTGTCGGTTCCGGCTGAGGCCAGGCCGGCGCGGCGGGCAGCTCGGGCTGATCGTCCGTCTCGAGGGTGATGCCGCAGGTCGGGCAGAACCGGGCATCGGCGTCGACCTCGGTCCCGCAGCTGGGACAGTAGCGATCCGCCATCGCGTCAGCCGCGGCCGACGCGAGTCAACGCGCCGATCACGACGATCAGCCCGGCCAACAGGAAGATGATCCCGCCAGGCGACAGTGCCCGAAGGATGTCGATCAGCGCGCCGCCGGGGCCGCCGAACACCTCGACCACCACGAACAGGACGGCAAGGCCGATCGCCCACACGAGCGCCACCACCAGGCCGACGAGCTGGAGGATGGCGGGTGCCGGTCGCAGCAGGCCCCCGATCGCCAGCAGCACCAGCAGCGCGGCGAGGATCGGTGCGGGTGCCGCAAAGCCGAAGTACGCCTGCGCAGCCAGACCGTCGATCGCGTCATACGCCTGCCAGAAGGCGACGCCGTAGCCACCCGGCGCGCCGAACGCGCGGTCATACAGGGATCCCGCGCCGAACGGGAAGGGAAGCAGCCAGGCGGTGGCGATCCCGATCGCGCCGATGAGCAGGACGATCGGCCCGAGGATCGCCCGGCCGGCCTCGGTCGAACGCTCGGCGCTCACCGCTCCAGCGGTGCCGGTCCCTGCCGCTGCCGCACCGGGCACCGCCATCCGCAGGTTGGCGCCACAGTTCTGGCAGAAGGCCACTCCGGCGCGGTTGTGCGTGCCGCAGCGAGGGCAGGCTTGCGTTCCCTCGGGCGGAGACGGTCGCTCAACCGTGGTGGGAGCACCGGCGGCCACGAGCCGCTGACCGCAGTTGGCACAGAACGCGATGCCGGGACGGTTCTCGGTTCCACAGCGCGGGCACTGGGTGCTCTCGCCCGGCTCGGTGGCAGGGACGCTGTGCGCGGCCATGGCCAGCTCGGGCATGGGGCTGGGCACGGCGTAGGCTTCGACCTCGGGAGGGGGCGGGCCAGTCTCGGGCTCAATCCGCGCCGTCTCGGCCGCCTCGCCTGCTTCGGTGGCCTCGGCCACCTCGGGTGTTTCGCCTTCACCCGCATCAGACCTGTCGTCGGCTACTTCGGCATCGGGCGCACCGCCGTCGGGCGTTGAGTCATCCGGCTGGGCCGCCATGTCCTGGGCAGGCCAGGAGGCGGTCTCGAACTCGTCCTCTTCCTCGGGGCGCTCGTCGGGGGGAACGTCGCGGGGGTCGCGCTCGTCGTTCTGCATCGGCATCAGCCTCCAACCGGACCGGGTGCGACGGTTCGCATCATAGCCGACGCTCGGCCGCGGCCGGCTGGGCCACCAGCCAGTGCTCGAGCGAACGGAGGATGTGGAGCCCATCGGTGCCGCCCACTTCGTCCTCCGCCGCGCGCTCCGGGTGAGGCATCAGGCCAAGGACGTTGCCGCGCTCGTTGACGATGCCAGCGATCGCGTTCAAGGACCCATTCGGGTTCGCCGCGGCGGTCACCGCGCCGTCGGCATCCGCGTAGCGCAGGACGATGCGACCGCTCCCCTCCAGCTCCCCGATGACGTCGGAGTCCGCGTGGTAGCGCCCCTCCCCGTGGGAGATGGGAAGCCGGATGAGGTCGCCGGCCGATACCTCGTTCGGGGCCAGCCAGGCGCCGGCGGCGCCCTCGACCCGCAGCCACTGCCAATCGCAGCGGAACTGCAGGCTATGGTTGCGCAGCAGCACGCCGGGCAGCATGCCGGCCTCGCATAGGATCTGGAAGCCGTTGCACGATCCGAGCACCGGGCCGCCGCTGGCCGCGAAGGCCTCCACCGCCTCCATCAAGGGCGAAAAGCGGGCGATGGCCCCGGTGCGCAGGTGGTCGCCGTGGGCGAAGCCACCCGGCAGGACCACCGCGTCGACGTCGCCCAGCTCCGGCTCGGCGTGCCAGATCAGGCGCGCCTCCCAGCCGAGGAGACCGGCGACATGGGCGAAGTCGCGCTCGCTCCAGGTGCCGGGAAAGACGACCACCGCGACCTTCGGGCCGCGGCTCATGCGATCTCCTCTTCCGCCGGAATGCCCTCGGCCTGCAGCTCCCAGTCGGCGGTCTCCATCACCGGGTTGGCCAGCAGGCGGCGGCACATGGTGGCCACTGCCTCCTCGGCGCTCTCCATGTCCGGGGCCTCGAAGCTGACCCGCAGCAGCTTGCCGGCGCGCACCTCGCCGACTGACGGGAAGCCGAGCGCCCGCAGCCCGCCGGCGATCGTCTGGCCCTCCGGGTCGGCGATCCCCTCTCGCAGCCGAACGTGCACGTCGGCCAGCCAGCGCACTAGACCGATGCCTCGTTGCGCCACGACTCGCCGGTGAGGCGTTCGTAGGCGGTGACGTAGCGGTCGCGCGTGCCTGCGATCACTTCGTCGGGGAGGGCGGGTGCCGGTGGCTCCTTGTTCCATCCGGAGCCTGCCACGAAGTCACGGACGTACTGCTTGTCGAAGCTCGGCGGACTGGCGCCGGGCGCGTACAGCTCCCCGTCCCAGAAGCGGCTCGAGTCGGGGGTCAGCACCTCGTCGATGAGGGCGACCTGTCCGTCGATCCAGCCGAACTCGAACTTGGTGTCGGCCAGGATCAGCCCTACCTCGGCCGCGCGCTCAGCCCCGGCGCGGTAGATGGCCAGCGACCGCTCCTCCAGCTGCAGGGCCAGCTCGGCGCCAACCAGCGCCGCCAGCTCCTGGCGGGTGATGTTCTGGTCGTGGCCTACCTCGGCCTTGGTGGAGGGCGTGAAGATCGGCTCGGGCAGCTGGTCGGCCTCGCGCAATCCTGTGGGCAGCCGATAGCCGCCGACCAACCCATCGGCGCGGTACTCCGCCCAGCCGGAGCCCGCCAGATAGCCCCGGACCACGCATTCGGCGTCGATGCGCTCGGCGCGTCGTGCCAGTGTCGTGCGGCCGGCCAGCTCCGGCGCCCGGGCCTGCGCCGGAAGGTCGCTCGCCTGGGTCGAGATGAAATGGGTAGGGCCGATGCCTGCCAGCCGACGGAACCACCAGGCCGACAGCTGGTTCAGCAGCCGCCCCTTGTCGGGTATGGGCTGCTCGAAGACGACGTCGAACGCCGAGAGCCGGTCGGTCGCGACCAGCAGCAGCCTGTCGTCGCCGACCGCGTAGGTCTCGCGCACCTTGCCGCGATGCACCAGTGGCAGGCCCTCGATCGTGCTGCGCAGCAGGGTCACGGCATGTCCTCCGTCCGTCCTTCGTCGGGGTCCTCGCCGGCCTTCGGCTCCGGCGCGGGGATGTTCAGCCGGCGTCGGAGGAACTCCTCCATCTGATCGAGGACCGCGAGCACCACGAGGATCAGCAGGGTGCCCACCACGGCCATCACCAGCAGTCCAGCTCCGGCGGCGGTCCCGATGGCGGCCACCGCCCAGAGCGACGCGGCGGTGGTCAGCCCGCGCACGCTGCCGCGGTGCTGCAGGATGGTGCCCGCCCCGATGAAACCGATGCCGGACACGATCTGAGCGGCAATCCGGGTCGGGTCGACCATCGGGCCGGCGAACCCGTAGGCCGAGACCACGGTGAACAGCGCGGCGCCCAGGGCGACCAGGCTGTGCGTTCGGAAGCCGGCCGGTTGGCGATGCAGCTCCCGCTCGAAGCCGATGACCGCCCCGAGCACCAGGCCTGCGGCCAGCCGCAATCCAAGCTCGAGCTGGAGCTCAGGGGAGAGGTCGGGCGTCATCGGTCGAACCTCCTCGCGCGTCCCACCGGGCGGCGGCGTCGTCGGTGGTCGCCACCGCGTCGGCCAGCTCGAGTGTCCACCAGGCGGAGATCCAGACGTGCAATGCCCCGGCCGCAAGCACGAGCGCCAGCCAGATCGCCACAAAGCCTACCAGCAGGAGGAGCGCATCCGGGCTCGCCAGCCGCCCGCGGCCCAGCTCGCTCGCGATCGGCGCCCAGAGCACGCGGAGCACCGCATAGGTCAACGCCACCGCGATGAGATCGCCCACCAGGCCGGCGGTCGCCACGCCGATCCGGCCCCAGGGTCGGCGCAGGAGCTCGCGCGGCCCTCGCGCCAGTGCCACGGCGACGGGCGGAGCCACGGGCGCCAGCGCGAGCCTGAGCGCCACACCGCCGATCGCCTGACCCGCCAACGTGGCAAGCAGCAGCGCGAGCAGGAAGGGGAGGAGGAGGCCCACCAGCCGGACCGCGAGCGGAACTCCGAGGTCCGGCGACTGATACTCCGCCGGCACGAGCGCGACCGCGCCCAGCAGCAACGCCGCCGTTGCAGCGGCCGCTGGCAACGTGCAGACCAGGATCACGGTGAGCCCGGCCAGCGCGGCGTGGCTGAACGGTTGACGGCCGGGCTCGCTGGCGGTCGCCGTTCGGAGCAGCGCGACCTCGGCGGCCGCGGCCAGGAGGCAGAGCAGCACGACGCCGGCGACGAGGGCAACTCCAAGCGCGATCACGTTGGTCGGGAAGGCGCTGGAGGCGCGCAGCGACGTCGCGAGGAAGGTCAGGTCGGCGACATCCAGTCGCGCCACGACCATGAGCAGGGGGAGCCACCCCAGGAAGGCCAGGCTGGCGAGCGCTCCGGCCGGCCAGAGATCCGAGCGGTCAGCGGCCTGCTGGGCGGCGACCGCCCCTCGGCGCAGCCAGGCGCGCAACGCTCAGTCTCCGTCTGGACGGTCGTCGCCGTCGAGGCCGAGCGCGCGATAGGTCGTCGATATGCCAGCCAAGTGGTGCTCCAGGTCCATGGCCCGATCGATCTCCTCGGAGCTCAGCCACTCGCTCACCCCATCGTCGTCGAGAAGCTCGGCGCGGAAGGAGCGGTCGCCGTCCCAGCAACGCATGGCGGCCCCCTGCACCAGGCGGTATGCCTCCTGGCGATCCGCGCCCTTGACGATCATCGCCAGCAGCAGGGCCTCGGAGTAGACCATCCCGTCGAGTCGATCGAGATTGGCGGCCATCTGCCTGGGGTCGACCACCAGCCCGTCGAGGATGGTCGCCAGCGTCCTGGTCGCGTAGGCGGCCACGCCCAGCGCTCGCTCGAACACGAAGCGCTCCGCCGACGAGTGGCTGATATCGCGCTCGTGCCAGAGCGCCATGTTCTCGAGGCCGACCAGCGCATCGGCCCGCAGCAGGCGCGTCAGCCCGCTCACCCGCTCGGCCAGCACGGGGTTGCGCTTGTGGGGCATGGCGCTACTTCCCTGCTGGCCGCCGCCGAACGGCTCGAAGGCCTCCGCCACCTCGGTACGCTGCAGGTGCCGCACCTCGATGCTGATTCGCTCCAACGTGCCGCCCAGGATCGCGAGGGTGGTCAGCAGCTCGGCGTGGCGGTCGCGGCTCACCACCTGGGTGGCAGCCGGATCGGGCGTCAGCCCCAGCCCCTCACAGACGTGACGCTCGACCGCCGCGCTGACATTGGCGTGCGTGCCGACCGCGCCGGACACCTTGCCGACCCCGATCCCCTCGCGCGCGCGGGCGAGCCGTTCCTGGTCGCGCTGCAGCTCCGCGTACCAGCCGGCGGCCTTGAAGCCGAAGGTGATCGGCTCAGCGTGGATGCCGTGGCTGCGCCCGACCATGGGGGTGGACCGATGCTGCAGCGCCAGGCGGCGAACCACCTCCGCCAGCCGCTCAAGCTCGCCCTCGACGACCAGCGTCGCGTCGCGCAGGACGACCGCGGTCGCGGTGTCGAGCACGTCGGAGCTCGTCAGCCCGAAGTGCAGCCATCGACCTTCCGGGCCCAGCTGCTCGGTGACCGAGCGCAGGAAGGCGATGACGTCGTGCTGCGACTCTCGCTCGATCTCGCGCGCCCGGTCCGGGTCGACTTCGCCGGCACCTCGCCGGATGCGCTCCCAGTCGTCGTCGGGCACCAGCCCGGCGGCATTCATGGCCTCCGCCGCCAGCAGCTCGATCCGCAGCCAGAGCTCCAGCTTGCGGCGCTCGCCGAACAGCTCGCGCAGCTCGGGCAGGGCGTAGCGGTCGATCATCGCCCGTCAGCGCGGGGGTCGATGTCGATCTCGGCGCGCGCGGCCTGCTCGCCGCGGAAGCGATCCACTTTGTCTGCAACCTCCGCATCGGACAGCGCGAGGATCCGCGCCGCGAGATGGCCGGCGTTCTTCGCCCCCACCGCACCGATCGCCACCGCGGCAACCGGCACCCCGGGCGGCATCTGCACCACGCTGTAGAGCGCATCGGCCCCGGCCAGCGAGCCGCCGTCCAGCGGCACGCCGATCACCGGCCGGGCGGTGAGGCTCGCAAGCACGCCGGGCAGGTGCGCGGCCAGCCCGGCGGCACCCACGAAGACGCGCACGCCGCGCGCCTCGGCCGCTCGAACGTAGCCGCCCAGCGCCTCCGGCTGCCGGTGGGCGCTGATGACCGATGACTCCCAGGCGATCCCATACGTGTCGAGCACGTCGAAGCAGCCGCGCAGCGTCGGCAGGTCGGATCGCGAGCCGCAGATCACGGCCACGAGCGGGGTGTCGGACATCGGCGGCACAAGGATAGGGCGCGGACACATGACGTACCATTGATCTCAGGCCCATACGCTAGGCCGGCCCGAGCTGCCAGGTAGATCCAACCACACGAAGGAGATCTGGCCATGCTGGTCCACGTGAGCCATCGGCGCGCCCGATGGACCGTCCCCGTCCTTCTGCTGACTGGCCTGCTGCTCGCCGCGGCGATCGTGCCGCTCCGCGTACAGGCGACGCGGCCCGACCCATCATCGGTCCGTTTCGCGACCTTCAACGCATCGTTGAACCGGGCGTCAGCCGGCCTGGCCCAGAGCGACCTGTCGGCGCCCTACGATCCGAACGAGGCCGATGCCGCCCTGAAGTTGCGGCGCTGGCAGGCGGCCAACGTGGCCGAGGTGATCCAGCGCATGCGACCCGACGTGCTCCTCATCAACGAGTTTGACTATGTTGCCGCGCCTGACTTCCAGGGCAATGCGTCGACGGATGGCTTCCAGCAGAACTACCTATCCGTCAGTCACAACGGCTCGACGCCGATCAGCTACCCGTATGTGTTCGTCGCGCCGTCGAACACCGGGGTGGCCTCGCACAAGGACCTCAACAACAACGGAGCGGTGGTGGACAATCCGGGGGCGGCGGGATACGGCGACGACTCGCTCGGCTTCGGCGCGTTCCCAGGCCAGTTCGGGATGGCGGTCTTCAGCATGTACCCGATCGACTACGCCGCAGCTCGCACCTTCAAGGATTTCCTGTGGAAAGACATGCCCGGGGCGATGCTGCCGCACTACCCGGATCCGAACCCGTCGAACCCCGCACTCACCGGGCAGCCGTGGTACAGCCCTGACGAGCTGGACATCCTCCCGCTCAGCAGCAAGAGTCACTGGGACATTCCAATCGCGATCGGCGGGCGAACAGTTCATTTCCTGGTGAGCCACCCGACACCGCCGGTCTTCGACGGGCTCGAGGATCGGAACGGCACCAGAAACTTCGACGAGATCCGCTTCTGGGCGGACTACATCTCGCCCGGGAAGGCCGGCTACATCCACGACGACGCGGGCGCAGCCGGCGGCCTCGCGCCCGGGAGCTATTTCGTAATCGCCGGCGACCAGAACTCCGACCCGTTGGACGGCGACAGCATCGATGGTGCCATCCAGCAGTTGATCGAGCACCCACTGGTAAATGCCAATGTCACGCCGGACAGTCCGGGTGCGGTCCAGCAGAATGCCCTGCAGGGCGGGGCGAACCTGACCCATCTGAGCGACCCGCGCTTCGACACGGCCGACTTCGCCGACACCGCCCCGGGCAACCTGCGTGCCGACTACGTCCTGCCGCGCAAGAGCATCCAGATTCTCGGTTCCGCAGTGTTCTGGCCCGCAAATACCGACCCGCTCTTCCGCCTGGTCGGGGTCTTCGACTTCAGTCTGATCGCGATCGGCGGCTTCCCGACCTCGGACCATCGGGCAGTCTGGGTCGACATCCGGCTGCCTGCGGGTGGGAGAGGCAGCTGATGCGGTGCTGAGCGGCTGGCCCAGCCGAAGGCCATGTTCAGCAGGCGGCCGACGAAGCGGCCGATGAGCGCGAAGACGGCTGCGACGATGGGCATCAGTCCCGGAGAGAAGCAACCTGCGTGCCGCGCCGATGGCAGAAACGCCGCGAGGGGTCAGCCTGGCGTCGGCCCCTGGATCTCGCGCTGCGCGATGTCGCTGCGGTGCTGCCCGCCGTCGAGCGAGCTCTCCGCGACGCCGCGGTAGGCCACGTCGCGCGCCGATGCCAGGTCGACGCCTATCCCGACCATCGTGATCACCCGGCCGCCGGACGCCTCGTAGCCACCCGGTGACTGCCGCGTGCCAGCGTGGAAGCGGAGCAGCGGCCCGCCGTCGTCGGCTGCGCTCGGCTCGGCACCCTCCAGCGCGGCGCCGCTCTCCGGTGCCTCGGGATAGTCCGCTGCCGCGATCACCACGCCCACGGCGGCGCCGGGCTGGTTCCCCAGCGACCCCTCCATTGCGCCACGGTCGCCGAGCGCCACGCCCAGCAACGCGGCAGCCAGCTCGCCGTCGAGCAGCGGCAGCAGGACCTGCGCCTCCGGATCGCCGAAGCGCACGTTGAACTCGAGCACCATCGGTCCTTCGTCGGTCAGCATCAGGCCGGCGTAGAGCACACCGCGGTACGGGGTGCCGTCACGCGACATGCGCCAGGCGATCGGCTCGAAGATGCTCGCCACCGCGGCCTCCACCTCGGCGCTGCCGAACCAGGGCACGGGGGCGTAGGCGCCCATGCCACCCGTGTTGGGCCCCAGGTCCCCGTCCTGCAGCCGCTTGTAGTCGCACGCCGCACCCAGCGGCACCACGGCCTGATCGCTGACCAGCGCGAAGACCGATACCTCCCGTCCCGCCAGCCGCTCCTCCAGCAGCACGCTCCCGCCCGGCGGCGCGGCGTCCAGCAGCGAGCGCACTGCGGCCTCCGCCTCCTCCATGGATTCGGCCACCACCACCCCCTTGCCGGCCGCCAGCCAGTCCGCCTTGACCACCGGTGGGCGCTCTCGGCTCCGCACGTCGGCAATCGCGGCGTCGGGGTCCGAGAAGCTCGCGCTCGCCGCGGTCGGCACCCCGGCGCGGCGCAGCTGCTCCTTGGCAAAGGCCTTCGAGGATTCGAGCCGCGCCGCGGCTCGCGTCGGCCCGAAGACGGGGACGGAGGCGGCTTGCAGCGCGTCTGCCACGCCGCCCGCCAGTGGCGCCTCGGGACCGACCACCACCAGGTCGTACCGCTCACGCGCGGCGTGATGGGCAACCGCCGCCGCATCCCCGATGTCGAGACCGCTGACCGTTTCAGCCACGGCCGCGGTCCCGCCGTTGCCCGGCGCGATCCGGATGCTTGCCCCACCGCCGTCCCGGGAAAGGCGCCAGGCCAACGCGTGCTCGCGCGCCCCCGACCCGAGGACGAGGATCCTCACCTACGGCGATGCGGTCGGCGATGGCTCCGCCGACGGGGTAGCTGCACCGGTCAGCTCCGCCAGCGCATCCAGGACCTGCTGGAGCTCATCGATGCGGGCCTGATAGGTCCCCAGATCGCCGGCGTCCAGCGCGGCCTGTGCCGCCGCATACAGTCGCTGCGCCTCGGCAACGAGGCCGGCCACGTCCTCCGGCAGCCCGCCGTCGGGCGGGAGTGGCTCGGCCTCTCCGAGCAGCTGTTCCAGGCCACTCTCGACATCCTCGGCAAAGGCGACCCGATCCTCGCTGACCATGATCACGCGCACGAACTCGGGGAACGGCGCTCCCTCGGCCTGCAGGAAGATCGGCTCCACGTAGATCAGCCCGTCGTCGCCGATCGGCAGCACCAGCAGGTTGCCACGGATGACTGATGAGCCCGAGCGATCCCACAGGCTGAACTGGGCGCTGATCGCGTCGTCCTGATCGATCCGCGCCTCGACCAGTGCCGGCCCATCGGTCGACGTGTCGTTGGGGAAGTGGAAGGCGATCCGCTCGCCATACACGCCCGGATCCATGCGAGCCGCGACCCAGGCGATCATGTTGGGCCGCTGCTCGGGGACCAGCGGCTGGATCAGGACGAACTCGGCGGCGTCCTCGCCGGGGATGCGCATGATCACGTAGTAGGGCTCCATCGGCTGGCCGTTGCCGGCCACCACGTCCTCCGGGATGGCCCATCGGTCATCCTGGTTGTAGAAGGTGGTGGCCCCGCCCGGTGTGGCTGGCAGGTGGTAGAGGCGATAGGCCTGGTTCTGGGCGATGAAGAGCCCCTCCGGGTAGCGGAGGTGCGGCCGGAGCTCGGGCGGCATCGCATCGAGCGGCTGGAAGAGGCCCGGGAAGATGCGCGCCCAGGCGGCGATCATCGGCTCGTCCGGATCGGTGACGTAGAAGTCGACCGTCCCGTCATACGCGTCAACCACCACCTTGACGGAGTTGCGGATGTAGCTCGCGTGCGGGAAGGGGCTGTCATCGGGCAGCGGCTGGGCGTTCGGGTAGCGCGCGCTGGCGGTGTATGCGTCCCAGACCCACAGCAGGCGGTCGTCGGCGCTGACGATGTACGGGTCGTGGTCATAGACCAGGAACGGCGCAATCTCCGGCACGCGCTCCTGGATCGCGCGGCGGAAGAGGACCTGCGAGTCGTCGGTCAGCTGGTTGCTGATCAACAGGTTGAAATCGCCGAAGCGCAGCGCGAACAGGAAGCGCGCCACCGGGTTGCCGATCCCCACCCCGGTGCTCCCCTGCCAGGTGGTCGTGGCGCCCGCCTCGGACGACTCGTCGAGCGGATAGTCGAACTCCTCGGTGTCGGTCCCGGTCACCACGTAGTCGGAGTCGGTCAGCTCGCCGAAGTAGATTCGCGGCTGGCCAACCGGGAGCCGCGGCTCGCGGTTGATGCCGCTCACCAAGTAGTCGGGCTGCCCCTGGGGCGTCACTCCATCGACCGGCACCGCGGTGATGCCATAGCCGTGGGTGTAGACCAGCCGCTGATTGGTCCAGGTCTTGGCCGCGTCCGCCAGCTTCTCGACGTCCAGCTCGCGGGCGCTGAGCATGATCTGGCGCTGCTCATCGGCGATCGGGTAGCGGTCGATGTCGACGTCGTGGAAGTCGTAGTAGCGGCGCAGGATCTGGTCCTGGCCGAAGGTGATGAGCAGCGGTCGATAGTCCCACAGCCGCAGGTTGTCGATCGTCGCCGCGTCCTGCTCGAACACGGCCGCGGTCAGGTTCTGCTCGCCGGTGAAGTCGCGCTGCTCGATGGCGTCCAGGTCGAAGGCCGCTCGGGTCGAGGCGATGTGGCGCGAGATGTACGGGACCTCGACGTTCTGCTCGTTGGGCGTCACCTGGAATCCCTGCACGAATGCCGGATACAGGCCCCCGACCAGGATCGACAGGCCGAACCAGGCGCCGCCCGCCAGCACCAGCGCCCAGAGGGTGCGGAACCAGATGTTGGCCAGCAGGAGCACGGCGGCGCCCAGGGCCACGACGGTCAGGATCTGGTAGGCCGGGACCTGCGCGTTCATGTCCGTGTAGGTGGCCGCCTGGATCGCGCCACCGATCCCGCGGGTCGAGTAGCTCAGCTCGGGTATGTCGAGCTGGTAGCCGAGGGCGAAGAGGGCGAGCAGCAGCGCGCCCAGGATCGAGAGGTGGGCTCGGACCGCGGCGCTGAGCCGGAACTGCCAGCGCAGGGCGCCCGCCGCGTAGGCAGCCAGGCTGAGCAGCAGGATGGCGATCAGGCTCGCCACCCCCCAGCCCTGCAGGAACCGCCAGAAGGGCAGGTCGAAGACGTAGAAGCCGATGTCTCGGCCGAAATTGGGATCGGTGGTGCCGAAGTCCCCGCCGTTGGCGAAGAGCAGGATCGTGTCCCAGCTCCCGCTCCAGGCGGCCGCGGAGACGAGGGCCATCAGGCTCGCCACCGCCACCAGGGCCCAGGTGATGGGGCGCGAGGCGTCCGGGACCTCGAAGCCGCCGATGCGCCGGATCGGGACCTGTGGCGCGATGCGCCGTGCCAGCCAGATGCTGGCCAGCGCCGGGACTCCGAAGGCGGCGAGGCCAAGGAAGAAGAGCCCGACCTGGATCCAGAGGCGGGTGGTGAGCACGTCGCGCCGGCCGAGCGCGTCGTACCACATCAGGTCGGTGAGCAGGTTGACGATGCGTCCCAGGAAGCCGAACAGGAAGAGCGCGAGCACGACGATGACGGCGAGCACCACCCAGCGGCGGATCCGTGCCGCGTCGATTGGCCCGCTGTCCCGCCCGCGGCGCGGGAACGGGGTTGGTCGATCGTCGAGCGGCGGGCCGTCGTCGCCGCCGTTACCCCCGCCCCCCGCGCGGCGCGGCGCGCGCCGCGGAAGCGGCCGCCCCTCTCGCCGGGCATCCTGCTCAGCCTGCCGGCGTTGCAGCTCCTCCAGCAGCTTGTCGAACCAGGTGGACATCGGTGCCCAGCATGCTAGCGGTCGCGCCGTGCAGCGGCGACTGACTCCTGCCAGCACCCTCCGTACTGCAAGCGACAAGATTCTCCGCAGCGCGGATCCTGGTAGTACCGACAGTGCCTACCCGCGACGGGTTTTCAGCCGGAGCGGCCCGTTGTAGTACTCACCGTGCTTGGGCTTCCCGCTTTCGCCGTAGGTCCTCCAGCAGCTTGTCGAACCACGAGGATATCGGCGCCAATCCTAGGCGCCAGGGAGCCTGCGGCCATTGACAGGCTGAAGATAATGCGCGGACCACCATGGAGGTCCGATGCGTCGTCGCGAGCCCGCGTGTCTCGTCTGACCACAGGCGTGCAGCGGCACGGGGCAGGCCTCGTGGTCCTCATGATGCTCGCCAGTTGCGCGTCGCCCTTGGCAAGCCCCACCCCGGTTGCGTCGCCGAGCACGTCCCAGCCGCCGCCATCGGATTCGGCTGCCCCCAGTCCGAGCGGTCCGCCCACGGCGCGCCTGGAGGATGTGGCCACCTTCGACGTCTCGGTGGAAGTCGCGCCAGACTGGCCGGCCCTTCTCGACGGTTCGCTTTGGGTGTTGGCTCCGGACGGCCCGGCGCCTGCGGTCGTCCGGCTCGACCCGGCATTGGGCGCCGAGCAGGCGCGCATCGCCCTGCCCGGCGGGGAGTGCGAGGGCATCGCGGCGGGATTCGACAGCATCTGGGCGTGCACCCGGGATGGCATGGCCCGGATTGACCCGGCCACCAACGCGATCGTGGCATCGGTGACCTTCCAGACGCCGGTGCTGTACGGCCGGCCCGCCGTGAGCGACGACGCCGTTTGGTCGTTGAGCGGCGAGGTCGTCGCGAGCGCTGTGGTGCGGATCGATCCGGCATCGAACGCGGTGACGGCGACCTACCCCCTCGGTCACACCGTGACCAAGCTTGCCTACGGTTTCGGCTACCTGTGGGCCACCGCGACCCGGGACGGCCTTTTGCTGCGGATCGATCCGGCCGGGGGGGAGGTCACCACGGCGGCATCGGACCTCGTGGACCCGTTCGTGGTGGCGACCGGGGCGGGCGGCGTATGGGTCGGGCTGCAAGGGAGGGGGTTGGAGGAGGACCCGGAGCCGTCCGTTCCCGACCTCTTCCGCTTCGACCCGTCGACCGGGTCGGGTGATTTCCAGGACTACGGCTTGCGATCGGAGAGCGTCAATGACATCTACGTCACTGACGACGCCGCTTGGGTGGTCACGGCCGTTGACTCATTCCTCATGCGTCTGGATCCGGAGAACGCGGCCATCGAGTGGATCGTCACCTCCGACCGCGGCAGCGGAGCGATCGTGGTCTCCGCTGACACCCTGTGGCTGACGATTTGGAGGGCGAACGCCGTCATCCGGATTGATCTCTAGCCCGCGTCACTCCCACTCGATGGTGGCGGGCGGCTTGGAGCTGATGTCGTACACGACGCGGTTGACGCCGGGCACCTCATTGACGATCCGGCTGCTGATCCTGGCCAGCACCTCGTACGGCAGGCGCGCCCAGTCCGCGGTCATGCCGTCGTCGGAGGTGACGGCCCGGATGGCGACCACGTTGGCGTAGGTGCGGCCGTCGCCCATGACGCCAACGGAGCGCACCGGGGTCAGGATCGCGAACGACTGCCACAGGGACCGATACAGGCCGGCGCCCTTGATCTCGTCGATCACGATCCAGTCGGCCTCGCGCAGGGTCGCGAGTCGCTCGGCGGTCACCTCGCCGATGATCCGAATCGCCAGCCCGGGTCCGGGGAACGGCTGCCGCAGGACCATTGCCTCCGGCAGTCCCAGCTCCATGCCGACCGCGCGGACCTCGTCCTTGAACAGGTAGCGCAGCGGCTCG